>NC_014120.1:0-489136 GCF_000092885.1 Paraburkholderia atlantica | reverse complement strand
AGTGTCACTTGAGTGCCACTTCGAACGGCCCGATCGCGATGACCTCGAGCAAAGTGGCACTCATGTGTCACTTCAGCCTCGTTCGAGTCTATCGAGCGCCCATCAAAGTCAAGTCAACAAAAGCCAGCGGGTTCTGCGCAGCTTTCAGGCGGTGCACCTGGTCAATTCGCCTCTATCCTTGGGTCACCTACCGCGTCGATGACGCATCGAACCAGAGTGCAAGGCACTCGCACGTCCATATCCCCAGGCCCGCAACGGGCCAGAAACAGGCAAATGACCGGGCCGCACAATGAAGCGGCCTTTTTATGAAGTAAATCAAGTCCACGATGGTCCACCATGAGGACCCCTGGACAGTGCGATATCCATACGATTGGCGGCGGTTTGCCGCGATGTGACGCAATGAGGACATGTGGAGAGACCGGACACCGGACACTTTTCGCATGCTCATCTGCGTTTGCACACGCCCTTTCAGCGATGGCTGGGTGCGTTCACGAAGCCCGATACACCGCGGCGGAGATGAACGTGCTTGGGGGCGGGGGAACTCCTGCGGACCGGAAAAGACCGGAACACCGCGGTTCCCTGACGGAAGAGGACACGGCGCGCGCGGCCGTACACAAACGCGTATCAGGTTTTGCCCGGCCCATAGCGAGGGGGGCGTCACCGCGAAGCGGCGAACGAACCCGACGCGCAAAGCGTCACGCTGGCAGGGTAGCCACGAAGCTGCATCGAGGCGGGATTTACCCGCGCAGCGCGACGGCAGGGATGCCTCGCGAATACGTCGGTGGTGTGTTGCGCGAAGCGCGATGCACACCGGCAGGCAGCAGGTTGGACAGTCGGACCGCATGCTCTTCCCATGCATCTGGCTGATCGGATGGAATCGCTAAAGGAACGGAAGGCAGGACCCTCGCGCCGGGGAAACGGCGAAGCCGCACAGGCGGCGAAGAAAAGACAAGCCCGCTGGTTCGGGTCACGGCATCAGGTAGGGATGCTGCGAACCAGCGGGCGCCGGGCAACGATACTGCGGCGAGCTCGCCGCGCGGAGCGTCAACGATGGCCGCCATTCTCAACGTGCGCGCAGTGGTGAACAAATACAGATTCGCTCCCGAGTTCCGGGATGCGCTGCTCGCTCTATTCGATACGCACGTCGCACAGATCCACAGCACCACCCGGATCAGTCACAAGGCGCTGTCGATCAAGACGCAGGAACGTCGGGCGACGGCACTGTGCAAGTCGTTCAGGGAGTTGCGGAAACACGGCTATGCGTTACAGACGCCATGGTCTCTCAAGCACAAGCACGTCGAATGTCTTGTCAAACACTGGGTCGCGGATGGCCAGAGCGGGGGGACGATCGAGAACAAGCTGACGTACCTGCGGGCGATCGCTCAATGGATGGGCAAGCCGAAACTGGTGCGAACGCTGGCCGACTATGTTGACCGCCGTGAGCATGGTCTTGTGCGTAGCTATGTCGCGACAGAAGACAAGTCCTGGGAGGCGCACGGCATTGACGCTGCAGCCAAGATCGAAGAGATCGCGCTGACGTGTCCCTATACGGCGGTGCAACTGAAACTGCAGGCGGCGTTCGGTGTGCGCGTCCAGGAGAGTTTCATGTTGCGACCGCTTGAGGCCGTGCGCAATCCACTGATGCTCGCCGTAGTACGCGGCACCAAGGGCGGTCTACCGCGCGAGGTGCCGATTGAGGCGAAGATTGCGATTCTTGAAGAAGCGGCGAGTCTCAGCAACGGAGTGACGGGCTCAACCGTGCCGGCTGACCGCACGCTGAAGCAATGGCGTGACTGGTATTACTACGTGCTGGACAAGCACGGCGTGACGAAGTCGGGTCTGGGTATCACCAGTCACGGCCTGCGCCACGGATACCTGCAATCGCTCTATGAGCGGGCAGCAGGAACACTGGCGCCGATCAAGCGGGCCGGTGAGCGTCCAGATCCGCTGGTGCATCAGGAGGCGATGCGCCGCGTCGTTCAGGCGGCAGGCCACAGCCGCGTGACCAAGGCGAATGCTTACCTGTCGACGTTTGCGAAACAGGACCGGCTACAAAGGAAGTTGCCGACGGTCGAGGAGGTTCGCGAGGCGCTCAGGATTGCCGAAGGCAACAAGAGCCATGCCGCGACGGCCCTTTGTATCTCGCGTCAGGCTCTCTATCGGATACTCGGGGCGGCAGCGGGGAATGAACCGTAAATTGACACGCCATATTCCTGATTCCGTTCAGTCGGCGTGCCGCAGAATGGAATCTCTCTCAGGTTCTGGCGGCGGCCGTCAGACCGTTCAAGCCGGCTCTCGTAGCCGGC
The DNA here is from genome assembly GCF_000092885.1 of Paraburkholderia atlantica. NCBI lineage: Bacteria > Pseudomonadati > Pseudomonadota > Betaproteobacteria > Burkholderiales > Burkholderiaceae > Paraburkholderia > Paraburkholderia atlantica. The sequence goes on along the minus strand of NC_014120.1, from coordinate 486,830 downwards.
TTTTTTTTTACCATTTCCGCCGTTTGACAGTTGGCGTGCGCCAGCATGGAAATGCCGGCACTCCTGACTCCTATACTGCTTTGGGGCCGTTCCCCCGCCGACAGGAGTGCGATCATGATCCTTGACGACTCAATTGGAATTCAAGAGGTACGGCTGGCGAAGCTGATGTTCGAGGACGGGCATTATCGGTACTTCAATAACTCCGAGCAGTTGATCTCCTATCTCAAGTTAAGACCGGACCAGAAGTTCCAGCTCGACGCCGCAGATTCGGGCATGACCCTGTACGACAGGGGAGATCCAAATCAGTCACTTTACGGATACGACGCAGGTGACGTGTTCTGCGGACAGGTCTGGTATGACTCCGCTAGCGGAAAGGTCACGACAATAAGTCCAGGTGATCGGAGATGGGGAGGCTGACCTGGTGACATCGACGAGGAGCGCGTACAGAGGGCAACCACCGACGCGGCGGATGGCCAGTCACGACAGTCTGATGACCCTCGCTCTTAGTTACCAACGATCACGGTCGGGCATTGCGTCGACAGCCAAGGCGATGCGATCCTCAAAGAGACACTGGTCATGCTCGCTGGGCGACGGGATCTTGGGAAACTGTACGTAGCGTTCGCCGTCGATGTCGACCCACTTCGCCAGTTGCACGAGCTTGCGATAGCGTGCGGCGTCTTTCAGGACGGGATCGATCGGCCAGCTGTCGATCGTTGACACGGTGGCATCGACGAGCCTCTGGGCGAGCATGGCGAATAGCGGGCCGCGCGTTTCCCAGTCTTCATCATTGCGCGCGAGCATGTCGATGACCATCTGTGAATCACAGGCTCCGAGCTCTTTCTCGACCAGGTCACGCAGGTCGCCCTCGGTGATTTTCGGGCGACTCAGCCGGCGGTTCCAGATATGAGCACACCGGGTCATTGCGGCCTTCTCGTCCGTGCCGACGGGCAGCCACGGCGTTGACATGCCGCAGTCCGAGCAGTAGATGCAGACCAGTTTTTCGGTTTGGGGAGCAAATGCGGGGCGGGCCATGACGTCGCCGATGACAGGCGGGCCGGCGTGACGGCCATATTTGCCGTAGTCAAAAGGAGACGAACCGGTTTCCGCGACGACCCGTTGGGAAAATCCAAGGGTGCCGCGGCCGCCGCAGTGGTCGCAGGGATAGAGCTGTTCGTACATTGTCCGGATCTTCGCCGTGCATTTATTGGGAGATATTGGCAGGCATTATCGTTGGACATTGGACGCGCGAAAAGCCGATTTACAACCGGAAAAGCGCCGATTTATGTATGAAGAATAGTTTTGGGAAAATCGTCATGAACGCGGCCGTCCAGTTCGCGACCGGCGGCTTTCTTGCCGACGCGGTCCATCGGCTGTCTGGAGGGGTTTGAGCCGGGCGCCCATTCGCCCCATTGCTTGAAGAAGAACGGCACCTCCGCGGCAGCGCATTGGTCGCGCAGCGATCGTGCCCAGTCGGGATGCATTGGCCGGGCGCCGTGTCCGCTTTCGCCGCCGACAATCATCCAGTCGAGCGCCTCGAGGGCGTTGATGTGGTCGCGCCAGTCACTGCCCGCGAACATGCCTTCGAAGCTCACCGGGCCCAGCAGCGGCTCCATGGAGAGGAAGCGCACCCGCGCTGGCACCGCAAGCAGCTTCGGGATGTCGCGATCGGCCTCGGCCTGATTGACGACTGTCGCGCCGAGCCAGACGTTGTCGCGGCTCGCTAGCCAACCGTGCGATCGCGCGTGAGCGACCATGTCGGACACATTGCCGATGCGCTTCGTGAGCAACAGCCAGTCGAGATCTGGCGTGCGCTCGATCAGTTCGAACAGATCGCGGCGCCATAGCGGATCGACCTCGTTGTCGAACACGTCGGCGAGCGATGCGCAGAATACGCGCTGGCGGCGACCGTGCTTCGCGAAGAACTCATCATGCTGCGCATTCCACTGCAGCGGCTTGCGCCAGTTCGCGGCGGAGGTGCGGCGACGTGGCGCGCCCGGGCCCCAGTTGATCGGCGTGCCGCCGGCGAAGCGCGCGTTGCGCGTTTCCGCATAACAGTGATCGCAACCGGGGCCGACCTTCTGGCAGCCTTCCCACGAATTGAAGGTGTGGTCGGTCCATTCGATCTTGCTGTTCTCGCTCATCCCGACTCCCGCTCAGACAGTTTCGACATCGTGAGACTGTACCGCCAGCGTGCCGCACTGGCGGGCGCGCTTTTCGATCGCGTCTAGCCACGGAAGAAACGCCGCGTCGGCGAGATGGGACGGCGCGCAGGTCGGGACGATCAGATGTTCCATGTGATCGCCCGCCGGGTTGATGGCGTCCAGCGTCTTCGCGTCTGGCACGACCCAGAAATACCAGCGCTGCACGAAGTACCACCAGGTTTTCGCGCGCTCGAGTTCGGCCCATGTCGCGCTGAAATCGAGGACCGACCCGACTGCACTGAAAAACACGCAGCGCACGCCATTGGACGTTGTCGCTGCGACGACTATCTGGCGGCCCGAAGAAAGTGATTCAGGATCGTGGCAGGCGCAGCCCAAGGCCGGGTAGCGACCCAGCCAGTCGAGCGAGCGCGAGATTGCGCGTTCAAGAAAAAAGCTTTTGCCTAGCATCGAGGACTCCGGTGGTTATAGCCCGATCGGGAACCGGGCGTGCATTTCCATCTTGCCGAACCCGGATGAAAGTCAAGTCACCCCCGGCACGCGAGAAGATTGGCCAGGCTAGCGGACCCGCAGTCGTTGTCCGTCGACCCACGCCTTGCGCAGCGCCGCCCTGACACTGTCTGACTCGTTCGGAAAATTGCGCTGCACCCATTCACTGCTCAGAACGCGCTCTTCGTCTGTCCAGTCGTTGTCTTCAACGTCCCTCGTCTCCTCGAATGACGCGAGCGCAATGTCGACCCGCTGCAGGATCGCGTTCAGGCGCTCCTGCAGCACTGAAAGCCACTGGCGCACAGAATCGGGGCGACCGGTGAGCACGAACGGCGACGCCGCATAGCGCGTCAGGTTGAGGATGTCCTGAACTACCTGGGATATCTGTTGCACGGGTACTCCTGTTCGGTGGGTCAGAGCGCCTGGAAGTCCAGCGCTTTCAAAAGGAGGAACGGAATTCGACGCCCTGGTCCCAGCGGCTTTGCCAATGCTCGAGATAGCCCCGGGCGACGCCCGGGCAGTCCCAGAGCACGAGCGCGTTTTCGCTGTTGCGAGAGGCCGCGGCCTGGCTGTAGTTGAAGGAACCGGTCTGTACCGTCGCGCCATCAACGATCACCACCTTGTCGTGGTGGATCGGGTAGACGCTAACGGTGCGCACGGGAATGCCCGCGTTCACGAGCAGGTTCATGGCCGCATGGGCCTTGCCGGACCGGTCCTCGCTGAGGTTGTTCTTGCCGTCGACAACGACGGCGACTTCGACGCCACGGCGCTTCGCCTGGAGCAGGTGACGCACGACATCGGGCGAAGTGAACGAGTACGCCGAAACCCGGATCGAACGCTGGGCGCTGTCGATCGCGCGGTCGACCAGTGCGGCCGCGCTGCCTTCGGGCGAGAAGCCGACTTCGGGCTGGCACGCGCCACTGCCTGCTGAAGCGTGGGCCGCGGTCGCCATTACTGCGGCCACTGCCGCGCTCATGATTGCCTTCGTGGACTGCATGGTCGGATTCCTGTGTGTGTTGTTGGATATTCACGCGCCGGGGCCGGTTGCCGCGGCGGCCACTTATTTCCCAGGTTACGGGGCCTCAGGCGAAGTCAAGTCGCGCGCGCGTCGCGAAGGGGCGGAAGCTGCACCTGCGCGAGCGGCTCGCGATCGACGTCCCATTCGACGGCCGGAATGCCGCGCGCGAGCCGAAGCGCCCGCTTTTCCTCCTTGCGCCTCTCGTAGGCTGGGACGCCGTTCATGCCGTAGACCTCGACGTGCGTCTGCGCGCCGGCGTCGCGCAACACGAAATCGGGCAGCATGTCGTCCTGTGGGGACATTCGAACCGGTTTTAGGAAGTCGCGTCGCTCGGCGACAAGACGATTGGCCATGGCCACTTCGTGGATCGAGTCGCAGGGGATGAAGGCGGACGAACACAGCATCGCTGCGAGATCCAGTAGCTTCAGGTGGCCTTTTGATGTTCGTTCAACGAGGAGTATCGCGACGACCCGCGCGGCGCGATCGCCGCCCAGCGCACGCCACGCATGGGGCCAGGCGCGCGCCGCGTGGTCGATGAGAGTGGTGCTTGCGTAGTACTTGCGAGCGCTCTGCCGAAGGCTCAATGCGTGGCCGTACTGCGTCGGTGTGACCTCGCTGATTTCGCCGATCACCAGCCCGCGATGGGTTGCGGAGAGGCGGGCGATGAACGAGTCGAACTCCGCGTTGATTTCCGCCCGGTCTGCTTCCTCGAAGCGACGCATCACGTGCAAAACGGTCTGGGCGTCTGCGCCGTTGATCCTTGCGGTGCTGAGCTCGGCTAGCAGCTGGGCGTTGCACTGGCCCCAGTGGCGTGTCGTGCCCAGATCTGTCCATTCATTGAGGCGCGCTTCACACCAGAGAGTCTGCAGGAAGGCGAGCAGGGTAGCGGAGCGTCGGCCTGGGCGGTTTGACGTTTGTGCCGGTGATGCGCGGGAACCTGAGTTCGTCTCGCGCAGGGTGAGCGATGCGTCCAGCTTGACATTCAAGCCGGCGGGCGTTGCGATGATCGCTGCCTTGCTGTCGCCGCCACCGGCGGGCTTCGCGGCGTTCGGGTCCTTGTGGAAGGCGCATCCTCGCGTGTGCCGATGACCGTCGTCCGGCCATCCTGCAAGATGTAGCAGCGAACCGTAACGCCGGATAACGAGTTGCAGTGGGGTGTCGTGCGTCGCACATAAACACACGGCATGTCCGGGCGCAATCTTGGCGCGTTCCAGGCGCTTCACGTACCGGGCCGGGTTCTCCTGCACGTCGGCAAGCGGGAATCTGCCGCCATCGAACGCTACGTCTGACATGGTTTCGGTCCACCATAGAAAATGGCCGCACAGGGGCGGCCATGAAAGCGGGTTGGTAGGAAACAGGTATTGCTACCTTCGGGTCTGATATTCGTGCGGGATGTGGTTCTCACGTCACGCGAGTGCGAGCGAGGCGCCCGGCGCGCGCAGCGTCATTTCGCCGTCGGTCGCGCAATCGATGGCGAGGCGGATCTCACGGTGCGCCGCACGGCGGAAGACGTTCTCGAGCCCAAGGTCGAGGCCGAAGGCGAACGACAGTCCAACGGCAATCACAAAGGCGATCTGGGCTAGCAGGATGAGCGTGGTCGCAAAATTCGCCAGATCGCCCGGTTGCAGGTGCACCATTGCCGAGATGGCAGTCTGGAACGTTTCCGGTGCTGTCCACGCGCAGAAAAGCGCCAGCCAGAACAGCAGCAGCGGCGTGAGGACGAGAGACGCTGCCGCGCCGCGGCACATGAACGCGATGATGTTGGCGAACTGTGCGACATAGTTGCGCGGATCGCGCAGCGCTTCGAGTTTGATGGCAATAGCGTCGGCTTCGCGGATTTCGCCAACCCGAACGCCATTAATGAAGACGGCCTGGCGGGCTGACGTGCCCGTCTTGCGGCTGGCACGCTCAACCAGTCCGCCAATGATGCTTCGCCGGTTCATCTCGACGATCAGGGCACCAACCACTGCCAGGCACGCCGGCTTCAGGACGCCGTCCGCATGAAAGACCGGCAGGAGAAAGGCGAACAGGCAGGCGGCGACGGCGGTGGTGAAGGCGACACTACCTGTGGTGTTCCCGTTGAATCGGACGATCATTGCTGCTCCTCAGACGATGATTTCGACCTGTGACTCGGACCTGCGCCAGAACGATCCGTCCTCCATGTCCATCACGATCACGGTGCCGGAGTCTTTGTCGTGTGCCGTGATGAGCCCTTCGCCGTAGCGTTGGGGGCCGGTCTGATAGATGACGCGCCGGCGCCTCAGCGACGAGGGTTGGTGCGTGTTGTCGGTCGGCTCGGACATAAGGCGTGGTTCCGGGGCGCCCGCGCGCGGGCTTTTCTCATTGTCGGGCGCGGGTAGGAACCGGGGTGGCGCAAAAGCTCAAGCGTTTGCGCGAGCTTTCCAGCAGATCAATTTCCGGCGAAAGCTATACGGTTTAGTCGAGCTTTCCGGGTTAGGGCCGTTAGCCGGCTGACGGCAGCGCGACGTGATGGGGTGCGTGCCTTCCAATTGATCACGGGTCTGCCCGCCTTGCCAGGTGGCACGCCCGCACAGATATCCACAGGTTTATTAAGCGAAACGGTGGATATCTTGCCGCGATGGACACGTGAGTCTTCTCCGAAAGCCGCATCGATTTCGCCGTCATTCCGGTCGTATGGCCGTGCCATTGGCGATACGATCGACTCACCTCCGCGTCACTGACGCATCGACTAAACGCCCGCAGCACGGCGCTCTTCATTCACCCCGACGGGTTCACACCCGTTGCGGGGCGTGTTCCCGTCTTACGACTGGAGCATCATGAACCTCAATCGGTTGCTTCGCATCGGCATGCAGATGCATTGCCTATCGTACGAAACACACGATCGCCTGCTGCGGATCGTGAAGTCGAAGAAGCGGTATTCGACCCATTACCGCGCAGCGGCCCTGCGCCTTCTGGTGGTGGCAGCACCCGAATCGGTGACTGGCGGACTCGCATTCGCCGAGCGTCGTCGTCGGGTACGCAACTACTACGGCATCTGAATTGCAGTAATCCACGCGCTTCGGCGCATCACACTCGCTCGCACTTGCGGGCAATCCACTTACCCAGACGGGATCACCCCCGACTGGGCGTGCTCTCCCGTCTCATCCACAAGGGAAGCACCATGTACACAGCACTCGTTCAACAGTTCAAGGACGCGCAGACCAAAGCAGCTGCCGCTTATCTGGAAGTTTGCGCGGCAGAGGTTGCCGCATTTCCGAAGGATTCGGAATATCCGTATCGCGCGGCAAGCGTCCGGTCGGAGTACTCAACCGAGCGCGAGCTCTCGGACTTCTGCTCGCGTCTGGCTCATGTGCTGGTCGGGGAAGCGATCCGTCGCTTCTCGCCTCCGGGCGGTCGGCTGGAAATCAACGACGAGCAGGAACTGGCGAACGCGTCGATCGATATTCGAGGCGCACTGAAGGCCGGGAAGTGTCCCGACTTCGACGCTTTCTGGGCTCACCTGGAACGCACGTTCAGCGGCGACGCTGGAAAGCGCATCGGACTCGTTCAGGCGGCGAAGCTGGTGATCGATGGTTTCGGGCTTCGCCCGGAAACGGAGATGAAACGCACCAGCAGCGCGATCATTCTTGACGCGCGAATCTGGAGCGAGCAGGTCTATGGCTCTAGCGACCGCAAGGCAACCTATCACTCGGCCACGACTGCCGCTGGCCTGATCCGTGGTCTTGCAGCATTCGCGTCGAACGCTGGATTCGACTTCCTGTCGGCGCAGCTGACGCGCGGGAGACTGGTTGACTACCACTTCACAACGCGCGAGAAGGTGTCGCTCGACGGCCTCGACATCGTGATGTTCAACGAGAAGTGGCAGTTCAAGTTTGCACATCAGGTCGGCGACGCGCTCTCGCTGTTTATCAGCGAGTACGGCACCGAGTATCTGGCGAGCCGTCACCGCTACTGACCGGTCGTCACGAATCGGCATGTCTACCTTTGGCCCGCTCTTGCGGGCTTTTCTTTTTTCTGGAGCTGCAATGGAGCAACTTGATTTGATGGAACTGATGGAGGCGGACTGGTATGCGCCGCTTCGCAGGATCGTGAGTCTGGGCTCACAGGATGAAGGGGTCGCGCATCAAGGCGAGCTGCATATGGCCCGCCAGCGCCATCTGGGGCAGTTTTTCACCCCCGATGCGATCGCGCTGTTCATGTGGCAGTTCGTGTGCAACTTCCTGCCCAAACGCAAGGTGTCGATTCTCGACAACTCGGTGGGGTCCGCCCGCCTGTTGCAGTATGCGAGCCCCGATCGTCACGCGCTGTATGGCGTCGACGTGCATGGCGATGCAATCACCGCGGTGCAGGGTGCGATGGAGGCGGCCGGGTTCGACTGCGATTTCCGGCGAGCTGGGATGGAGGATATTCAGCCCAGGTCGTTCGATATCGCGCTGATCAATCCGCCGTTCTCACTGCACCTTGAGTCCCCGCACCTGAAACCACTACCGGGTACAACGTGGGGTCGATATGGGCAAGGCACCTCGGCGCTGAGCCACGAGTACGCGCTTCAGCAGGCGCTCGACGCTGCGCAGGTCGTTGTGGCGTTGCTGCCACTGACGTTCGCCGATGCGGTCGCATCGGCTACCTACGACAGCGATTCGCCGTTGCAGCGCGCGGCGCACCGTCTCGCGGGTTTCTTCGAGATGCCGGTACAGGCGTTCAAGGAAGAGGGCGCGAATGTCCGGACGGCGGTTCTCGTCTTCGATCGCTACCGCCTCAAGATCGGTCAGTTCGTGCGCGAGCAGGTGTCCGATCCGTCCATGACCGTCGCTGATCTTAATCTGCATTTCGAGGAGGGCGCACATTCGAAGCCGAAGCTCGGACTCCAATCGCTCGATGAGTCACAGCCCGCGATTACGCGGCCCGTGACAGGCGATCAGCGAGTCACGATCTGTCACGACGGCCGCCGGATATCGCTACGGTTCCGTTGCGGATTCGTCGAGGCGATGGTGCTCAATCACGTGCTGGATCGGCGGATCTATTCGCGAGACGGTCATAGACTGCCGCGTGGGATGCGGTACGCGGGGCAGGGTCTGCTGGATATCGAAACGTATCTGGTGCAGGACGATCCTTCCGATGCATTGAGCCGGCTGGTCGAGCGTATCGGGTCCGCGGGCGGCAAGGCGGAGTTCGCCCCTGGCTTCGTTGAGCATTTTGCAAGGCGCGCGCGCAGGTCGGCGCGGCAGGCGGTACCGCTTCGTCACGAAGTCTGGACAACGGGCGCCCGCTCCGCGGAATCGGTTACCGGTGTCGCTCGCGCGACCCACAAGATCGATCCAACGAAATGGGCGAGTCCGCTTGTACGGGCCGGTGACACAGTCGTTTTCGCCCGGGAAGCCGACGGGCGTTACGGATACACCGTGAACGGAGTGGCGAGCATGCTCTCCGTCGACGAACTCAACGCGAGGTTCAGCGTTGAGAACGTCGCCCAAGGCTGGGAAGTCGTGCACGAGGGTCTGGCGACGGCGTTTCCACAGCATGCGGCGCTGCTTCGTCGTCGCATGGAAGCGCTCGGCATCGGTCAGTGGCTCGACTGGGAGTTCCAGCAGGACGATCTGATCGAAACGCTGATGAAGCCGCAGGGTTGCGTCATTGCGTGGGAGCAGGCGTGCGGCAAGTCGCGTCTGTCCATCGCGCTGATCCTGCTGTCGGGCGTCACGCACGGTCTGATCGTGGTTGAGGCCCGTCTGATCGGCGAGATGCTGAACGAACTGGCGCAACTGCCGATTGACCCGTCCGTCGTGAAGGTCATCGACAGCGAAAAGGATCTGAAGGATCTTCGCCAGGTGAACCTGATCTCGTATGAGCGTCTGCGCATGCCGGTGGATCGGGCGAAGTCTGTGCGGGTGACGTATGCGCACAAGCTGCGCCGCCGGATCGGCCTGCTGGTGGCTGATGAAGGCGAGCGGCTGGCCAATCCGACGAGTGACCAGAGCCGTGCGCTCTGGCAGCTGTCCGCCCGGCGACGTTACGTTCTGACGGGCAGTCCGATTCCTAACTACCCGCGTGATGCCTTCGGGCTCATGGCGTTTTCGGGTGGCGATGGGACGGCAGCGCAGCCGTATGGGTACCGGCGAGGCTATATCGAGCCGAACTGGATCAACTCGGTGGAGTTCGCGATGCGCGGCGTCGACCGGTTCCGTGACGACTTCGTGGTGCTGGAGTGGGTCACGTGGCAATTCGCGGAAAGCCTGCAGGAAGGGGCAAAGCGCGAAGTGCCGAAGATCGGCAACCTGCATGCGTATCGCGCGATGCTGGCACCGCACGTCAAGCGCAGGCTGGTCTGCGAACCGGACGTGTCGCGTTACATCCGGATCGATCCGCCCGTGGTCACCACGCACACGGTGGATTGGGACGCGCAGCATCTGGCGACCTATCTGGATGCGGCCGACGAGTTTGCGGACTGGTATCGACGCTCGCGCGATGACAAGAAAGCCTGCAATCTCGTAACGATTCTTGCGCGCATCCGTGCCGTGCATTTCGCCGCCAACTATCCGCAGTACGGGATGGAGGGCGTCGCACGGCTCGCGGGCCTGACGAGCAAGCAGCGCGCGATCATTGGCCGTATGCGGGAAATCGCCGCAAAGGGGCAGCAGGCGATCGTGTTTGCTGAAAATCCGGGCGTACTCAATGCGATCGCCAGGGAACTGTCATCCGATGGCGTGGATACGGTTCTGTTTCATGGCGAGATTCCGATCAGCAAGCGGGTGGCCGACAAGGACCGGCGGTTCATCACCGGTCGGGCAACGGGGCTGCTGTCGACGAAGGCCTCCGGTCGTGCGGGTTACAACCTGCCGAACGCGGACTACGTGCTTTTTTACGACCGGTCGTGGACGTGGCGCATCGAGTATCAGGCGATGCGGCGCGCGCTGCGCTGGAACCGCAAGGGCATGCTGAACGTCGAGTATTTCCATCTGCCCGGCAGCATCGATGAGTATCAGGCGCAGATGGTTGCGCACAAGCGCGATTCGATGCAGGCGGGACTGGACTGGGCGACGCCCGAGCTCGAGGATGAGACGTTTCTGCACATGGATTCGCTTCTGGATCGCTTCGTCGAGGATCTGGCAAGCGTACATGACCATACCGCACGCGATATGCGAGCAATTTTGAAGGAGGCTGCATGAAGGAGTCACAGGTAAGCGTGTTAGTCGGCGACGGCGTCGTGACGCTCAAGCGCGAAGGAACGAGGCGAGCAGTGGTGGCGAATGTGCTTGGTCGCATCGAGCGCGACGGCATCGAGCTGCTGTGTCTTGATCGTCTGGTACACGAAGCGCATGAAAAGGCGTTCGTCGGCTGGAACGTTTCAGGCGCCGTCACCACGATGCTTTCACGTGCGATCCCAACAAACGTCGTGACAGCTGTCTGAGTTTTCCCGGGGATTTCCGGGGACCGTCTCTCTAATCACCCCGGCAGATCATCGCCGGGCTTTTTTTTTCAAAAGCGGGGTCGATTTTCCTGGCTTTCCAGGCTACCCCGACATTTCGAGGGCGGTATCTTTGGTGAATCTACCGCGTCTCTGACGCATCGACCCCGCCGGCACGCCCGGCATCCATTCTTTGACCCTTCGGGAACCACTCCCGATCGGGAGCAGGTTCCCCTCCACGGAGAACCTGCAATGCAACAACTTACTGCACCCCTGAAGCGCATCAAGCTCGGCCGCAATCCCCGGACGTATTTTGATCCGAAGGCGATGGCGGAACTGACCGAGTCCATTCGCGCGCATGGGGTCGACACGCCGATCATCGTTCGCCCCGTTGTCGAAGACGACTTCGACTTCGAGGTGATCGCGGGTGGCCGTCGCTATCGCGGCGCCATGGACGCTCACGGTGAAGACTTCCCGATGCCCATCGTTGTAAAGGACGTCGATGAAGTCGAAGCGCGCCGTATTGCGCTCACCGAAAACATCCAGCGCGACAACCTCTCTCCTGCCGAAGAAGCCGTCGATGCCGCCGAGCTGCTCGGGCTGCATGGCGGCGACCGCGACGTGACTGCCAAAATCCTTGGCTGGTCACGCTCGACATTGGACAGCCGCCTTGCGCTGCTGAACTGTTCGAAGGCGGTGCTTGACGCGCTGAGCGAGCGCAAAATCAACATCGCTCACGCTGAACTGCTGGCGGCCCTCTCGAAAGAGAACCAGGACAAGGTCCTGCCAGTCGTTGTCTCGGAGAAGCGTTCGGCCGCTGATGTGCGCAAGCTGGTGGAATCGGCGTCGTGCGCGTTGGCTGCTGCCATCTTCGACAAGACGGACTGTGCGGGCTGCCCGCACAATTCGTCGACGCAGGCGCAGATGTTTGGCGAAGCCATCGGCACGGGAAACTGTACCAACCGGACCTGCTTCAACGAGAAGACGGAGAAGCAGCTTGAAGTGACAGCGGCAGGCCTGCGTGACGAGTTCCAGACCGTGCGTATCGTGCGTGCCGGGGACAACAACACGCGCGTGCAACTGGCTGTGGAAGGCGCGAACGGCGTTGGTCTCGAACAGGCGAAAGCCTGTCACGGTTGCGCAAATTACGGCGCAGCAGTGAGTGGTCTTCCTGATTCGATTGGCAAGGTCTATCGCGGCCAGTGCTTCGACACCGTCTGCAACATGAAGAAGGTGGCGGCTCGCATCCAGGCGGAAAAGGCTGCATCGCAGCCGGCAAAGCCTGACAGTGCAAAGTCCGCACCGGCAGCCAAAAGCGCGAGTGCGGGCAGCAAGTCAGCCAGCGCCCCCGCATCGACGAACCCCTCGGTCACGGTCATTTCCGAGTCTGAGAAGGTCAAGGCGTATCGGGTGAAGCTGTGGCGCAAGGCCTTGCGCGCTGATATCGGCATGAATCACGAACTGGCTCGCCAGTATCTGATTGCGGTCGTGCTCAGCGGCCATGCGCGTCAGGTCGACGATGCTGTGTTCCGCAAGTTCTTCGAGCGGATCGTCGGCAGCGAGGCTCCCGTGTCCAACCTGCCCAAGGCCATCGACGCGGTGCAGGCAGCGAAGGAGAGTTCACAGGCGGATCTGATGATTGCAATGCTGTTTGCCGCGATCGAAGGTCTGGATGTGACGTATCTGACGCAACTATGCAAGTCGCACAGGCTGGACCTGAAAAAGCACTGGAAACTCGACAAGGAGTTTCTGGAGCTGATCACGAAGTCCGAGATGACGGTGCTGGCCGACGAGATCGGCATCCGCGCCGCGCTGGGCGAAAGCTTCAAGAAGGTCTTCGCAAAATCGAAGCCGGAAGTCATCGAGGCGCTCCTCAAGGTTGATGGGTTCGACTACGAGGGCAAGCTGCCGAAGGTGCTGAAGTTCTGAAGTCGCGGGGTGCGTTCTGCGCCCCTTCCTCCCTCTATATGTATACGCCGCCATCGCGCGGCGTCCCCCTTTTTTTCGAGGTTTTAATGTTCCAACAACTGGAAGCGCTGGTGCGAGCCAGCGGCAAGCTGCAACTTACGCTGAAGATGGACAACGACCGCATCGCGGTAGTCGTCGTGCCGCAAGGCGAGGGCAAGGACGCCGCGCTGCGGCAGCCGCTGGTCCTCACCGGTACGGCGGCGGAGCTCGATGAGGGCTTTGCTGCGGCAATCGGGTCGTACTCGACGGCTCATGCGTCGCTGTCCGAACAGGTCGCGGCAACCACGGCGATCCTGCAGGAAGCGGAAAAGAGCCAGGCGACCAAAGCGCAGAAGTCTCTCGCGAAAGGCGGCAAGACGGCACCGGCGAAAGCCGGTCCGTCGAGCGCGAATAGCGAAGGCGAGGGCGCTGAGGACGACGAAAACGACGACGATGATGACGGCCAGTCAGCGTCTGCGTCGGCCGCGCCGGGTTCGGCAACGCCAGTGGATGCCGGGAAGTCCTCCGGTACCGATCTTCTTTCCCTGCTCAGCTGAGGTGCCCCATGTCCATTTCCGTCGCCCGTCTGGTTCGCGAGTTCGTCTACAACGGCGTGAACTTCGTCGATCCCGGTCCGACCTTTTCTCCCGAAGAGGTGCGTGATCTGTATTCCGCCCAGTATCCGGAGCTGACCACGGCCGCCATTGAGGGGCCGGTCTACAACGGGGAAACCGCCCGCTACACGTTCATGCGTGCAGCAGGTGCCAAGGGTAGCGATGCGTAAGCGCGCGCTCATGAAATGCATCGCCGATGAGGCAATGCCATCGTCCAATGAACCGCCCGAAAGGGCGGTTTTTTTTCATGACAAGGAGATCGAGCAATGTTCTTCGATCCTCGGCCGGCTGATGCGCACGTCGCTCTCGACGGCGTCAGCTGGCAACCGCAGCGCCGTGCCGTTGCCCGACGTCGACCTGCCCATGATTTTCTGACGCTTCCGGACGTGTCGTGCGACGTTGTTGCGCGGCCGTCGATGAAGTGGCCGCCTGACGCAGGAGTGGCACGGCTCGTCGCGACTCATTTCGAGTCCGGCGGGCTCCGGGCGTCCGATGTGCGCGATTACGCAGGCGCCGGCCACGCGATGGCGCAGGGGCTGTTCGCCTGGATCAGACGGCAGTGCGGCACGCTGAAGCGCCTCACATTCAGGCCGGTGCTGCTCGACGTGGCGTCTGTCCAGGACCAGATCCTGTACCAGGACAATTCGTCGGAGTTCGAGGTGAGCTCGCCGCTGTATCTGGGCATCGATACCGTCGAGGACTACATCTACATGATCGACGACCGGGCGGCGCCATTGATCCAGGCGCATCCGCGGCTGCTCGCCACGGCGCTGATCCTGATCAACCGGGCAGCCTTTCGCACGCTGTGGATGCGAACTCCCGATGACTTTCTTGGGATGTTTGCGCAATGGCATTGGGATGGCGATCCGTGGTGTACCGATGACGAGGCGATCGAGATGCTGAAAGACCGCTTTGGCGACGACCCGCAGGAGTACGAGCATTACCTCCCGTCCGTCGTGCGCGACGAGCTCTGTCCGGACAGCATGGAGATCGGTCGGTATGACATACGGCGTCACCAGTGGCGTTCGTTTCCTGGACTCGGCATCGAGGCGCTACGGCGTCTTGGCTATACCCAGCGTGGCTGGATACGCGAGCTGTGCGCTGAACTCGAGCATCTGACGGTTCTGCTCACGAAGGCTGGTCGGCGGAGGCTGTTTGACTGGGCGTTCAGGCCCGAGGCGATCTATGCCGCCACGTCCATCGCGGCATGCGACGGCCCGCATGTGGGTGATGTCCTTGATACCCATTACGAGTACTTCAGCAACGGCGGCGACGGGTCCCTGTTTCACGGGTTCATTGCCCTTGCCCAGTCACCCGATGACATCCGCAGGCAGTACGCGGACCTGTCGTTGGGTTTTTCCATTCTTCGTCAGGTTGACCGCGTGGTTTCACTGATCACGCGCGATCCGCAGGGGACAAGTTAATGAAAGACGTTTTTCTGTCGACGGGCCATTCGGTCCCGCTGTCGGTGACCGGAGCGATCCTGTTGTATTCGGGTGCTGCGAGCACGGATAGTCCGGTCTACGCGACGGCGCATCCCGTCACCATCAAGGGCAAGCGTCCTGTGATTGGTGCCGGGCGGCCGGTGGACCGCGGCGCGCTGTTCACGGCGCTCGATTCACTTGCCGAACGCTGTGCGGCGAAGGCGGAGTTTCTGCCTGAGGCTGTTCTCGCGATCGATCGCACCGCTGTGACCTGGTGGTGCCGGCCGACGATGCGGCGGGTCTTCTTCGACTGCCCCGAGCTTGGCAACGTCACCGCGGTGGTGCCGCATCCGGGCCTGATTTTTCAGGCGCGCAATAGCGGGTTCTACGTGTACGCAGTTGATGGCGCTGCACGGCCGACACCTGACGCCGCATTGTACGAACCGCCGTATTTCAACACCTGGGACCACGGTTCCATCTGCATTGGCTCCGCACGTGTTCCCGATCGCATCGACATCGCGTCGATCAGCGGCTGGGAAAGCGGGTTCTTCGAATCGGCGTTCACCCACCCCAATGCGGGTGGCAAGCGCGTCAATCACCCACGAGGCGAATTTGCATTCTGGAAGGAAATGCTGGCCGGCAAGTACGGCGAGCAGTTCCCCCTGCAATGTCTCGTGCCCATGAAACGGACGCTCGGCGATCTGATCGCGCAGGGTCCCAAAGGCTAAAACATGAACATTCCTGATTTGATGTTGCAACGGTCGTTTCCGACCGTCATGGTCCCGCGCAACGAAACGGTCGCAGAGATGCTGACGGCGGGTGAGCGGTTGCTGGTCGCGGAAAACGGTGTGTTCCTCGAAGTCCGGCGTCCCTGGCTCTCGCTGGTGCGCCAGGTCGCGGAATTCAACGTCCGCACGGCCATACCGTATGGACGGGTCACGCCGTCGACGCGGCTATTGTGCGAAACCATTCCGGCTGACCTGGTCGGTGCATTTGCTGCGATGGCCCGCAAGGCGCATCCCATGGAAACAGGCGCGTGGATCGTGTGGAGTCCCTCGACGCAGGGCTTCCGGCTCGCGCCGGTGGGCATCGTCACCCATACCGCCGGTTCGCTGAAGTATCAGCCTCCGGCTCTGGCCGGCGATGAAGTGCTGGTGATGGACTGCCATTCGCATGGCAGGCATCCCGCGTACTTCTCGTCGACCGACAACGACGATGACCGGCATGACGTGAAGATGGCGCTTGTCATCGGCAACTGTGACCGTTCTACCCCGAGCATCGCCGTGCGCCTGTGCGCAAAGGGGATCTTCGAGGAGACGGAGCGCGCGCCGGCGTCGTGGTATCAGGCAATGCGCGTTCGGGAGGCGGTATGACCGACGCGATCTGCCATGAAATTCCGGCGCACATGGTGCAGCGTCCCTGGAGAGTCATCGTTGTTGGAGCGGGCGGGACGGGCAGTGCTGTATTGCCAGCCCTCGCGCGGTTGCACCACGCCATGATCGAACTGGGACACCCCGGCGGGATCGAGTGCACGGTGTACGACGACGATACGGTGAGCCCGACCAACGTTGGACGGCAGGGTTTCTATCCGAACGACGTGGGCAGTTACAAGGCCTCGCTGATCGTAAACCGGCTGAACATGCTCATGGGCACCAACTGGCGGGCGGTCACGCAACGTCTGAACGGTCGCACGGCACTCTTCAATGTCGATCTTGTGATTGGTTGTGTTGATACACGTGCTGCCCGCAAGGCAATTCTCGACACCGTCGGGGAAACGCACGCGTATTACCTCGACTGCGGCAATGACACGGATCGCGGGCAGGTGGTGCTTGGCCAGACCATGCCCAGGCGCCAAAGGAAAGCCAGTCCGGACCGGCTGCCGCATGTGGGCGAACTGTTCCCGGACCTGGTCGACCCGTCGAAAGATGCTGACGACGACACGCCGTCCTGCTCGATGGCCGACGCGCTGCGCAAGCAGTCGCTCGTTATCAACTCCGCGATCGCGGTGCAGGCGTTCAATCTTCTGTGGACGCTGTTCCGTAGCGGTTCGTTGAAATATTCGGGCGTGTTCGTGAACCTGGCGACAGGGCGCACGAACCCGATACCGATTGACCCTGCTGCGTGGGCACGCTTCGGATACGAGGCACCCAAACCCAAGGCAAAGAAGGCTCGAAAGAGCCGGAAATCCGCCGCAGCAGACTGAACAGCCGCTTCCTTCGGGAAGCGGCTTTTTTATGGAGGTTGCAAATCGCTATACCTGAGAGCAGCGCATGTCGCTGCATTCCCGAGCTTCATTCCTCAAACACTTCTACGGGCACACACAATGCCGAAAAACTTTTTCTCCAAAACCGCGCTCGCACGCACTGCGAGCACTCCGTATGCGCATGCAAATGCGCTTGTCGTTGCTCTGCTTGCACTCTTTCTGGCGGCGTTTCACCGCTACGAGGGATTCGCCGAGCCGTATCAGGTGTGGTTCCGTCTCGACGAAATCCACTATATCGGGCGTTCGGCACCGGGCGCGATTGAGCATCTGGCGGGGGCGTTCGCGCTCTGCTCGCTGTTCACGCTGTTCTGGGGCATTTTCGTGAGGCCGACCTCGCGTAACCGCGTGCTGGTCGCCGGTACGTTTGCCATCGTGTACTTCGTCGCTTCGACGCTGATGCACGATGGAAGCCAATACCTTGCCAGCCGCGACCCGAGCCAGTTGATGCAGATGCTGGCCGACGTGCTCGGTCTCGGTCTCGCGCTGGTCTGGCTGTCGTGGCCTGAAGCACCGGAGGACGGCGAACCCAGCTTCGCCTGATGCCGCCTGACGCCGCTCTCTGGAGCGGCATTCTTTCGAACCTTCCCGCGCGGGCCGACAATCCGTGCGGATTGCTCCGCGCGGCGACTCTGCGAGGAGCAACAATGAACGAAACGGCCGTCCGGATCAAAGCTGCCGCACACCGCATGCGAGGCGTGATCATCGAAGTCGATGGCAACGAATCCCTCTCGATCGACGCACGCGCGCTTGACGGCATAGCCGACGAGGGGCTGTTCGACCTTGAAGGCGAACACGCCGCGAACCTGGTTTCCGAGGCCCGCGCGTACGTCCTTATCGCCGACGACGAAGTGACCTTCGAAGATGCCCTGGCATCTGTCGTTGAAGGCTATCTCTCGGACTATCGTGAGACGACTGTCGCACAGGCGATCGACCTTGCGTTCTGGGACGCCTTCAAGGTCGACGGTAGCCATATGGCGACCATTGGCGCTATCGAGGCCAGGTCGTGCGTCGGCGAAGCCGTCGTCACGCTGTTAAACGACGTTCAACGGATTTGCGTGCGTCCGACCGCCGACGGAGGCGGCATGGAACCCGACATGGTCGGCGTCTTCAAGGCGGGCGCGTATCGACAGGCGCGCGCCTGGTATTTTGGCTAACCCAACGTTGTTCTGAATGGCGCGGCCCGCGCGGGCCGCGCGCGAAGTCTGACATCAGCGCTGGTCCTTCGGGACCAGCGTTTTTTTTTGCGCTGCCGCTCGCTTGGAGCAGGGCGAACTTTAAAAGCGAGGCGGTTTTCTCGATGTTTCCAGGCTGGCCGCGCTTCGAACTGGCCTAGACTGGCCGTATCACCCGCGCTTTTGCGCATCGAAAGAACACTCTGGCTTGCCGGAGTGCGCCAACCTTGGACCGACGGATGTCGGTCATCCACGATGGGCTTCCGCCTGTCTTTGACCCTGCTGGGAGCCAATCCCATCAGGGAATCGGCTCCCTTTTTCTTAGGAGCCGCACAATGCTGCAGCAAGTCCTTGTTTCGCATGATCACGTCGCGACATCCCCAAAGGCGTTGGTCTCTCAGGCCGAGGCATATAGCAAGTCTCGGGAACTCCTGAGTCTCGTATACGGCCAGGGTTTCCGTCAGGCGACAACCGCCTACACCTACGAAATGTTTTCCCTGAACCTCCTTCGTGAGTTCCCCGATGCTGTTCCTGCAAAAGGACGCATCGCAGGAAGCGACGAGAACGTGTCGTGGATGGTCGGTAGTCAGACAGTCGCGATCTGGAACCCGGAGAAGGCTGTCGGCGTCACCGGATATTCGAACCACGTTCACACCAGTTAATCCTTCATCAAACCGCTTGTTACCGCGGTTGAATTCTTCCCGTCAGGGCAACCATCCCTGATGGGACGGTTGCCCTTCAATTCTTTGAGGCAACCATGTTCAAGATCATCATCAGTCTCGTTCTCGCATCCATGCTGTCCGCCTGCGCCAGTACCGATTTCGGGTCGCCGAATACGTATCAGCGCTACGACGTCCAGCGCGCCGGCACTGTCGAAGAGGCCACCGTCGTTCGCACCCGCTCAATCTCGATTGAAGCGGGTTCGGATAACTCAGGGCTCACTTCGCTGATCACCGCCGGTGTGGGTGCGTTCCTCGGTAGCCAGACCATCGGCAACGGCACAGGACGGTATATCGCGGGTGCCTTGTCGGGCGCTGCATCGGGCTTTGTCGCACAGAAGGTTTCGCAGGCGATGGCGCAGCGTTCAGGCCTCGAAATCATCGTGCGCAAGAGTTCGGGCGCCACGGTTGTCGTCGCTCAACCGGACGACCAGCGCTTTGTCCCGGGCGAGCACGTGCTTCTCGTTTCGACCAGTTCGGGTCTTCGCGTCACTCACTGACCAGCTCTTCAGATGCCGGCACCACCGCCGGCGCATTCCTTCATCGCGAGGTGTTCCCTAAAGAGCACCTCGCTTTTTCTTTTTCTGAGGCTGAAATGCTCAAGATTCCAAAGGTGTTCCATGCCGACCGGCGTAGCGCCGGCGCGGCAACGGACGCCGCCATCACACACCACGCGACGCAGATGCTGCGTCGTGTCGCCCGCGATCTGCGTTTGCGTTCCGGCGAGCACGAGATTGTCACAGAACCGGCTCGCCGCAATCGCGGTTGCCGCGTCACCCTGCGAACCCCGGCCCTCATGCTGGAGGTTGCAGACTCCCCGACGCGGCGTAAGGTCGCCGTTTCGTTCCGCACGCGTCGCGGCCGCTCGGATCTGTCGGGCGGCGGCGACAACGCGGTGTCACTCGAGCAACTGTCTTCCCGCGAGGGATACGACGCGCTGCTTGGCGGTCTGCGGCTTGCAGGCGGCCTCGATGGCGAAAGCCGGTAGGGGAAAGATGGAAATCGTCGACATTGTCGTTGAGTACCCATCCGGCCTGAGCATCACAGATCGGGCGACGTTTATTGCCGATCTGGATCAGGTCTGCATATCGGAGAGGCTCGCATTTGTCATACAGCACCTCTCCCAAACGGAGCCTCCGCCCAAGGTTTCTGCGCGGGGTCCCGATTGCTCCTTGCAACTGGAGGCCAGCGTCGACGGGACATTCCATGTGGCGTCGAAGCTGGCAGATCGACTGGACAAGATCGGACTGTGGGCAGAGCTGGTGGACATGGTCAGGTCGCCCACGAGGGACCAACGCCAGCAATTCGGCCGGTTCATGCACACGCTGTCTGCCGCAGCAGTGATCGGTGCGATCAGTTTCTGGCACACAACGTCGAGCTGGTCTGTTTCCAACATCCTGTCGGAGGTCAATCTGGTTTTGGCCGTTGTGATAACCTTCAATATAGGCATGGTTTCCATGAACGGAGAATGAACATGGGCTTCAGTTTCTTTGCGCTGGGCGTGGCTGTGGCCTTTGCTGTCCTAGGTCTCGTCATGGACCGCAACGGTCGCAAGGCGGATCGCGCTCGTCGTCGCATCTGATTGTCAAAAGCTGACCGGCGACGCCGCCGGTCCTCAGTCCATCTAAAGGCTGCACCTCCGGGTGTGGCCTTTTTCTTTTCCGATCCCCATGTCCGAACTTCTCGAACCACCGGTCGTGCATGCCAGCACGCCGTTTGATCCTGCTGGAAAATCCATCAGCCAGGTTGTGAATCACATTGCCCGGACCCTGCGCCAATCCGAGATAGAACCGGAATGGATCGTGGCGGCCAACTTCATCAACGATCCGAACGAAGACTGCTACGGCCTGTCGGCTTCACGAGACTGGCCGGACAGCGGGACCGCGCGCCGACGGCTGGCGCTATCGGTTGCCCGCGGAAGCTCGGAAGGCTGGATCATCCAGATTGATTTTGTCCAGTTCGTCCCCGTAGGTGAAGCTGGACACTGGAAGAGCCAGCCGGTCCTGCGCATTAAGACGCTTTCGCGCACGCAGGCATGGGCGATCGCCGCCGTTGTCTCGCGGATGCTCGACCTCGACTGATTCTGTTTTCTTCACTTTTTTGCAATCCCGGACGGGGCCAACTCCCCTGATGGGGTGTTGGCCCCGTTCCATTTTTGCGGAGCCAACATGTACCAACTCTCGATTCCCGGCCAGGTCTTCACGACCCCGACGCTCTCCGGGGTGTTCGCGCTGTTCGCCGACGAGGCGGTCCAGGCAACTGAGACCCCTTTGATCAACCTGGAGGGCGGTGCGGCCGCAGTACGCGTGACGCGCTACAACGGCACGCTCGGCATCCGTCGTGATGGCACGGTCGCAGACATCGTTGCGGCAATGTTCGACGAAATCCGTTCGCTGTGGCTGTCGACCTATGGCCCAGAGCCGAAGCCCTGGCAGATCCGCGCGTCGCACTGGGAACTGCTGTTCGCACTTTTCGATCTTGCGCGCACGCCAACGCGGTTTCTCTCGACCGACCAGATCGATGCGCAAAAATCGGCCGCACGCGAAGCGCGCCAGTTCTTCAATCTGCTGTCGCTATTCAATGACGTGGCCATGGAACGCTTCGGATTTGCCAGCGGCGGTCCTTGTGTGCCGGGAGGCACCACGAACGGACGACATGAGGTGCACATCGCCTATGCGCTGCTGCGCAACGAGCAAATTCCCGAAGCGGTGCTCTCGGAATACCGGGCGATGGACAGGGCATTCCGCCATGAGCTCGAATGGGCGTCGACGTTGCTGGACGTTCCGACGCTACGCGGGCGACTACCGGCGGCGAAACTGCAGCAGCTGGTGTCCGTGATGCGAGCGGCGAAACAGCCGGTCACGGCGGAAGCGGTCGATGGTCTGATCGCCGCTGTCGCCGGCATATCCAATGCACCGGACTTCATCGAGGTCGATGACGCACTGTTCGCGGCGGGCCTCCTGCAGGTTGACCCATTGCCGGAAATGTTCGACAAGCCGGTATCGGTCGGACAGCCGGTCAATGCGCTGGCCGCGCGGCTTCGTGACCTGATCGCCGACTGGCGCCGGGAGAAGAAGCTGGACCATGCGGACATGCAGCGCACGCAGGGGCGTCTCAGTGCCCGTCGGCACGCGCTGGAACGTTCGATGGCGTTGCTCGCACACGGGCGCGAAACGTTCGAATGGCCGAACCGTGTAGCCGTTGCACTGGAGTCGCGCGATGTGGCAAGTCTGCTGAACATCCTCGACACGCCTGACGATCACAACCCTAGCAGCAAGCAGGTCGTGCTCGAGTTCCATGGCCTGAAGTTGCGAGGCCTGAACGGGACGGCCCGACGTCGTGCGATCTTCGAACTGTGCGGACTCGACGGGACTGCACAGGCCGCATGGGAAGCGAGCGAGCTTTCGCGCAAGCAGGCGGAGCGCAAGGAGCAGGATGCGCAGCGTGCGAAGGAAGCCGCGCAGAATGCCCGCTATAAGCGCGGCGACGGCGTCGTGATCGATGGCGCCCAGCACGTCGAGGACGCGATCGCATCGGGGTTCCGGGAGATTCGGAACTGGCGCAAGGGGGCGAGCAGGCAGTACGCGCTCGTCAACACTGAGCTTAACGAGGCGCGTCGTCTGCAGGTAAAGGATGGCACGCTGGATTACGCCCGCGCGATGCTCGAGCGGCTTGCAGCCTGAGGGAGGGGATCATGCGATTCGATCGTACTCCGAAGGCGGAAGGTCTTCGCTGGACTTCGCGGATGCAAGCCTTGCATCTGAGCCGCCAGGATCGGGCTCGCGAAAAGATCGAGCGTGCCTACCCGCTCTTCAGCGATCAGATCGAAATGCCCCAGGCGCTTTCGGTTGATGAAGAGCGGGAACGGCGCGAACGGCTGCTGTACCAGAGCGAGCAACGCATGCGCGATCTGTACGCCCAGCAATGGCGTCGCCTGCGTCGCGAGTACTTCGCATGCACGCCCGACGTGCGCGCGCGGATCATGGAAGCCTGGAAGGCGTGGCGCGGTCCGGCCAATCCTGTCTGTTTCGCCTACGTGATCGAGCAGCACAACGGCGTGGGCGAAGAGAAGTCCCGACGGCACCGCGAGCAGGAAGCGGCGATGATCGCGAGAATCGATGCAGCACGGGCCGCGCAGACAGCGTTGCTCTGACGGCATTTTCCTGAACCACAGCCGGCGCATATGCGCCGGCTTTTTTTTTCGCCCTGGCCTGACGCGAGAAGTCTAAGCGGGGTCAATCTGCTCATCATTCGGGCAAACCGTCGCGCAGCGGCCGCGCATACTGGGCTCTGTTACCCGCGTCCACGACGCATCGACCCGCCGGAGACGGCAACAATGCTGCCCTTGGGGATCACGTCCCTTGGGGCGTTGTTCAGGGGCACTTCCTTCAAGGACACCCCATGAAACATCCGAACGCTGTTTCAGGAACCCGGGACGTTTCAATCGCCCAGATCGAAAACGCGATCAACGTGTGGCGCAACCGCAATCCGGCTACCTCCGACGAGGAGGTGACGGTGCTGTGCGCTGAAGCACGCTGTCTCGCCAATCTCTACGGCAGCATGATCTTCAACCGCGCGACCGCCGTGCCGCGCGAAACCCTTACCGAAGCTCAACTGGCCGCTCTGGCTGGCGCGCAGGCGTAAGGCGCAACTTTTTCGCGTCTCCAGGACGCATCGACGCGCCGCATCCGCGGCATATCCAGCTCGCCCCTCAGGGACCACGTCCCCCCGGGGCGTTGTTTCGTGGGGCTTTTCCTTTTCAGGTACCCCATGAAAGTCTCTGCCTCGCAACTTCGCGAACTGCTCATCACCTACATTCCCGCCCGTCTTCCGGTGCTTATCACTGGGGCTCCGGGCATTGGCAAGAGCGACATCGTCGCTCAGGCCGCTCAGGAAACCGGGCATGACCTGCTCATCAGCCATCCCGTCGTTGAAGACCCGACGGACTCGAAGGGCCTGCCATTCCCTGACGGGAACGTCGCCCGCTTCCTGCCGTTCGGGGATCTCGAGCGCGCATTGAGAGCGACAGCGCCGCTGCTCTGGTTCCTTGACGATCTGGGCCAGGCATCACCGGCGGTGCAGGCGGCAAAGATGCAACTGCTGCTGGCACGCCGCATCGGCGAACACGCGCTGCCCGACTGCGTCACGTTCGTTGCGGCCACCAACAGGCGCAACGACAACGCGGGTGTCTCGGGCATTCTCGATCCCGTCATCTCGCGTTTCGCGACGGTGGTGGAGCTTGAGCCTTCGATCGCCGACTGGACAGCCTGGGCGGTGGCGAGCGGTGTTCCTGCCGAACTGATCGCGTTTCTGCGATTTCGGCCGGATCTGCTGTCCGTGAAGAAGACCGCGCGCGATAT
Source organism: Paraburkholderia atlantica (assembly GCF_000092885.1). Taxonomy (NCBI): domain Bacteria; kingdom Pseudomonadati; phylum Pseudomonadota; class Betaproteobacteria; order Burkholderiales; family Burkholderiaceae; genus Paraburkholderia; species Paraburkholderia atlantica. The sequence goes on along the minus strand of NC_014120.1, from coordinate 462,278 downwards.
CGAAAACGCACCGAGCCCCCGAACATGGGGATTCGTCGCGAAGACGATGCCGGTCGTGCCGAAGTCGCTCGAGCTCGTCTCCTACGCGGGTTCGGTGGGCGAGGCTGCAGCGAGCGAACTGATGAGCTTTCTTGCCATCTACCGCGAGCTGCCGTCGCCGGACGCCATCATCCTGTCGCCGGACACGGCGCCGATCCCTGAGACCCCGGCCGCGCTGTATGCGGTCAGTTCGGCGCTGGCGGCGCACTCGACCGAAGGCAACTTCGAGCGGGTGCTGACCTACAACCAGCGGCTGATCGACGTAGGCCACCGTGAATTCGGTGCGCTCCTCGCGCGTGACGCCGTGCGTCGCAAGCCCGAACTGGCGAGCACCCATGCGTTCATCCGCGCGCAGGGTGGCGAGATCGGAAAAATCATCCGCGGCGAGTAAGCCGCTGCCTGTTGCTTCATTCGTTGTTCGTTCTGCCACGGCCCGCCTCGCGCGCCGTGGCTTTTTTCTTTCTGCTCAATCCAATCCCTTTCTATTCTGGAGTCTTCCATGAACATCACTGAACTGAAATCCCGCGTCATGCTGTCGGCCGTCACGGTATCCGCCTGGCAGGCGCGCTGCTTCGACGTGAAAGCGACCGAAGAAGTCGAGAAGAACCATCAGGCAAAGGACATCGGGCGCTTCAACAAGCGCCTGCTGCCCGAGCATGCGCCGAGCTACAAGGAGGTGGTTTCGATCGGCAATCGCATTCGCCGCTATCACTACGACCACTCGCTGAAGTACGAACAGCTGGGCGTGCGTCTGCTGCCGACGGCGATCTACATGGACTTCGCCGACCAGATGCGCAGGATGAAGGATGAGTTCGATCTCGCCGTGTCCGTCTTCCTGACCGACTACCTGAATCTCAAGGAACAGGCACGGGTGGAACTGAACGGGCTGTTCAACGAGTCGGACTATCCGACGCTTGCCCGCATGTCGGAGAAGTTCGGCGTCAAGCTCGCGGTGTTGCCGTTTCCTGACGCGAGCCAGTTTGGCGTCGATCTGCCGGCCGACGTGCTGACGGATCTTCGTTCGGAAATCGACCAGCACGTGCTTGCCTCGATCTCGACGGCGAACAACGATCTGGTCGGGCGTCTGTATGAGGCCGTCTCGAAGTTGGCCGACAAGCTGTACGGTGCCACCGATGTTCGCCTGGGCGTCACCAACCAGGTGCGCGAACTGTGCGAGCTGCTGCCGAAGCTGAACTTCACGAACGATCCGAAGCTCAACCACATCCTCGAACAGGCGAAGACGCACCTCGCGGTTCACACGGGTGCGGATCTGAAGGAGTCGAGCGTGCTGCGTTCGCAGGTCGCGGCCAAGGCCTCGGAAATCGAGGGGTTGATGGCAGCGTTCATGGGCGGGGCACCGGAGCCGGTGGCAAATCAGCTGGCGACGTTCGCACCGCTGGAGCAGGTTGTCCAGCCGGAGCCGACGCCGCTTCTGCGACTCGTCGCGTGAGGTGGCCATGGACCCGCGCATCTCAAAGCAACGCACGGCGCTGGTCCTCGACCAGCCGTTCTTCGGCGCACTCGCTTTGCGTCTGAAGGTGATCGAAGATCCGTCGTGCAGGACGTTCTGGACCGACGGGGAATCGCTGGGCTACAACCCGGCGTACCTCGGCGGCCTGAACGATCTGGAGACACGCGGCGTCCTGGCGCATGAAGTCCTGCACGTGGCCAACGGCCACTGCTGGCGCCAGGGCGATCGCGATCCGAAACTCTGGAACGACGCATGTGACTATGCGATCAATCCGATCGTGTACGACGCAGGCATGCAGTTGCCGAAGGGCGTGCTGTTCGACGCCCGCTTTCGCGGCAAGTCGGCCGAGGAGATTTACGGCATCCTCGCGCAGGAAAAGCGGCAGAAGGAAAAGCAGCAGGGCAACGGTAAGAAGGATGGTGGCAAACCGGATGCGCAGCGTGGCCAGCAGCCGACTCCACAGTCGGCCCAACAGCCAGGCGGCACACCCGGGGGCAACAGCCCTCCGCAATCCGCGAACGGCGCGACCACACCGTGCGCAACACCCGAGTCCGGCACTTCTCCCGAGCCTGCTCCCTCCTGTGGCGAGGTCCGTCAATACAGAGGGGACGACAAGGCGCAAAAGGAAGCTGACTGGAAGGTCGCCGTCCTTCAGGCCGCGAAAGCGGCGAAGATGCGGGGCGGGCTGGGCGGCTCTCTGGAAGGTATGGTCCAGGTGGCGGCGGAACCTGTGGTTGACTGGCGCGCGATCCTGCAACGCTTTGCGCAGGAATCGTCGCCGACTGACTACACTTTCGCGATGCCCAATCGCCGGTATCTGCACATGGGGCTGTATCTGCCGTCGCTCAACGAACCGGCGGTCGGCGATGCGGTGTTCGTGCGCGATTCCAGCGGTTCAGTGTTTGACGAGACACAGGCGCAGTTCGACGCGGAGATCCTCGTTGTCAATGAGACTGTGCGGCCGCGGCGGCTGATCGTGCTGGATTGCGATACGCGCGTGAAGCAGGTGCAGATTTTCGAGCGCGGCGACGCGGTCGAGCTGCTACCGGTGCGTGGCGGTGGAGGCACTTCGTTTGTCGATCCGTTCAAACGGCTGGCCGACGAAGGCATTCAACCCACGTTTCTGGTCTATCTCACCGACATGGATGGAGCGTTTCCGACCGATGAGCCGTCCTATCCCGTCCTGTGGGCATCGACAGTGCCGCTCAGGCGCGTGAAAAAGGCACCATTTGGCGAGATGATGGAAGTGATCTGCTGACGGGCGATATCTGCCCATTCTCCTGAACCCAAGCCCGGCGAATTTCGCCGGGCTTTTATTTTTTGCCCGCTGAAAACCCGCGGTAGCGCTGCTGTCGGCCAGCTTCAGACAATCACGCTCGTCGCCGGGTTCTCTTTCCACAGACTCATCCTTGTTCAAAATCGGCCACTCAAAATCGCCCGTCGGCGACTTCGGTCACACGCAGTCTTGTGACCCTGTGCAGTCGGATTTGCCGTTGCAAACGTGGAACAATATATGCTGTGCGAACAGATACTTTGAGACCGTGTCAGTGAGGTAGCCATGTATCTAATAGGAGATTATTTCGTCGAGTGCGTCACGGACCACTTACCTGAGGATCGCTGGACAGCGTGGGCACGCATCTCCCGAAAGGAAGACTGGCGAAAGCTTGACGTAATCCCGAAGGCGGTCTTCGTGCTGTTAGTCGACTGTCCGACAAGACGAGACGCCGAGCAGGCCACGATCCAATGGGCGCGAGAGCAAGTATTGACGCGCAGCTACGGGATCGAGAAAGAGCGAAGACAGCCGCGCGAACCGCGTCTGAGAGACGCCGTATGTGCTTTGCGTCTACACTTGTGAATAGCGCATCAGTACAAGGCCAATATTGGTCGCCGATGCAGCGAAAGTGGCCCCCTCATGCCAACGCTCGTCGACGAACTTTCTCATTTGCGTGCAGCCGATGATCATCTGCGCACTGCGGTCTATCTCATTTCAGCTCAAGAGAATCTCCTCGCGCGATACAGGGCTGCGCGTCTGGATACGCGAGTGCCCGAGCAACTGCTCTCCACGATGCAGGCAATTCTTCGAAGCTTTATTGCTCATCGTCTTGCAATTTGCGAAGCAATCGAGCTTCAACGTCAAATATTGGGCTCGATGACGCAGCCTTGGCCCGCCCCGGCGGATCACCTCGTCCGAAAGCGCACTACCGGCCGCTCAACCCAAGAAACCAGTCAGTGACTTGGCACTCACCCGAGCGGCCGGTGTGGGTCGAAACGGGCCGTTCTCGCGAAGCACGAGCGGATTGCCCCTGGCTTCACGCGGTCGGTTTCAGCCGAAAAGATCCAACTGGCGCGGATCGGTCTCTGCGGTGCCGACCATGGGCTTGGGCGCCGGTTTCGGCTCTATGCGGAAGAATTCCGGGCTCACACCGGCGTTTCTGGCAGCGCGTAGCCAGTCGGGCATGCTGCCCAGCCCGTTCCATTCGTTGCCGCGCGCGTCGCGATAAAGAGGCGGGTGGTCGACGTCATGCTGGATTGACTCTGCGAGTGCTTCAAGCGTGATGCCGAATTCTTCCATGCGCCGACGAAGCCAGATAATCAGCCTGTCGCGGGCCTCGCCGTCAGCGATTTTTCCCCTCATGTCCTGTTGCCCGAATTCTGGTTGTCGCGGTTTATCCCGGTTGATGCCTAGAAGTCGCTAGGCGCGCCTGCGGGCCGTCTGTTCAAATGTCTCGCCCGCGCGAAAACGATCCAGCCTGTCGCTAGCGTCAGCGATCGCGGCGACTGGCGCGCGCCGAAGCTGATGGTCGTACGTGCTCACGATCGTTGCGAACTGCGCAAATCCGTCATCGTCGAGCATCCACACGCCGGTGTCCCGGCCGCGGTCGAATGCCGACCCGATCACCTCTTCCGCGTCCCGCATCTGTTCGACCGTCGCCGAGCCGTATCCAGCTTCCGCGAGCAGCCCCACAACGATCATGGCCTGGCACAGCGTCTGGGCAGCGTTCAGGTTGCCCTGGCCTCGTCGCATCGCGTCGAGGGCCACATGTACCTGCAAGGAAAGTTCGTCCGCCTCAGCGCGCGGCATCGGCAACAGCAGAGTTTTCGAGCGGCGGGCGCGAACGGCCTGCGGGCTTGTGTAAAACGGAATTGTTCTTGCCATCGATGATTGATGATTGGAAAGGCAATTGCGCCGCAGACATATACCACAATTTCCCGCTACCGTTAATCCGAAAGCTATACGTTTTTCTTGAGCTTTCCGGGTTAAACCCGTTAGCCGGCTGACGGGAGCGAGCAACGCGCGATGCAGCGCCGCGTGGTTCAAGGCATCCATCGTCTTCGACATCCAGCACGACGCTTCCCCCGAAAGCTCGCGGATTTGATCGCTCTTTCAGTCTGCTTCAGGTTCTGGCCGGACGGAACAATAGCAGCATGTCCGAGGCTACCGACAATTCTCTGCTCAAACTGCGCCCGCTCGAGGAGAGCGCGGTACGTATGTTTTTCGAGTCGCTGCGTCCATTGCGCGAGTGCCTTGACGCGCCCGACGTTGCCGAAATCATGATCAACGATTTCAGCAACATCTGGATCGAGCGCCGCGGCAGGATGGAGCGCCTTGACCTCACGCTTAACGAAGCGGTGCTTGACGGCGCGATCAGCGCGCTGGCGGCATCGGTCGACAAGTCGGCGGTCGCTGGCACCGCGCAGGGGATCATCAACGCAGGACACAAGAACCTGCGTATCGCATCGGTGATGCGGCCCACCGCGATCGACGGCAACGCGCTTTCGATACGCAAGCATCGCGACAAGCATCTCTCGCTGCACGACTACGTGGACATGGGTGCATTCTCGCTCGTGAACGCCCGCAAGGAAAAGGAACTCGATCTCTTCCCTCCGGGCATCCAGGACGATGCCTTGCGCGAGGCCCTGAGCGCGATGGTTCGGGCACGCCGCAATGTCCTCGTCGCCGGCGGCACGTCGTCGGGCAAAACCACGCTGCTCAACGCGCTCAATGCGCAGATCCCTGAGGACGAACGCGTCATCACGGTCGAAGACACGATGGAACTGAAGCTGACCGCGCCGAATCGCGTACGGCTTCTGTCGAACCCCGACAAGGGTGTCACGACCCAGCTGCTCGTCGCCCTGTGTCTGCGCTTCCGGCCCGACCGCATCATCGTCGGCGAAGTGCGAAGCGGCGAGGCCTATGACTTCATCCAGGCGCTGAGTACCGGTCACGACGGTGGTATGGGCTCGATCCACGCCAACGACGCGCGTGGCGGCCTTAGCCGCCTCGAAAGTCTCGCGATGCTCGGCGTGCCGCCTGGCAGCCGGTGGGAACTGGCAGATATGCGTAAGGCGGTGGCCGACTGCTTCCACTACGTCATTCATCTTCGCCGCACAGGCGAGCTGCGTCACGTTTCCGAAATCCTCGAAATCAAGGGTTTCAGGGACGGCGACTACGTTCTCAACCGCGTTTTCTAACCAATCGGAGTGCATTGAATGAAGAAGTATCTGTCTGAGTTTCTCGCTACCACGCGCGAGCGCACGCGAGCGTTGAGCCGCCTTATCTGGACGCGCTTCCTCACCCGTCGTGAGCTGCGTTCGACCGTCGTTGCTGCTTCGCTCGCCGCATTCGCGCCGTTCGCCTCGGCCGTCGACCTGACCGACCTCGGCTCCGCGACGGACGTCATCTGTCTGATCTCGTCCTACATTAGTGGCCCGTGGCTTTACGGCATCGGCATCGTGCTGATCATCGTCGGCGCGGTCGCGATCGGCAATTCGGAAAGCACCATCGGCAAGATCATTTCGACGGTCTTCGTCGGTCTCGGCCTTGCGGCGTGTGCGATCCCGATCGTAAAGAACCATCTCCACATCAACTACACATGCGCGTGAGCCGTGCGTAAGCCCACACGCGTGAGCCGTTCGCTTTCGCTGCCTCGCCAGATGGGCGGGGCAGATCGCGGTCTCGCGATCGCCAACGGCACGATGACCATGCTGCTCTGCTACACGAGCATGACGCCGACCTTTCTCGTCGTTGGCATCGCTGTTCACTGGCTGTTGCGCTGGAAAAGCGCGAAAGATCCGTGGTGGAAACAGGTCATGCTCGTCTACAACCGTTACGCGGACGTGTATGAGCCCCTGCCGACTGCGAAGTTTTCGGCCCGATTCAAACGTCCCTATGGATTTGATCAGGACCTGCCATGCTGAAGAAGAGCCTGAAGCGCCGCTCGATCCAGGAAATCGCCCCGTGGGCGACGATGGTCACGCCCGAACTGATCCTCGACAAGGACGGGTCGCTGCTGACCGTCTATACGTTTGAAGGCGTGGACGCGGACAGCCCGAACGCCTCCGATATTTCGGCCGCGCGCGACAACCTGGATCATGCCTGCAAGAATTTCGACCACCGGATCACGGCGTGGTGGAAGCTCTCGCACCGCCGCGTCAAGGGAGACATCGGTGGGACATTCGATTCCTCGATGGACGCGCGTGTCGACGAAATCAACCGCGCTCATGTCGCGAGCGGCCGGTATTTCCGCAACACGCATTCGCTCGCACTCGCCTTCACGCCCGAGACCGGCGTCAACAAGATCTTCGAGAAGGTCGCGTATCACATGACGGTGGGCGGCAAATCGATGCCGCTCGCGATCTTCGAGACGATCAAGGACTCGGTGCTTGCGCGCAGTGCCTTCGCCTTCGACATTGAGCGGCTCACGTCTGACATCAAGCGGTTCGAAGGCGTGATCGATGCGTTCAAGGGCGGTGTCACGCGCCTGAGGATGAAGCGGCTGCAGTTGCAGAACGCGCTCGCGTTCCTCCATCAGGCGGCCAACCCGTCGGTGCCGCCGCGGCGCGTGCGGTATCCCGTCACGATGCTCGATACGCACCTGACCGAGAGCGAAGTCACGATCGGTGCCGACACGCTGATGTTCGAATCGGCGCACGGCAAACGGTACGCGAAGATCATCGCGGTCAAGGAGTGGATGGGCTTTCAGGAAGCCGCACTGGACGTGCTCGCCGAAGTCGACGCCGAACTGGATGTGTGCGTGATGTTCCGCTTTCTGGACACAACGAAGGCGAGCGCGTACATCGAGAAAATCCGCAAGTTTTACAAGGTCGCAGCGTTCAACCCCTGGTCAATCCTCAAGGCCTATTTCTCGAAGGAGGAGCAGAAAAACGACGAAGGCCGCGAGCGTCTCGCTGATGAAGCGGAAAAGGCGCTGGCGAAGCTCGTTGCGGACGGGCAGCAGTATGGCTTTGCGAACGTTTCGGTGATCGTCTATGGCGATACCGTCGAGGAATGCGACGACGCCACGCGCGAAGTGATCGGCCGCATCGGCAACGCAGGCTTTGGCGTGATCCTCGAGCGGGACAATCTGTTTGCCGCCTGGCAGACGACACTGCCGGGCCGGTGGGACCAGCAGAGGCGATTGCAGTTTGTCGAAACGCCGGCCGTGTCCGATATCGCCCCGGTGCGCAGCGTATCGGAGGGCGACACGGTCAATGCGTGGCTCACGCAGCAGTCCGGTGAGAAGACCGGGCCGCTCACGATGCTGCCGACGCGTCACAAGACGCTGCAGCGCGTGAGTCTGCACCATCCGGGCGGCAAGTCGCACGCGCTCGTGATTGGCCCGATTGGCGCGGGCAAGTCGATCTTCCTGAATTTCCTGGTCTCCCAGACCGGGCGCCACAAGGCGCGGCGAATCCGGTTCGACAAGGACCGCTCGACCCGCATCCCGACCCTTCTCGCGGGCGGCCGTTTCGTCGACGCGACGGGGCGCTTTGAGGCCGGAACGTCGGTCAATCCGCTCTCGCTGCTGCACGATCCGAAGCACTTCCCGTACGTCGCCGAGTGGGTGCAGATGGCGATCGAGGACGATGACTTCAGATGCTCGCCGCAACAGCAGCGCACGATCTTTGAGAAGGTCACCGTCCTGGGAACGGGCTACCCGCGCGACCTCTGGACATTGTCCAACCTGAACGCGCTTCTGCCGATCGAGCTGCGCGAGCGGCTCGCCGTCTGGACCCAGGGCGAAAAGAACGGCCGGTTTTTCGACCACATCGACGACGCCTTCTCGCTGTCCGACGACATCTCGATCGAAATGGGCGATCTGTTCCAGAACTATCCGGTGGCCGCGGCGCTGTTCATGGATTACGCGTTCTACCGTATCGCGCAGTGGCTCGATGGCAAGCGCTATACGGTCATCGAAGTTGAGGAGGCCGGCTTCTTCTTCCAGTATCCGCGCTTCTATCAGCGGCTGGAGATCTGGGCGGTCACGATCCGGAAGCTGAATGCGACGCTATTGCTCGCGACGCAGTCGCTTTCCCAGGTGGCGCGGATTCCGAACTTCGAAATTCTCAAGGAAAACATTCCGAACATTTTCTATCTGCCCAATAAGGATGCGAAGAACAACCTGCATCTGTATCGCGACCTGTTCGGGCTGACGGAACACCAGATCGACATGCTGGCCAACGCCGTGCCGAACCGCGATTACCTGTGGGTGACGCCGGACCAGACCCGCATGCTGCAGGCGAGCTTCCCGAAGGAAACGCTCGCGGTGCTCCGCTCGGACGGCCGCGCGCAGGCGGTGCTCGACAGGCACTACACGTCCGGCGCACCGGACTGGCGCGAGGCCTACGTGCGCGAAATGCTGACTCTCGACTAGGAACCCCACGATGAAAATGATCCTTGGCCGCCTGACGCTCGCCGCAGGCCTGATGCTCGGTATGTCGCACGCTGCCCACGCCGTGCTGCCCGTCATTGACGCGTCTAACCTCGCGCAGAACATCATCACTGCGGCGAAGGCCGTGAAGACCGAGATCTATCAGGACAGCAACATCGTCTACCAGTACCAGATGATGGCAAACCAGCTGCTGCAGGCGACGAACCTCGACCCGTCTGCCATGAAGGCGCAATATGACCAGATCACGGGCGACATCAGCAAGTACACGCAGCTTAAAAGCACCCTGACTGACATGTACGGTGATCTCAACGAGGGCAGTCAGTGGATCAACCACGTCCAGACACTGATTTCCCGCTCGGGCAAGTCGAATTCGCAGTGGTTCTCCGACATGGCAACGCTCTACAACCAGCGTGATAACGAGGCCACGCGTCTGTTCCAGACAGGCAATGATGTCATGGTGCACGCCCAGACGCTGGCGAAGCGCCGCCAGGAACTGCAGTCGCAGATGTCGCTCACGCCGACGCAACAGGCAACCGCTGAGATGACGACGCATTACCTGGACATTGTGTCGAGCCAGATGAGTGATCTGCTGCAGATGACGGCTGGCAAGCAGCAGCAGGATGCGCAGAAACAGTCGATTGCCAACGAGGATGACCGGAACCGCTCCGCGGCCGCGAAAAGCTTCCTGGATCAACAGGACGCAGAACGCGCGTCCTATGGCTTCTGATGCGGGCAGGGCTGAACATGCTTCGCTATCTTAACCGGCTTTTTTTGACGGTGCTGGTGCCGCTGTGTGTGTTCGCGTGTCCAGGGTTTGCGCTTGCAGACGAACCTACGACCCTGCCGGACGGCACCGTGGTGCCCGCGTCCAATACACCCAGTCCGTCGAGCTCGGGCGCCACGGCTGCCTCGCTGGTCAAGCCGGGAGAACTTGGGCAGGCCAATGCGAATGCGATGGCGAAGCTCAACGCGATGTTTGCGGCGGTGGTCAGTGCCGCCGCTGATGCAAGCCAGAGCATCAGCCAGGAATCGGACAAGTTCGCCAGTGGCCTTGCGGTCATCACGATCGTGCTGGCCGCGATCCGCTTCGCCGCGACGAAAGACCCCGTCATGGCGTGGGTCGCGCTGTTCGAGGAACTCGGGATGCTCGGCATTTTTGCATCGTTCTACATCGGGTACGCGACCTGGGTGCCATCGTTCTACAAGTGGTTCCAGACACTGTCGTCAGAGATTGCCGGTGGCACGAACATGGGCAGTTCGGTCAGCATCATCGGCAATGCCGCCAGCCAGCTTTTCGACTCGGTCATCAAGGCTTTCAAGGGTGCCGCATGGACCGAGTACATCTCGGTGCTGATCGGCGTCATTCCGCTCCTTCTTGCGTGGCTCGTCCTGTCGATCACGGCCGTCGTCTTCGTGTTCTACATCAACGTGGGGCAGTTGCAGTTCGCGTGCGGCGCGGTGATGGGCCAGATCGCCTTTGCGCTCGGATTCTCATCGTTTACGCGCAGCTACTTCAAGTCGTGGCTCGACTTCATGATCACCGCGGGCATGTATATGGTCGTGGCCGCCATCATGATGAAACTCGTCACGGGCAGTCTGGTCAATGCGGTCCAGCTTGCGACCACGGCGGGGTTGACCACGTCACTCTCTGCCGGCTACGTCTTCGACCTTGCGTTTTTCGTGTTCCTGGTGTCGTTCGAGATTCCAAAGATCGCCGGAATGTTCGGGGGCGGCACCGGAGCTACCGGCGGGGCGCTGGCCAAACTCGCGAAGCCGCTGCTATGACCGCGCATACGCCTATGACCGAGGACGCGCTGATCGGCGAGTATCAGCGTCGCGTGGACCTGATTGCGCAGTGTGCGAACGAAGCCAGCCAGAGCGAGCTGGAGCGCAAGTGGCTCGCCGTGCTGCGCGCCTGCGCGTCGTGGTTCTCGTCGTTGCCACTGAGCCCGGATCTGTACCGCGAACCGGGCGGCGCCTTCCGCGCCACGATTGAGACCGCGTTCTACGCCATGCGGCTGGCTGGCGGCCAGAAGTTCGGCACCAATCTGCCTTCAGAAAAGCGCCGCCGCATCGAGCCGCAGTACAACCATGCGGTGTTTCTGGCCGCCGTGTGCTCGCGGCTTGACGAACCGTACCGCCATTTCGCCATCGAGCGGGACAGCGACCGTGCGCTGTGGAATCCACCGGTTCACGGTCAGTTCGGCCCGTGGCTGGCCGGATCGCCATATCGCCTCACCCGGCGCGACACCCCGCTGCCGGTCGAGCGGATGCGTACCGGCATGCTGGCTCAGCTGCTGGTGGGCTCCGGGCTGCTCGCCGGTCTCGACGCCGAGGTGCTCGCCGAACTCTTTGGCGCGATCAATCCGAACATGCGGCCGATCGAGGCCGAATCGCTGCTGCACAAGGTCGTCCGCCAGGGCGTGAGCACGGCCGACGAGTTTGACCGCAAGGCGCAGCGTGGCGTGTTCGCGCCGGTCCAGTTCGCCGTGCCGTCGGCTGTCCACGTCGCCGCAGAGCTCGAGCCAGTGTCATCGCCGGGAGCACCGGTACCAGGTGCGAGCGCGGCAGCACCACACAATCCGCCTCCAACGTCGGCTCCTCCAGTTCCAACAGCAACGCAGGCGGCGGCTGTTGTGACACCGGCAGGCATGACCGTCGAACCGTCGACGGGCGAGATTCTGCCCGCCACGCCTGCGGATACCCCGACTGTGCCGTCGCCGGCACCAGTGTCCGCCGCGGTCGATCCGACCGCCATGCGCCCATTAGCAACGACGGCGAGTCAACCGAAGCCGTCGAACGCGTCGACCTTCGACGAGGTTCTCAAAGGCGTCCCCGGCTCCGTGCGCGAATTTTTTCAGGCACTCAGTGAAGACGTCGCCAGTGGCAAGGCGGCAGTGCAGTGGACCGAAAAGGGGCTGGTCGTGCCCAAGCGGCTGATTGGGAGCTACGGCATCGCCGCCAGCACCCTTGTTGAACACATGCGCAAGCGCAGCCTGATGGTCGCCGATGCGCCAACCGAAGTCACCCTCGCGCCGCGCGCGGGACAACTCATACTCGCGAGCCCAGCGTGACCAGCTACATCAACCATTTCAGGCCAATCTACGAAGTTCGCGCAGCGGTGTTCTGGCTGGCGGCGATCGTGCTGTTGCCCATCTCGGGCATGCCCTACGGTTGGGCGTTCGCACTGGTCGCACTTGCGTTTCTGGCGCTGCGTTCCCAGCAGATCTGGAGCGCACTGACTTTCCGCATGGCTATCTCGACCAAATGGCTAACGACGCTCGAGGTGCCAAAGCTCCTTCAGATCCAGAAGCGGATGCGCGCCGAAGCGAACTCGATGTATCTCGGCATCGGCTACGAGTGGACGCAGAAGCATTGCCAGATCGCACATGACATCCTGCGCATGCCGACGACCGATATTCCCGGTCTGCCGCGCTGGCTCAACAGGACGAAGACGGGCCGCAGGATTGAAGAAGCCATCGAGGGCATGTTCGCGCCGAAAGACAGCATCCGCGATCGAATGCCGCAGGGTTCGTCGTGGATTCACGGCATGGAGCCGAAAAAGGCGCTGGTGCCGTTTCACTACAAGGCGATGGGTGGTCACACCCTGGTCGGCGGCACGACGGGCGCAGGCAAGACCCGCACCTATGAGGTGATCTCCACCCAGGTCATTCACCTCGGCGACGTGCTCATCATCGTTGACCCGAAAAACGACGCGGAGTGGAAGCGGCGCGTCGAGAAGGAATGCCAGCGCGCAGGCCGCAAGTTCCTGTATTTCAACCAGGCCAAGCCGTCCGAGTCGATCCGGCTGAACCCGATCGAAAACTGGTCGCAGCCGTCGGAAATCCCGAGCCGGATCGCCCAGCTGATGGAGGAGGGGCCGTTCCGGGACTTCGCGTTCCTGTTCATCGACCGCGCCGTGAAGGGCGAGCTCTACATCGGCGACAAGCCGACCCTGCGCTCGATCCTCAAGTATGCGCAGTCGGGCATCACGTCGCTGCTCGAAAAGGCGCTGAAGCGCTTCTTCGTTGAACAGGGGCTCACCGACTGGGAGCAACAGGTCGCCACGGAAACGACGCGGCAGGGTCAGCGCAACAATGCCGCCTCGCTCGTCGACGGGATGATCGGGCTTTACAACGCGCAGTTTGCGTCACAGGAGCGAGGCAACGAAGCGATCGACGGGCTGATTGCCACGCACGTGCACGACCGTGAGCACTACATGCGCATCATCGCCTCGGCGCTGCCGCTGCTGCAGATGCTGGCAACGGGTGAGACGGGCCTGATGCTCGCGCCCAAGGCGGATGACTTCGACGACGAGCGTGAGATCTGGGATATCGACAAGGTCATCAAGCAGAAGGCCGTCCTGTACATGGGTCTCGATTCGCTGTCGAACAACATTGTGCAGAAAGCGATAGCGTCGATGATCCTGTCCGATGTGGCTGCCGTGTGCGGCTCGATCTACAACTTCTACGATTCGCCGCCCGAAGTGGTGCTGATCATCGACGAGATTGCAGAAGCGATCAACGAACAGGTGATCCAGATTCTCAACAAGGGACGCGGCGCTGGCTTCAAGGCGTTCGTCGCATTCCAGGCGCGAGCGGATCTGGAAGCGCGGCTCGGAAACGCCGCCAAAATGCTGCAGGTTTTGGGCAATCTGAACAACCAGATCATCCTAAGATTGGAAGACAGCGATACCGCGCAGTGGTTTTCCGACAAGGTCGGGGAGACCGCGATTCGCAACCTGACGCTCACAGGCAGTACGAGCACGGGCAGCGAAGCGCATATCGGTGAATTTACCGGGTCCGTTTCACGTTCGCTTCAACTGGAGAAGGTTCCGCTGATCCCAACCCGCCTGATTCACGGCCTGCCCAACCTGCAATACTTCATGCGCATTTCGGGTGCCGCCGTCTATCAGGGCCGTATTCCCATCCTTCAAGGCTGAAAACCTACGCATGTCTGCCGTATTCAAAAAAATCATCCGCGAACACAAGCTGTCCTCCCGTCTGATCCCCGTCTTTACGGTGGCGCCGGAACTTGAACTCGCCTGCGCCCGCGTGGCCGATTTCATCGGGGAGAAGTTCATGGGCGAGAGTGAGCCGCTCGTCAAGGAGATGCTGGACTGCGGGCTCGCCGCCTACAAGCGCACCCGCAAGACGGGCGACCCGCACATCGCATTCATGCAGGGGTTATTTTCCCGCGCGCACCTGCTGTATGCGCGCCGCTACGTGGCGATCGACGGCGATCGCTATCACGTCTGGCCGCCGATGTTCGAACCGGTGACCACGTTCGAGGCACGCTATGGCAAGCTTGAAACCGGCATGTTCGACGAGCGTTGCCCCGAATCGGTCACGCAGCGCTCGGCCGCCTTCCAGCTGGCCGCGCGCGCGCTGACGGGCGAAAACTTCCGACTCTATTTCGAGGACTACGATGTCGCTCACGCCTTTTCTGATAGCGAAGCTATCGAGGGTTGAACCGGACGTCGTGCGCCGTGCGATGTCGACGGCCAGCGCGATCGACGAGATCGAAGGCGGGCGACCGGCCGAGTTCTCGCGCGGTCCGAACGCGATGGCTTTCGCACTGGCGCTCTTTGTGGCGCGGCGGCCGGTGCATTTCTATCTTGGCCTCGCGGGGCTCGTTGGCTTTCCGGTCTATCTTCTGGTGCGGATCGGGTCATTCCTGATCGGGTGGGTGCACATCCATGGCCAGTAGCCGCTTCGTCTCCCACGTCAAGTGGTGGTTCTTCTTCGTGCCGTTGCTTGCCGTGTTCATCATGCCGGCCATTCCTGAGCCGTCGCTGTTCTCGGTGCCGGCCGAGGAAGCGGAATCGGTCGCAGCAATCCTCGGTGTGGAGAGGGCCGACGAAGTGGTCGAGAAGACCAACGAACGGTTCAAGGCGTGGTTCGTGCAAACGGGTCTGGTCCGCGCAACCATCGACGCGACGGGAGGCGGCGATATTGGCGATGGGGGAGTGTCCGAGTTCGCCCACACCTGGGTCCACAACTTCTGGCGCGAGCTGTATCGGGTCGTGTACCGCGCGAGCGTCATGAAGCTCTGGATTTTCGGCACGCTGATCTTCTGCGTCGCGGCATTCTTCGACGGCGCGATGCGTCGCAAGATCAAGGCATCAGCGGCGGGCTTCGCCAGTCCACTGTCGTTTCACCTGGCAGGCCACGGCATCCTGCTGGTGTTCGGTGTTGCCTTTGCGGTCCTCGTCGCCCCGATTCCGGTGCTCGCGCCGTGCTGGATCGCTATCGCCGCGGTGCTCGGTGCGCTTCTGTGGCACGCGGCGTCGTCCTACCAGTGATCGGCTAGCCCGAAAGCTATATGGAAGACCGCATCTTTTCAGGTTAAGGCCGTCAGCCGGCTGACGGCACCCTGATTGTCCGTTTCATCTGGAGGGGCAGAGATTTTTCAGTGCCCCATACAGCCACGGTTCCTTGACCCGACCCCAGCTAGCCCCGTCAAACCGCTGTCTGGCTACCACCTCGCCCGATTCATCGAGCAACGTCGTTTCCGTGCGAATGACTGTCAGACGCTCGCAATTCACGATCTGTTGAGAGACCGCCTGACTGAAGAAGACCTGTTGCTGATATGTAGGCGGTAGCCGGGTGTTGACCGGGTTAGGAAAGGTTTCCTTCTCCAGGAAGCTTGTGAGCCCGTCCTCATGACGTATTGAATCGAAATCAATGTAGACGCGATGAGGCCTGTCGATCTGCTGAACCCAGTTCTCAGCATGGGCGGCGCCGGCACTGAAAAGCAGGCACAAACTAACGACTGTTCTTTTCATCATCTCGCTCTTTCCCCGTCCTCAAATTCCCCAGGTCAAAACACGTCATAGTTTACTCGACGGTGGATTGACGTTGAAATCGCTGGCGACTTCAGGCGCTCGCAGCCGGTTCCCGAGACCAGCGGTATTGATGGGCTCGCGGCTGCGAGCATGGACGGGTGAGTGGCACTCTGCCCGGGTACGATCATCAACTGGTCGGAAAGATGCTTCAAATCACACATGTTTTGACGGCCCGGGCGGCATGAGGCTCGCAACAATAGGGACATGCCGCGCGCGTGCGCGTGCACCTTTCCAAAGGACACCCTACATGAGCACCATCTCCGAAGAGACGAATACCGAAGCCCTGAGCCAGCCGTCGGCGACCGACATTCCCGCAGCAGCGGACGGCCCGGCTACCGGTGCTGATGTCGCAAGTGCATCGGCGGCAGACCAGAATGCGACGACGGATGGCGCGGACGGCGGCGAGGTCGAACTCGAGCTGCAACAGATGGAAGACGCGGCAAACACCCTTCAGAAGGAAGGGATGATCAGCGAGTCCGAAGCCGAGGAAAAGCGTGAGCAGGTCGCCCGTGCGCGCAAGCTGTTCCGCGAGCTGTCTCCGGCCGAGCGCGCAGCGATCGTGCGACGCCGCCGGGAAATCGGCCGTGAACTGATGGCGCGCCAGCTTTCCGGCGCGGCAGTAGTGACCGCGACAGTGCGGCTGAATCACACCCGCCTGAAGCCGCTGTTCGAACAGTGGTGGCCGTACCTGAACCGCATGAGCATCAACATGCAGCGCTTTGGCCGCTCGACGTTTGGCGCTGAGGATCAGGGCACGGTCACTTCCTGGCTCGAGAAGCAGGTTGCCGAACTCGAAGCGTATGTCGATGAACAGCTTGGCGTGGCCAAGGACTTCCGCGAGAAGACCGAGCAGAAACTGCGCGACCAGGGCGACATCGTGTTCGCGCCGACGGTGACGAAGCCGTCGCTCGCCATCGAGGTCGAGGCGTATTCGCGTTTCTCGATGCGTCTGCTGTCGCTGCTGATGAAGTTCGACAAGGTGATGGACAACTTCGACTTTCTCGTCTGGAACGGCATTCGCGACCAGTCGGACGTCGACGAGGAAACGGCGCGCTTTCTACGCAAATTCCATCCGGTTGGCGTGCGTGGGTACATGACCCACCTGCGCCTGATGACGACGGTGCGCGGCCGCTAGGCGCGACGCAATCATGCTTGACGGCCTGAATCCCCAGCAGCGCGAGGTTGCCGAGCACCGCCGGCACTGCGTCGCGATCGCGTGTCCGGGCGCGGGCAAGACGAAGACGATTGCCGCCAAGGCCGCGCTCCTCCTGACGCAGCCTGGCGCGATCGTCGGTGCCGTCACGTTCAGCAAGGACGCTGCGGTGGAACTGCGCGATCGCATCCTGGCGCTCTCGGGCGCCCAGGCAAAGAATCGGCTCATCGCCGGCACCTTCCACTCGCTGGCGTTCCGGCAGTTGGGCCAGCCCGGCGGAAAACGGCGGGACATTGCATCCGATGGCGATCGCATGGGCCTGATTGCCCGTGTCATCGCCGAACTCGGCCTCGAATGGAAGCCAGAAGAAGTCGTGCCCGTGATCGAGCGGATCAAGACCAACTTTGGTCGCGTCGAAGCGGGCACCGCCGATGCGCAACTCTATGAGGCCTATCAGGCAGCGCTTGAGCGCAACGGCAAGATCGACTTCCAGGACATGCTGCGCCTCGCGGTTGCAGGCATGGAGGCGGGCGATATCACACCGTATCGCTTCACGGATCTGCTCGTTGACGAGTTTCAGGACACGGACCCGTTGCAGTACCGGTGGGTCGAGCTTCATGCGAAGGCGGGCGCACAGGTGACCGTCGTGGGCGATGATGACCAGAGCATCTATGGCTTCCGTGCCGCGCTTGGCTTTCGCGGGATGGAGAGCTTCGCCGCGTCCTTCAATGCGCAACGGGTCGTCTTGGGCAGCAATTACCGGTGCCGCAGCGAAATCCTCTCGGCCGCCGACCGGGTCATCCGCAATAACGCCGATCGCATTCCAAAGGTGCTGCAGGCTGAACGCGGCGCCGGCGGCTCGGTTGCGACGAAGCGCTCCGACGACGAATATGCAGACGCCGTTGCCGCGGTCGAATTGCTGCAACCGCTGCTCGCGTCTGGCAAGTCGTGCGCCATTCTTGCACGCACGAACCGTATCCTTGATCCGATCGAGGCGGTTTGCCGCTCGCACGGCGTTCCCTATTTCCGCGCCTCCGGCAGCTCGGTACTGAACCGGCCACAGGGGGCGCTCATGTGCAACCTGCTCGAAATCGTCGAAGGCCGCAAGCAGAACGGGCTTGATGCGGTCCTGGGCTACATGGGGATGAATTCTGCCCATCTGGGCTCACTGCACCGCGACATGGGCTCGGCGCTTGTACAACGTCAGAAAAAGGATCTGATCGCGCTAGGTCTGCCTGAGGACACGGCCACTGCCTACCGCGCGTTCATGAAGCGCCTGGGCGAATGGCAACTGATGTGTGAGCGCCAGTTCTATTCGCTCGCGCTCGATGGCGTGCTGGAACTGATGATGACCTATGCGAAGGCCGATCCGGCGATTCGCGCAATCCAGGGCACCTATGATGTGCTGTCGCGGCTGAACGGCACGTTCGCCGAGCGGATCGAATATCTCAAACGGGACAACAACAAGCCCGCAGACGGCGCGCTCGTGCTGACCACGATGCACAGTTCGAAAGGGCTGGAGTGGGACCACGTCTGGATCACGCGCGCCGAAGAGGGTGTCGTACCGGACGAGAAAAGCACCGAATCGGAGGAGCGACGTCTGTTCTACGTCGCGATGACGCGCGCGCGTGACAGTCTTGTCATCGCCACGATCAGGAAAAATCCCGTGTCGCGATTCGTCATCGAATCGGAAGCACGCTGATCAATATCTGGAGTTTCCATGCTCGATCGACTGCTCCACATCGTGCCAGCGGTTGCGCCGCATCGACACCGGGCATCGGCCTTTGAGTTCGACAGGGCAAGTCTCGATGCCCTCTGCTACTCGTACAACGACGGCGACTTCTCCTACCTCGCCGTCGGACGCGATGACTGGGCGCCGCTCGCCGTCGCAGGTTTTTCGCTCGTGAGCCAGCCGCAATGCCGTACATGGCTGAACGAGAACCTGCGCTCACGAGTCTGGGTCGGAACGGACGCGCTGGAATCCTGGCACGCGGAGAACAGGCCAGTGTTCGCAAAGGTTGGCGCGCGACCCGACCGGCAGTTCGTGTCGCCGATGAATCTGGCGATGGCGACGGACATCAGGGAGATGGATCAGGTTCCGTTCCTGGAGGCCAGCGAGATTGCGGAACTGTTCGCGTTGGCGTGGCAGCGTGCCCGTGTCGCGTCGCCGTTCTTCTTTCTGGCCAATTCGGCGCAGTATGCCGCGTTGCTGGATCACCACGCACTTCGCTTCGCCTCTGAGGCGAACGAGCACGCACTCGAAAGAGCCATCGACTGGCTCGCGACCTGGTTTGAGGCACGCGGCCTGGCGGTTGACCGGAAGCGGTTGCTCATCAACCTGCCGGGCTATCGTGCGCTTTTCCATAGGGCTCCTGCACCGCTATGACGTGGACGCGGACGTGGTCCGGCGCACATGCAAAAAATAGGGCGCTTCCGTGACGGGAGCGCCCTTTGTTCTATCGTGGCCCGGTAATTACAGGTCCGCGTGGTGAAGCTTCAGCACAAGGCGATAATGGGCGTCGCCGAGCGGCACGTCCACGCTCTGGCCATCAGCCACGTCGAGCGTGACGTTGGTGGCTTCGAGGCCCTTCACGTCTACAACTTCAGAATGGCAGTCAGCCGTTCCGACGTCGCGCTTACCGACGAATTCCGTATCCTGTGCCGTGACCGACAGGCGCACCCTGTTCGCGTCAACATCGACGGGCTTCACCACCAGAGAGAGGCCGACGAAACGGCTTTCGCTCTGCAGGCGCATCGTTGCGCCTTCCACATGGCATGTCCCGAATCCGACGTGGGTACCGCTTGAATACACGAAAGGATTTTGCCCGAACTCGTGGGCGATGATCGAGGTCCCGGCCGAAACCAGGTGACCGTCCTTATAGAACGAGACGTCGACCTGTTGCGCCGGCGACGCGGCCGATGCGTTCGCGATGGCAGAAGCGCAAATCGCGATTGCGCCGAGGGTCTTCGAAATGCTGTTCAAGGTGGATGCTCCCTGTGAATTAGTGGGTGGTCGATTCTGCTTTGGATGATTACTGGTCAGACCGCCGCCGCAGTCCGCGAGAGCTGCTGGACGTTGCTCGCCGCGTTTTCGATGGTCAGATCGCTCTTGCGCCTGATCTGTCCTTCGAGCGATGCATGCTGGCCGAGCCGGATGGTGCCGTAATAGAACACGTTGCCTTTGACGCGGCCGTTAATCTCGAGAATGCCGCGGGCGTGCACGTCGCCCTCGACCGTGCCGTCAATCCGGACGTGCTCCCCCTGAACCTGCCCCTTGACCATGCCGCCCTGACCGACATGCAGGAGGCCGGTGTTGGAAACCACGTCGCCATCGACGATGCCGAAAAGGCTCAGGCCGTGATCGAGAATCACGCTGCCGTGCACGGACAGGCCTGCACAAAGCAGGGTGACATTGGGACCTGTTGATTTCATGGGGTGGCTCCTAGAACAGTTGAACGTCGCCGGATTTCGCGGCGGGCACTTTCGACGATGCAGGCGTTGTGGTCGATGGCGCGGCGGGCTCATCGTTCGCCGCCGACGGATGACGCGTAATGTGATGCAAAGGGCGTAAGGCTGACTTAGCTGATGCATGCGACTGCTCTGCCGGGACGGCCGCCGCCGTTGTGGTCGGTGTTGCAGTTGTGGGAGCCGGCGTGGAAGCGCTCTGCGTCGCTGTAGGTGCGGGCATCGGCGCCGCAACCTGCGCTGCGGCCGCTGGCTGGACTGTCTGTAAAGGGGCTGCCGCGCGGTGCGCATGGATCGCAGAGGCCGCTGCGCGCTGTTCCGGATTGGTGGATTCGGTTGAGGTGCGAGGCGCCATCCCTGGGGCCGCGACCGGCGTCGCGAACGAACGCGCGTCGACGCTCGCGAGGCCGGACGGTCCGGTCGCCTTCTGCACTTCGAAGTCACTCGCGGTCAGCGGCTTCGCGGGCGCCGCATTGATCGGCAACGTGCCATCATCCACCGATCGCGAGGCGGTGGGAAGCTGAGCAGATGCGGGAGCCACAGAGCTCGGTGCCGGGTGAAAATTCTCGCGCGTCGCGTGCCACACGCGCGCTGCGCTCATCCCCCCCAGACCAGCAAGCGCGGCAACGGCCACTGCGATCAGGGCAGGGCGTCTTGCCGTGCGCAGCGCCGCGGTTAGTGCGGCACCGTGCGAGCGTAGCGATTTGCCGCCTTCGGGTGCCGGTAGCGCCGGCATCGCGGCGGTGTGGCGGGTGATGTCGATGACGACGGGTTGCCCCGAATACTGGGCGTGCAGTGCCTGAATTTGCCGTAGATCCATATGTTCCTCACAGGGTGACAGGTCGAGCGTACCCATGCGGCCACGAAGTCAAGTGGGCCGCGATCTGAAGTAGGCGTGAGAGGTCGAAGCAGTCAGCTTTCGCGGCGCTGGCCGTCGAAGTCGTACTGGTCGTTGTCGGGCATGCACACCTGAACGATGTGTTTGAGCCGGCGCTCCGCATTCGCGAGAATGTTTGCGCGATCCTGGTCCGTGATCTTTCGCTCGATCATCCGCTCGGTGGATCGCACAAAGATCCGGTCATACTGCGTCAGGCATCGCACCAGCAGACCAGCGAGCGGACGCGTGACAGTCAGTTCGATCAGTTCGTGCGGCATTTCGAGCCGGCGCGCTTCGTGGCGGGCCAGCCATTCATCGGTCTTGCCGAGCCAGTTCGAGGTGTCGCGCAACGCCTTCTCCAGAGCCTTGACCTTGCCTCCGCGCGCGACGGCAATCTTCGACGCGCAGAAGTTGTAGTCGGACCTGATGTAGTTGCGGGCGAACTGCGAGCTGTACCGAAGCACCGTTTTCGCATCGGTCTCCGGATTGATCCGCTCAATGCGGCCGTCGCTCGTCAGGCGTTCGATGGGCTTCAGGCCGCTACCGGATGCTGACGGGGGTGCCTCGGAAGCAGGTGTGGCAACACTGAGCGCTGGACGACCGGTGTTGCCTTCCGGCTGCCGGTCGGGCTCGGGGGAAAGTTCAAGGACTGCGGCCATGGTCTATTCGGATGTGGTCTCTCTCACCGTCCATTGTCAACGCGAGTCCTCTGACGAATTCAGGCAAAAGCTATGCCGTTTTCGTGATCTTTCGGGGGATTTGAGGCAGGGTTTTGCGCAATACTGACTCTACTTCTCGCGTCCCTGACGCATCGACACTGACCCGGCTAGCCCGGAGTCCATCTTCTGTCCAAGTCGTGCCCTCGCGCATGCTCCGACCAGCCGGCAACTGGTGTGGAATCTTCTGCTGATGAGCGCCTAGCCCGCGCTCCCCATTCATTCAGTCATAAAACTCGTCGCCGGTCGCAGTCATTTGCGCCGCGACATCGTTCGGACCCGGATCATTCGGGTGTTCTCTCTCCAGAGCCCGTCTGGGTAGAACGATCGTAGTGGACTGATCCGTGATCCTGCGGC
The DNA here is from genome assembly GCF_000092885.1 of Paraburkholderia atlantica. Classification (NCBI taxonomy): domain Bacteria; kingdom Pseudomonadati; phylum Pseudomonadota; class Betaproteobacteria; order Burkholderiales; family Burkholderiaceae; genus Paraburkholderia; species Paraburkholderia atlantica. Next base: position 439,680 of record NC_014120.1, on the reverse strand, counting down.
GGAATGAATTTTCCGAAAATGGGCTGTTGCGCAGCGTGACCATGCTGCGCGGGAACGACCTAACGTTCCCGACTGTGAGCCTCACGGCTCCCTGAGCGCCACGACCCCAGAAGGGTTGTGGCGCTTGGGTCATTTCATCCGAATCCCGAAGCGCGCTCCTCTGACCGAGGAACGCGCTTTTTTTTCGTCCTTTAGTTCCTGTCCCGTACGGAGGTCTTCCATGCTTCCCGACCGTCTTGACCAGCGCATTGCCCAGGCGATCAGCGACACGATCGCCCAGGAACGCGCATCTGCAGATACCGCGTCGCCAGCATGGCGCACGCGGTGCGAGGTAGCACGGTTCGCGACGTTCAGCGATCCCGAGCGCCGCGTTTTTCTTTCACATGTTGCTGAACGCCGCGGCGAGGCGGCGGCGCACGAACTGGAGCAGTCGGCCAGCGAGTTGCGCACCACAGCGATCTTTTTCCTTGCGAGAAAACCCTCATGAATGCAGTTCCCAGCATGCTCAACGGCCCTGTGCGCAGTGTCGTTGAAGAACGGGCCTTGCGCCCGCCGGTGATCGGACACATCCGGCCCGGCATCAAGGTGCTCACATCGAAAGCCCGAGCCAACAGTCGCGCCGTTGACATCTACAACGACATGGTTGCGGCGGGTGATTCGTTCGACACGATCGGCAAGGTGATCGAATCGAAGTGCAACCTGAAAAACGCACTCGCGCCCAAAAACACACCGTATTTCACGTGTCGCCGCTCGGACTTCACCAATCCCGACGTCGCCGACGAAATCCTCAGGCTGTATGGCGAGGATCGTGGCGAGGGTCTCAGGCTCTATCGCTTTCCAGTGCTGTTCGCGTTCAACGACTGGATGCAGAACCTGCCCAACCAGATGGCCGTGTACGGCGCCAATGGTCGAAAGTTTTTCTCGCAGTACGAACGCGATGGCATCCGCTATTGCATGACGTACGCGAAGATGGAGCGCGATCAGCGGGCGCAACGCGCGGTTCGCCACTTCGGCGGCCGCACCGTGATCCGGCGGCAGGATGAAGCGATTCCTGATGGCATCTGTGACCCCGAACAGTGTCCGCAGTATCAGGCGCGACATTGCAACCTGTCAGCGAGTTTCATCTTCGCTGTGCCGGACATCAAGGGGCTGGGCCTCATCGAGTTGCCGACGAATTCGATCTACGTGCTTCAGAAGGCTTATTCGGCCATGCAGACCGTGCAGCTTGCCAGAGGCAAACTGACCGGGACGCGTTTCTGGATCACGAAGCGCGAGTTCGACATCACGCGCATCAACGAAAACGGCGAAGCGGTTCGGGCAAAGCAGCTGCTCACCGTTCTCGACGCCGACATCGACATCGGTGCGCTGCTCGACGGCGCCGATGATGCGGTGCCGGCAATCGAAGCGGCTGGCCAGGCTGTCGCACTGCTCGAGGCCGGTGGCAACGTTGTTCCCCTTGGCGGTGGCTTTCCAGTCGCCGTTGCTGATGAGGGAACACGCGGTGAGAGCTCTGTCGACCACAGCGACCCGATGGCAGACCAACAGGCATCCGGGCAGCAACAGCCGGTACAGGTTGCAAGGGGTGCCGAACCGGGTCATGCATCGAACCCGCCGTCATCGCAAACTGACGCCAGCGCGGACGATGCAGTCGAAACGCTCGCCGACAAGCTGGACCGTATGTCGGACCTGCTGAAGCGTCTCGGGTTAAGCGCGGAAAACCGGAAGGAAGATTTCCGGGTCTTTGCGCACACCACCTATGGACGTGGATGGGTCGAGCGGCCGCAGGATGTCGACAGCATGAACGAGCGTCTGGAGAAGGCACTGACTGATCGCGCAGCCCTCGATCGCGAGATCGCGGCGACCAGGCAGACGACGTTCTTCGACTGACCGGTTTCGTCCCTTTCGACAACCTTCCGCCAGCCCTTCGGGGCTGGCTCTCTCCATACCCCTGCGTCCATCCGGGCGCGCATTCCAATATTGGCTGCCGTATGGCGGCCTTTTTTATTTCTGGAGGCGAAAGTGAGATTCGCACATTTTTCTGACCTGCATTACGCGCCCGACAGTCTGGCTGAGTCCGACCGTTGTTTCAGTTTTGCTGTTGGCAACGCGATCGACAGCGGCGCGCAGCTTGGCGTGATTTCCGGCGACTCGACCGATCACCGGCTCGATGCGCATGCGCCGTCGTTGCACGCGCTCGCGACCCAGATTCACCGGCTAGCCAACGCGATGCCAGTGCTGATGTTGCAGGGCACGTTCTCGCACGAGCCTCCAGGCACCCTCGATAACTTCGCCCTCATGGGCGGCGTTCATCAGATCCACGTTGCGGATCGCGTGTGTCAGGTCGCGCTCGTCGATGGGCGGTTCTGGGCATCGAACGGACCGGTCTTCTCGGATGACGAATTGCGCCAGTTCATCGGCGTCATGCCCGAAGTGGTGTTCACCTGCCTGCCCACGGTCAACAAAGGCCAACTGGCTGCGAGCGTTGGCGCGCTCGACGCCGGTACGGGACTGGGCGATGTGCTCGCCGCATATCTGGCGGCGGCGGGCCGGGTGAACAGGCAGCTTCGCGCAGCGGGAATTCGCACGGTGGGTGTCTCGCACGGTACGGTCAACGGCTGCACGACCGAGCACGGCGTGACGATGGCGGGCTTCGATCATGAGTTCTCGCTCACGGCGTTGTTCGAAGCCGAATGCGATGGCTTCATGCTGGGCCATATTCACAAGGAGCAGCAGTGGGAGCGCGACGGCAGGCTGGTCGCATATCCGGGTTCGATTGGCCGGTTTCACTACGGTGAAGAGGGCGAGAAGGGCTACCTGTCGTGGGACGTTGAGCCGGGCAGCGCGTCAGCAACGCTCGTCGCAACGCCTTCGCGACAGATGATCTGCATTGACTTCGACGGGCCACCGGACATGGCAAAGCTTCGGGAGCTCGCTGCGGACGCGGCCGACAAGTTCGCGCGTGTGCGCTGGCAGATCGACGAAGAACATCGTCAGGTAGTCGATCGGGAAGCGATCAAGGCGCTGTTTTCTGGCGCCGCGGGTCTGAAGGTCGAGTCGCGCGTACTGCCGGTGGTTCGCAGCCGCGCCCAGGGCATCAGTCTGGAAACGACCGTCGAGGGGAAACTCGCGCGCTGGTGCGAACTTTCCAGCGTTGACGCCAGCCCGCTTCAGGACCGGTTGCAGCTGCTCGCCTCTGGCGATGTGGAAGCGATCGCGGCCGGTGTGCTCGCCAGTCTCGCTTCCAGGCCTGGATTGCAGCCCGAATCGCAGCCTGAATCGCCGCCTGAAATGCCGGCGCTCGCCACGGTGCTCACGCACCCCGCCGCATTTGTGGAGACGGCGGACGAAGTCACGGCCGCACCGGTCGGGACTGACACGAAGGCGACCGTTACACCCGCGGCGCTCGACTGGCTCAACGACGATCTGTTTGCGGCCTAGCCGCCATGGTGAGAGTGGCCCGTATGGCACTCTCGCGCGGAACACAGCTGTGTTCCGGAAGCCCGCCCGCTACGACAGGACCGCGGGCTTCCGGAACAAGGTTCACCCGCGTCCCTGACGCATCGATCGCAGTCTGCTGCATCCAATTTTTCTATAACCCTGGCGGGGATTCATCCCCTCAGGGATGCACTCCGCCCATCTTCTGTGGAGTGTCATCATGTTTGGTCTTTATCCCGCCGGCACCCAATGGGTCCGGCATTTCACTGCAAACCGCTCGCCGCGCGAGATCCAGAAGGTCCTCACCGACCACGCGGGTTATCGCGCGAGCATCTTTCATCTTCCCTTTGGAGAACATCGCGGCGCTATCATTGCCCAGTCGGACCGCTTCCTGATCCTGACTGCTGCCGTCAACGCGGCAACGGCGGATCTGGCCGTTGTACCCGACGTGCAGCTGCAAAACCTGCTGTGGTCGTTCAACACGGGCTATGCAAACCAGTGGGGCTCACGCGAGCTGCTCGCGCTCACGGGCGTCGACAACTGGGACGCGCTTATCCGGCGTACCAGCGCGGCCTATGCCGCCGTCTGCAGGACCGTTGGCGAAGTCGTCGACGGGTCACTGGAAAAAAGGGCGGCGGAAGAGGCCGCCCGAGTGGCCGCCCAGGCGGCTGCGAAGGCTGCTGAGCCGCCTGCGCACGTGCCTGATCCGATCGTTGGAAGGATGTTTTCCAACGACGATGACGCGCCGTGGTTGCCATCGGACTATCCGTACGATGCGCCGCTTCAGGAGGTGCCGACATGCGCCCACTGAAACTGACGCTGACGGGCTTTATTGGTGTTCGTGACGGCATGAAGCGCGACACCATCACGCTCGAAGTCGAATCGCTTCCGGCAGGCCTCATCGCGTTGACCGGTCCGAACGGTGCGGGAAAGTCCACGATCATGGATAACCTCCATCCGTACCGGATCATGCCGTCGCGGGCCGCGAAAGTGTCGGTGGATGCGTTCTCTTACTGGGACCACGTCTACGGCGCGCACGCGCTCAAGGAGTTCGAATGGGAGCATGGCGGTGTGCGGTACCGCTCGTCATTCGCATTCCGCAAGCCCGGCAAGACGGGCAAGGCTGAGTACTACCTGGCCTGGCGCGACGCGGACGGAAACTGGCAGCCCATGCAGTCTGGGGACGGTACCGTCTCTGATGGCAAGGCGGAAACCTATGACCTGTGCGTCGCGTCGGTGTGTGGCTCGCTGGAGTCGTTCTTTACCAGCGTCTTTTCTGCGCAGAACCGGCGTCCGCTCGCATCGTATGGTGCGACCGAGATCAAGGCACTGCTCGCGGAACTGCTGCATATCGATGACCTGCGCACGCTGTCGGCGAAAGCCGCGGATGTCGCCAAGGTGCTCAGTCGCGCGCTCGACACCACGCAACAGCAACTCGTTGCGCTTGGATCGAAGCGCGATCGCGTCACCCAGATCGATCAGGCCATCGCTGCCGATGCACAGTCCGTCACCGCAACTCGCGAGAGCCGGCAGACGCTGAACGCAAAGGTGGCCACCCTGACCGACCAGCGCGCCGTTCTCGCTGCAAGGCAGACGGCCAATGCCGGTGCGCAGGCCCGCCTGCGGGAACTCGGTACGCGGCGAAGCCAGATTTCGTCGGCTATGCAGGTCCTTGTGACAGACGCGAGCGTCGACGAACGGCGCCTGAACCAGCGGCGCGCTTCGTTGCGCTCGTCCATCGAGGAACACAACGCAGTGATTGCGCAACGTGAAGCGATTCTGGGTGCCGCCGCGGCACGTGATACCGCCGAGGCACGTATCGCGAGCGAGGAGGCGCGTGTCGAGCCGATCCAGAGGGAGATTTGTGCCCTCGAAGAGAAGCAGCTTGCGCTGACCGCGGCAACTTCCCGTCTGAATGGTCTGGAGTCGGAAGGCACGTCGAAGATGACGCTTCTGAAGTCGCTGGAACAGCAGGCGAGTGTGATCAGTACCGTGCCCTGTGCCGGTCATGAGATGCACAACACCTGTCCCTTGCTTGCGCAGGCCCGCCAGGCGGACCTACAGGTTCAGGAGCACCGCATTTCGCTCACGAATCTGCGTGCGACGTTTCGTGCCAAACGCGATGAGGTCGCGCTGCTGACGCCTCAGGTGCAGCATCTTGCGGGGAGGCGGGCGGAGCTGAAGGCGGTCAATGATGCGATCGCGGCCGCGCGCCGTGACCTTCAGAAAGCTGTCGATCTCGCCGCACGCAAGCCGCTGCTTGATGCCGCAACCGGGGGTCTGGGCAAAGCCAGCGAAGAACTGGCCGCGCTCGAGACCGAGGAAGCCACGCTGCGTGCACGCCGCGAGGCGCAGCAGGCCCGTCTGTCGGAGGAAGCAAAGGAACTGGACGCGGAAGTCGCACGCCTCGGCGTCGACGACGTGACCGGTGCCATTGCCGATATCGACCGGCAGCTAACGCAGTGCCGCGAAGCCATCACCGCGGCCGATGCCCGGATCGAATCACTGATCCGCTCGCAGACGACGCGTGAGGTCGAGCGACAGGCGATCGCAAAGGAGCTTGCGGGATTCGACGCGACACAGTCGCGTGCGAACCGCATCTCCGATGAGATCGCCCGGTGGAAGCTGCTCGCGAGAGGCCTCGGCAACGAAGGCGTGATTGCATTGACGATCGACGATGCGGGCCCCGCCCTCACGAAGATGGTGAACGACCTGTTGCTCGCATGTTACGGCATGCGCTTCACGGTCGAGATCCAGACGCAGCGGGCGCTGGCGAGCGGCGAACTGCGCGAGGGGTTCGAAATCCTCGTGCATGACGCCGATCACGACAGCACCAAGGCAGTCACGGTGATGTCCGGCGGCCAGAAGGTCTGGATCAACGAGTGCCTGACACGCGGCATCGCCCTGTATCTGGCAAGCAATGCTGGCCAGCCCTACCAGACGCTGTTCAGCGACGAGTCCGATGGTCCGCTCGATCCGCAGCGCAAGCTGCAGTTCATGCGGATGAAGCGGGAAGTGCTGCGGCAGGGCGGGTACGAGCGGGAGTTTTTCATCTCGCAGACCCCCGATCTGGTTGCGGAAGCGGATGCCGTCATTGACGTCGAGGCGCTCGCTGCCTGAGCGCTGTCATTTTCTGTCATTTCTTCACCCTGTGGGGAACGTCCCCACAGGGGCGTTCCCTCGTCTTTTTTACAACGAGGAATCCCATGCAAAACCTGTTGTTGCTGCTCATCGCAGCGAGCAGTTCGTCGCTGTGCGCGTGCACGGCTCAACCTGTGGCACACGTTGAGCCGGCCAGGCCAACACCGACGATCGTCGTCCGCAAGCCGCGAGGCGAGTCGGGCGACTTTGTTCTCTGCAAGGATGGTCGCGTCCTGGTCTTCCCGGCCGCGCATCCGCAAACCTGTTCCTGATCGCGCGAAGCCCCGTCCTCGGAAGAGCGTCGGGGCTTCGTGCGCAAACATGGAGGTGACCATGAAGAAGCAGATCGCAGCCGCAACCGTGATCGGGGCAATGCTTGCACTTGTATGCCTGCTCTGGGAACAGCAGTCGCTTGCTGGGCTTCACAAACATCAGACGCGCGTACCAGCCAATAGTCTGTCGCCATTCGACCGGCAACTTCGTCGCGCCTGACTGCCGCAATCAGATTTTCTTTACCCCAGCCGGGCAGACCTCCCGGTTGGGGAGGTCTGCCCGGCATCCCCCAAGGAGCCGAAATTGACTTTCTCGTGTAGTGATTTTCTAGATGATGTAATGCGCAGTCTCGTCCATTCACAGGCGATCACAGAGGCCGAAATTCCTGCCGATGATCCTGGCAAAGCCGCAGACGTTGCGACCGCGGCAATCGTGGCGATGCATCGTGCAGGCCTGTTCGCACGTTTCATGCGCGAGCTGCTGAACGCAGTGGAAACGTTGGGAGCGATCGCTGAGACCCACGGTGTCGACGCGCTGGTCTTCCTGTTCGATCTGCAGGCGGCGATTCTCAACGATACCTCCGTCGATGCGCACGCAGGCATCGACGGTCGCATCGTCGAACTCGTATCTCAACCGCCGTCGGCCGCCGAATGGATGAAGCATATCCGGAAGGAAGGGCATGAGATCGACACCCGCTTTGGGGCTAATGCGCTGCTGGAGAGCCGCAGAGTGCTCGAAAGCGGAGATTGTCGATCGCCGGACCACGAGTTCAAAAACTTCCACCGGCTGCTTTGCGAGCGCTTCGACTACCCGCACGATGAGATCGACTGGAGGCGCGATCAGCTTTCGCTGATCGAATGGATCGCGAATCGCCAGTCGACACCGGTCAGTGTGCAGCCTGTTCCGACCATCCGGGTCAGAGCGGACGGCGACGCGAATTTCTATCATCTTCTGGACGGCGAGGACTGGGTTGCCGCCGTGCAGATGAATGGCAGGTTCACGGTGCCGATGCAGGAAGCCATGCTGCAGACGTTTGCCGGGGTGTTGCGCAATCCATGCGGTCCTCACTCGCCGGACATGAACGACGCAGTTCCTGATCATGTCCGGGACCGGGTGAAATGGGCTCTGAGCCGGTTGCGTGAACATGAGGCCGCGCTTCAGGGAGTTCAGCTGGCGCGCGGGAACGGCCATATCCTTGCACTGGAACTGAACGATCGGGAAGAGGCAATCAGGCACGCAATGGAACGGATTAACGAATTTCGGGGCATGGCTGCGAAAAATGGTGTGGATGCTGAAGCGTTTATCCATTCCATTGGCGGTCTTCCCGATCTGGAGAGGTTCGGATACCGGACCAGCTAACCGGTACTACCATGAAACCGCCCGTCGAGCGTCCCCATCCAGGGGTCGCCCGACGGGCTTTTTTTGGGTACTCGCGCAGTCGGCGCCGGATTTGCGGCACGTCTCCGGTCGAAAGAGACCACTATTTCCGCATCTTTTCCCGTGGCCACGCCCGCGCACTGGAATTACCCTTTGTGAATCTTCTGCGCCACTGGCGCATCGACCAGCCCGCCTCGCGGGCTTCTTTTTCCCCCTGGGAGCTTCTCCCACCGGGGAAGGCTCCCGTCCTACTGGAGCCTTCATGAAAAGCACTCAACGCAGCGCCAATCGTTACCGTTCTGCTTCCTGGGAGCGGGTCTGCACTGCATCCACCCGGGTTCCCGCGGATTTCGGGCGTCACTTGCGTGACATCGCCCGCCCGCTGCAGATCGCCTATCAACGTCTCATGTCTTCGTATGACGGTCATCCCGCCGGTATCGAGTGCCGCATGGAAGATCGCGAGTCCTGGGCATTCGTGCTTCCGGATGCGTCAGGCTCAAAGGCGTGGCGCATTCAGCAGTTCGGCCTGGACGGGTTCATCGGTCATCTCTGCTTCGACTCCCTCAACGAGGCGATCGAAGAAATGCTTCGCATGCGCTACTGCGTGACCGATCCCGGAGCACTCGATCGCATCGGCGCGACCGACCGATGGGCACGGGGTGTACGCCGCGCAGCGCTCATGCAGAAGCATCAGGAAGGCCTCATCACCTACCGTCAGATGATCGACGAGATGTCTGCACTGCCCCACTGACCTGTCAACTCATTAACCCCTGTGGGAGCCGCTCCCTTAGGGGGCGGGCTCCATCAAACCGGAGCCAATCATGTTTGATGAAATTCTTGAAAAGATGGAGGCGGCAATCGCCGTCCTCATGGGCCTGATCCGTGCCGGCCATCCGTTGTGCGGCACGGCCAGCGGCAAGGACTCGACGTGCGCGACGATTCTCATGCTCGAAGCCGTGCGCCGCGTCGCGGAAGAAGGCCTCGCCCAACCGGCGCACTACATTTCATCGGCCAACACCACGATCGAAAACAGCAGTCTTGCGCGGCATATCGAGACCATGCTGGAGGAGGTCGACGATCACGCGGCCGCACATGGGCTCGGCGTGACGACGCACATTGCCACGCCGTCACTGGCCATGCAGTTTGTCGTTTCCACCATCGGCCGCGGCACGCTGGTGCGCACCGTCGAAAACGGCGTGCGTGCCGGCAAACGCACGAGAGCGTGTGCGACTTATGTTGACCCGTCGAGTGTAAACTGACTCGTCGACACACTCACCACAAGGATCTGAAGCTATCGCGATTCGCGAGTCACGCCGAAAATGTCAACAACTTTGCGCGTACGGCCATTGATAGGTGGATTTTGTTGACGGTGCTCGTCACAGCGAAAGCGGCGGGGGTGCAACCGGTTGCCCGTGCGTCGCTGACCGGCCGAGGGTGTGTGGAAACCGTTCTACGGCTATGCAGGGGAAGTTGCCGGACAGGCCGGCCGTAGTTGGTGGCTTTGCGACAGTCTAAGGTTGTAAGTATCAAGAAGGCCCCGCAGGACCTCAGCTTCCAGCCATTCGTATCGCCCTCATCGTTTTCGCAACGCCGAGTATCTTCATGACTCGCTTCAGGTTGTAAGCCAACACCTGAAGGCTCATCTCGGTGCTCACTCGTGCGAGGGTTCTGGTCTGGAAGTGCGTGGCACCCATCCAATGTTTGAGCGTGCCGAACACATGCTCAACGGTGCTGCGCCGGATCGTCATTGCGTCTGGATTCCGGTCGAGCCGTCGCTGCATGGCTTCCAGTATCTGTTCGTGTTCCCAGCGTCGAATGCGTCGGTAGTCGCTTGGAGAACATCGCTCCTTGAGATGGCAATGCGGACATGCGCTGGGCCAGTACACCTTCAGATTCATGCCATGTTCGACAGTCGTGAACCGATGAATGGCGCGCTCGCCGGCCGGGCAACGATAGACATCGTCTTTAGCGATGTAGATGAAGTCGCGCTTGGTAAAAAGGCCTTTCTTTCGGGATGCAGACGTCAACGGCTTCGGTACATATGCCTTGATACCCGAGAGTTCGCAGGTACGAATATCCGGGCCACTGAAGTAGCCCCGATCGGCTAGCACCCTGAGTCCGGATTTGCCCATCGCGTCTCTTGCTGCGAGCGCGATCTTGCTGAGCTGCCCGTGATCTCCTCCGACATTGGTCACCTCGTGTTCAACGATCAGGTGATGTTTCGTGTCTACGGCAGCCTGTACGTTGTAGCCGACTGTTCCGGTCTTTTTGCCGCTGCTGGTCATCGAACGCGAGTCGGGATCTGTCAGTGACAGCTGTCTGTCCGGTTGCGTCTTCAGTTGCTTCCGGATCTGCTCGAGCTCGCGCATCCGTTGCCGCAGCAAAGCGACCCTCTCATACAGGCGTACGGTCTTCACATCGAAACCGGTCGGACTGACGCGATCCGCGGTCTCAATCGCGTCGAGGTACCGCTGGATACTCTCCTCGATCTGCTGCTGACGCTTGTCGATCTTGCCAGCGGTGTAGTTCCGGTCGCGGCTGTTTACGGCTTTGAACTTGCTGCCGTCGATGGCCACCATGTCGCTGGAAAGAAGCTTCAGGCCGCGGCACAGTTCGACGAAGCGCCGGCACACGTTGCGAATGGCGGCACCATTGTCGCGGCGAAAGTCGGCGATCGTTTTGAAGTCCGGTGCCAGGCGTCCCGTCAGCCACATCATCTCGAGATTTCGCTGGCATTCCCGTTCAAGACGCCTGCTGGAAGGCAAGCGATTCAGATACCCGTAGATGTAGACCTTGAGCATCACTGCAGGATGATAAGACGGCCGACCGGTGAGAGCGGGCGAAGCCCCATCGAAGCCGAGTTCCGCAAGATCGAGTTCGTCGACGAACACGTCTATGATCCTCACCGGATTGTCCTGCCCGATGTAGTCATCGATGCATTCGGGAAGCAGTGCGACCTGCTTGCGGTCATCGCCTTCAACGAATCGCTTCATGAGTCACCCGATCTCAATGCGTTGATTCAGTTTAGGCGATGAGTGCGTTTTCACACACCCTCGGCCATGAAGCGTCGTTCGCACGCACCTTCGCTCAGACATTCAGGCGTCGGTTCCACTCAGAAACCGGCCCAAGGTTGAACGTTCACAAAACCATGGGGCAGGGCGTTGGCGACCGCGGCCGTGAGCACGATGCGGCGGCCCATTATGCACTCGCGCACGACGATGCCGATCTGCATGCCCACCACCTTATGATGCTAGACACGATTACATCAACGGCGGACTACACGCTCCCGTCCGTGATGCTGGTGCGCGATGACGGCCAGACCGTCTCGCTGAAGAATGAGCTGGACGATGGCCGTCTGGTAGTCCTGACTTTTATCTACACGTCCTGCACGACGATCTGCCCCGTGACAAGTCAAACGCTCTCGCAATTGCAGAGCGAACCCGGCCGGGACCGGGATAGGGTGCGCATCGCTTCGATCTCGATCGATCCGGAGCACTGGCGCAAATACCCGCTGTGGCCAACTGCACCATCGCGTCGAGCTGGGCGGCCCGACCGGTAGACGACGTCACAAACTGGCTATATTTTTCACGCTATAATCGCCGCCATGAAATTCCTCCGGACATTGTTCCTGCTGCTGCTCTGCGTTGCGCTACCCGTCAGTGGGCTGGCAGCGAGCGGGCTGACGGGCGCGTGTCCGATGCAGATGAGCATGGACGCCGGTGAAAGCAGCGCAATGTCATCGGACATGGCTGGCTGCGAAAACATGAAGTCTGCACCGTCCGGGAAGACCAAAGGTTTTTCATGCAAGGTGACGGCGCAATGCCAGATCGGCAGCCTCTATCATCCGGTCTCCGGCACCAGGGTGACCCGTCCCGCCGGGCGCTCCAGCCCCGTCGTTTTCCATTACGCACAGTCGCTGTCCGTCCGTGAGCCGGGCGGTTTCTGGCGACCGCCCCGCGCAATCTAAGCCCCTTGTAATTTCGCCGCGTTCGCGGTGAGGTCGTCCTGCGTGCAGGACGTGATTCCCTATGGGATTCGACCGTTTGGGGTTAGAACATGTCTTTAACATTCGGCGCGCCGTCGATACGGCGCGCAACGGTGCACGCGCACACGCTTTTCGCCTTGCTCGCCTTTGCGAGTGTGGCAGCGCACGCCCAGCAGGCCGCACTCACACTTGATGCCGCATTGCAATCCGCGACGGATCGCTCGGCTGCGATGCAGGCCGCCCAGTCATCCGTGCGAGCCAGCTCAGAGCTGGTGATCAGTGCCGGCCAGTTGCCTGACCCAATGCTCAAGGCGGGCGTCGACAACCTGCCGGTGAACGGACCGCAACGATTCACGATCGGCCAGGATTTCATGACGATGCGGCGTATCGGCATCGAGCAGGAATGGGTCTCGCCTGAAAAGCGCCGGCTACGGTCGGCGCTGGCGAACCAGGTCGTCGACCGCGAGCGGTCGGGCTATCTCGCGCAATACACCAAGGTGCGTCAGCAAACCGCGACCGCGTGGCTGAACGCGGCCTACGCAAAAAAAACGGTGTCGTTGCAGCAGGAGCTTGTCATGCACATGACGCATGAGCTTGCGGCCACGCAGGCCTCCTACAGGGGAGCAAAGGCGTCGGCAGGCGACGTGACGCAAGCCCAACTCATGCTGGCGCAGACGCAGGACCAGTTGCTCAAATCACAACAGACGTTGCAGACCGCACTGATTGCGCTGTCGCGATGGACTGCCGCACCGGTCACTGACACAGCCGGCGAACCGCCGGCGCCCCAGTCGTTCGTTACTTCCCTGCCGCCCGAAGAACTGCAGCACGTGGAGCCGGCGCTCATCGCGGCATCCGCAGAGATTGCGGTCGCTGATGCCGACACCGCCGTCGCGAACAGCAACCGCAGCCCCAACTGGACCTGGGAAGTCTCATACCAGCAGCGCGGCGGGGCGTATTCAAACATGGTGTCGGTTGGGGTCAGCATCCCGCTGCCCATCCATCGCAAGAACTACCAGGACAGGGACGCGGCCGAAAAAGCGGAACTCGGGACCAAGGCCCGCCTGATGTATGAGGATACCCAGCGGCAGGTCGAAGCGGATGTCCGGACGCTGTCCGCCACCCTGGCTAACGGCCGCGAGCGCATTGCCAGTCTCAATCAGGCCTTGCTGCCGGCGGCCGACCAGCGCGTGCAACTGGCGACGGCGGCGTACAAGGCCGGCACGGGCTCGCTCGCCGACACATTCGCTGCCCGACGTGGGCAACTCGACGCGCAACTGCAGGTGCTCGACCTCCAGCGTGATGTATCCCAGACGTGGGCGCAGCTGGAATACCAGGTCGTGCCCGCCACCATGTCCGCCGCTCAGTGAAGGAGAACCCAATGCAAACGAATCAACTGGTGCGCGTGGTTCTTGCTGTGTTTGCCGCTGCCGCGCTCGTGGGTACAGGTTACGTTGCGGGCACGCATCGCACGGCAGCAGCCGGTTCGGCCGCCACCACGGCAGCGTCCGCCTCCGGCGACAAGGTCGACCCGAAGACGGGTCGCAAGGTGCTGTACTGGCACGACCCGATGGTGCCGAACCAGCACTTCGACAAGCCGGGCAAATCGCCTTTCATGAACATGCAACTCGAGCCGGTCTATGCGGACGAAGGCGGGTCGAGCGGCATCAGGATTGACGCAGGGCTGCAGCAGAATCTGGGTATTCGATACGCCACGGTACGGCGGCAGGACACGGCAGAAAGCTTCGATGCGGTGGGCACGACGCAGTTCGATGAGTCGATGGCGGACGTCGTCCAGTCGCGGGTGACGGGCTATATTGACCGCCTTTACGCGAGCGCGCCGATGCAGCGTGTGGCGAAGGGGGCGCCCATTGCGTCGCTGTTCGTTCCCGACTGGCTGGCACCGCAGGAGGAATATCTGGCGCTCAAGCGTGGTGGCATGGACGACGTCATGCTTGCGGCGTCGCGCGCTCGCATGCGGGCGATGTCGATCCCGGAGGGCGTGATCGCCAGTCTCGACCGGACTGGCAAGGCACAGACACACGTCACGCTGTCCGCGCCTGCAACCGGCGTGCTGACCGAACTCAATGTGCGCGATGGCGCGATGGTGTCGCCCGGCCAGACGCTGGCCAAGGTATCCGGGCTGAGCAGACTATGGCTCATCGTCGAAGTGCCCGAGGCGCTGGCCCTTCAGGTGCGGCCCGGGATGACTGTCGACGCGGTGTTTGCCGGTGACCCGACGCAACACTTCACGGGACACATTCGCGAAATCCTGCCCGGCATCAGCACGAGCAGCCGTACGCTGCAGGCGCGTCTCGAAATCGACAATGCCGGGTTGAAGCTGACCCCAGGCATGCTGATGCGCGCGCGTATCGGTGCAGCGAAACCTGTGTCGCGCCTTCTCGTACCTTCGGAAGCGGTGATTACCACCGGCAAGCGGTCCGTCGTGATCGCCAGGAACAGTCACGGGCGGCTGCAACCCGTTGCGGTCACGGTCGGCAACGATGCCGGCGACAGCACGGAAGTGACGGGCGGCCTGACGGAAGGTCAGCAGGTCGTCGCCTCAGGCCAGTTCCTGATCGACTCGGAAGCGAGCCTGAAGTCAATCCTGCCGAAGCTGGAAGGAGCCGCCGCGCCCAGCGCCAGCGCGTCTGCAGCGGTGCCTGCGTCCACCGGCGCTGGGACCACTGCCCAAACCTACGAAACGACCGGCAAGGTTGAAAAGGTCACGCCTGGCGACATCACATTCTCGCACCAACCCGTGCCGGCACTGGGCTGGGGTGCAATGACGATGACCTTCGGCAAGCCATCGCCGACGGCTTTTCCGGACGTGAAGGCGGGCGAGACCGTGCATTTCGTCTTCAGGCCGTCGGATGACGGATACATGCTGACGAAGGTCGAGCCAGCCGGAGGTGTCAAATGATTGCCCGCCTGATTCGCTGGTCCATTCACAACCGGTTTCTGGTGCTGCTCGCGACCCTGCTCGTCACCGCCTGGGGCGTATATTCATTAACGGAGACTCCGCTCGATGCGCTGCCCGACCTGTCGGACACGCAGGTCATCATCAAGGCGTCGTATCCCGGCAAGGCGCCGCAGGTTATCGAGGATCAGGTGACCTATCCGCTCACGACGACGCTGCTCGGCGTGCCGGGCGCGAAAACCATCCGGGCGTACTCGTCGTTCGGTGATGCGTTTGTCTACGTGCTGTTCGACGACAAGACCGACCAGTACTGGGCACGCTCACGCGTGCTCGAATACCTGAACCAGGTGCAGAGCCGCCTGCCGCCCGGCGCGACCGTGTCGCTTGGACCGGATGCAACTGGTGTGGGCTGGGTGTACGAATATGCGCTCGTCGACCGGACCGGACAGCACGACCTCGGGCAACTGCGTGCACTGAATGACTGGTTCCTGAAGTTCGAACTGAAGTCAGTGCCGGACGTCTCGGAAGTGGCATCCATCGGCGGCATGGTGCGCCAGTATCAGGTCGTCCTCGACCCGGACAAGCTGCGCGCCTACAACCTGACGCAGGCCACCGTCGCGGACGCGCTTGGTAAGGCGAACCAGGAATCGGGTGGTTCAGTGGTGGAACTGGCCGAGTCCGAGTACATGGTCAGGTCCTCCGGGTATCTGCGTTCACTGGATGACTTCCGCAACATCGTACTGCGCACCAACGAGGCGGGGACGCCGGTGCTGCTCGGGGACGTCGCGCGCATCCAGATCGGGCCGGAGATGCGCCGCGGCATTGCTGAGCTGAACGGCGAAGGTGAAGTCGCGGGTGGGGTGATCGTCATGCGTTCCGGCAAGAACGCGCTGACGACCATCGACGCGGTGAAAGCCAAACTTGCCGACCTGAAGAAATCCCTGCCACCAGGTGTCGAGGTCGTCACGACCTACGACCGCTCCCAGCTCATCGAACGTGCCGTCGACAACCTCAAGGACAAGCTTATCGAGGAGTTCATCATCGTCGGGCTGGTCTGCGCGGTGTTCCTGTTCCACCTGCGCAGTGCGTTCGTCGCGATCCTGTCGCTGCCGCTCGGGGTGCTGGCCGCATTCATCGTGATGCGCTATCAGGGCGTCAACGCGAACCTGATGTCGCTCGGTGGTATCGCGATCGCCATCGGTGCGATGATTGACGCCGCCATCGTGATGATTGAGAACGCCCACAAGCACCTGGAAGCATACGACCACGACCATCCGGGGGAACCCATCACAACGGCACAGCGCTGGGAGCTCATCGCGACATCTGCAGCGGAGGTGGGGCCGGCACTGTTCTTCTCGCTGCTCATCATCACGCTGTCGTTCATCCCGGTCTTCTCGCTCGAAGGTCAGGAAGGGAAGCTCTTTTCGCCGCTGGCATTTACCAAGACATACACGATCGCCGCTGCGGCTGGCCTCTCGGTAACGTTGGTGCCGGTGCTGATGGGCTACCTCATTCGCGGCCGGATCCCGCACGAGAACGCCAATCCGATCAACCGTGTGCTGATCAGGCTCTATCGCCCGCTGCTCGAAGCGACGCTGCGCCGGCCGTGGGTGGCGATCGGACTGGCGGTCGTCGCGCTCGTCATCACGTCGATTCCGGTGTCGCGGCTCGGTGGCGAATTCATGCCGCCGCTCGACGAGGGCGACCTGCTCTACATGCCCACTGCGCTACCGGGCATCTCGGCAGACAAGGCGGCCGAACTGCTGCAGCAGACGGATCGCCTGATCAAGACGGTCCCGGAAGTGGCCACCGTATTCGGCAAGTCAGGCCGCGCGGATACTGCGACCGACCCTGCGCCGTTCGAGATGTTCGAGACCACCATCCAGTTCAAGCCACGTAGTGAATGGCGCCCCGGCATGACACCGGAGAAGCTGGTCGATGAACTGGATGCACGGGTCAAGATTCCAGGTCTGTCGAACGTCTGGGTGCCACCGATCCGCAACCGGCTGGACATGCTGTCAACCGGCATCAAGACGCCAGTGGGGGTCAAGATTTCCGGCGCAGATCTCGGGCAGATCGACAGGATCGCCACGCAGGTCGAGGCTGCAGTGAAGCACGTTCCAGGCGTCACGTCCGCGCTGGCGGAACGGCTGAACGGCGGGCACTACATCGACGTCGACATCGACCGCCTGGCGGCGGCCCGCTACGGCCTGTCGGTCGCTGACATCCAGTCAGTCGTGTCGTCGGCGGTCGGTGGCGACAATGTCGGCGAGGTCATCGCGGGTCGCGAGCGTTTCCCGATCAACATCCGCTATCCACGCGAGGTCCGGGACTCGGTCGACAATCTGCGCCAGTTGCCGGTTGTCACGGACCGGGGCGCACAGATCACGCTGGGCGACGTCGCAACCATCAGGATTGCCGATGGCCCACCCATGATCCGCAGTGAAAATGCGCGGCTATCGGGCTATGTCTATGTCGACATTCGCGATACGGACCTCCAATCGGCTGTAAAGGCAATGCAGCAGGCCGTGTCGCAGAGCGTCGTATTGCCGCCGGGCTATTCAATCGCCTGGTCCGGCCAGTTCGAGTATCTCGAACGCGCGGCAGCCAAGTTGCGGACCGTGATTCCGGTCACGCTCGTGGTCATCTTCGTGCTGCTCTTCCTGACGTTCAACTCGGCAGCTGACGCCCTGCTGCTGATGTCGACCGTGCCGTTCGCACTGGTCGGCGGCTTCTGGCTGATCTGGATTCTCGGCCACGCCGTGTCTGTCGCCACCGCGGTGGGATTCATCGCGCTCTCAGGGGTCGCGGCCGAGTTCGGGGTCGTGATGCTGCTCTACCTGAAGGGGGCGCTCAACAGCCGGCTTGAGCGAGGCGAAGCGTTCACGGAGGCGACGCTCGTGGACGCCATTCGTGAGGGCGCCGTGCTGCGGGTCAGACCGAAGGCCATGACGGTCGCCGTGGTGCTGGCGGGTCTCATCCCGATCATGCTGGGCCATGGTGCCGGGTCGGAAGTCATGCAGCGCATCGCCGCGCCGATGGTGGGCGGAATGGTGACGGCGCCGCTGCTGTCGATGCTCATCATTCCGGCCGCCTGGTCGCTGCTGCAACGCCGTCGCGTTATCCGTGCCAAAAAAGCTTCTCAACCTCATGCAGTACCTATCGGCACGTCCGTGCCGCAAACCCTCCCTGGAGAAAACCAATGAAGAAGTTGATTATCGTATCCGCTGTGTTCTGTGCCGCCAGTGCGTTTGGCGGCGCCGCGCTGGCAGCCGACCAGATGGCAGGCATGATGAAGACAGGTGCCATGGACGCAGCTTCATCGAAAGACGCCGCACTCACTGACGCGGAGGTCAAGAAAGTCGACCCGTCGACCGGCATGTTGACGCTGAAGCACGGCGCGCTGAAGAACGTTGGCATGCCGCCGATGACGATGGCATTCAAGGCGAAGGACACTGCGATGGTCAAGCAGGTCAAGGAAGGCGAGAAGGTCAAGGTCCGCGTTGAAAGCGTCAACGGCACGCTAACCATCGTGAAACTGGAAAAACAGCAGTAATGGGGCGCTGACGCCATCACTCCAGGTCCGTCGCGTAACGGCGGGCCTGGGGGCGCGTTTTCGCTCACGGCCTGCGTAGGAGCATTGCCATGCGAATCACCTCATCCAGTGCACGCCGCGGCACTTGCTGTCTCGCGGAAACGCTGAACCGGGCGTTGCGCATGGTGTTCGCCTTTCTGCTTGTGCTCGCTCCAGTCGCTGCGTATGCAGTGAGCGAGTCCGATCTGCTGTCACCCCGTGATGCCTTCCCACTGAAGGTCAGTCTCAGCGGGCCGCAGCAGGTGACGCTCGACTTCGGTACAAAACCGGGGTACTACCTGTATCGCGACCGCTTCAGCTTCGCTGTGGATGGCGTGCCCGTGAAACCGGCCGGGATGCCGGCGTCAGAATCGAAGAATGATCCAACATTCGGGGTGGTGCAGGTCTATCACCGGCCGGTACAACTCCAGCTTCCTCTTCCTCATGTCATCGCATCGGGCATCGTGCTTTCCGTCACGTCGCAGGGCTGTGCGGACCTGGGAGTGTGTTACCCGCCGCTGACGCGAACCTACCGGATCGCGGCCGACGGGACCGTCACCGCCATCGTGCAGGACGGAACCGCAAGGGCAACGACAGGCCCGGGTGAAACCACGGTTGCTGGTGAGAATCGGACGCTTACTGTTTTCGGTCTGAATCTGCGACCGGCGAACGGTCTAGGTGTATCTGAATTACTGGGCTTCCTCCTGGCCGGCCTGTTGATGGCGGGCACGATGTGCATGTATCCGCTCATCCCGATCGTGACGCGCATTGTCGTAGGTAGTGAGAGTGCAGGGAAGCCGTGGCGGGGGTTTGTGCTGACCCTGGCCTATGTGCAGGGGCTGGCGTTGACCTACGCGTTCGCGGGCACCGTCGCTGCGCTGCTCGGCATCCAGCTGGTGCTGCTCACGCAGATGCCGTGGGTGCTGGCGGCTTTCGGGCTGCTTATGATGGTCTTCGCGCTGGGCATGTTCGGCGTTTTCCGGCTGCAGCTGCCTGGCAGCTGGCAAACCCTGGTTGCCGGATGGAGCGGCCGGCTACCAGGCGGACGGCTTTTCCCGGCGGTCCTGATGGGCGCACTCTCCGCGCTCATCGTTGGTCCATGTTCGACTCCGGCGCTGGCCGGCGCGCTGCTCTACATCGCCAACAGCCGCGACGTGGTCTCGGGTGCGTTGAACCTGTATGTGATGGCGCTCGGGTTGGGATTGCCGCTCCTGCTTGTCGGCACGTTTGGTGCGCGCTTCCTGCCGAAAGCAGGACGCTGGATGGCCGCCGTGCAGAACACGCTGGGCGTGATGCTGCTTGTCGCCGCATTGTGGTTTGTCTATTCGCTGCTGCCTGACTGGTTGCTGATGCTGCTGGTGGCGGCGCTGCTAGCCGGTTGCGGAATGATGCTGCGCGCGCTCGATCCGTTGGCACCGGACGCTACAGGGATCCACCGGGTGGGCAAGGCGCTAGGCGTCCTGCTGGTCGCCGCCGGCATCGCTGAAATGCTGGGTGTCGCGTCCGGCAATGACGACCTGCTCCGGCCGCTTCGGGGCATGAGTACGGCGCCGCCGGTCACCAGCGCCGCGTCGGTGCAATTCGAACCGGTAAGGTCGGTTGCCGAACTGGACGAGGCCCTCAAGGCAGCACGCGGTCAGCCGGTGATGCTGGATTTCTATGCGGACTGGTGCGTGACGTGCAAGGAACTCGAGCGTTACACGTTTGCCGATCCGCGCGTGATGCGTGAATTCGCTCACTGGAAACTGCTGAAAATTGATGTGACAAAAGGCACCTCCGAGGACGTCCTGATGTTGCGACGTTACGGACTCTTCGGGCCGCCCGCGCTGATTTTCTATGACCGCGGTGGCGAACGGCACGATGAAGCACAACTGGTGGGATTTGTCGGTGCCGACGCGTTCCTCACGCATCTCAAGCGATGGGACCGGTAAGTCATGAAGTGCTTTCTGGGTCGCCGGCATGGCGTGGCAACGCGCAGCCACAGCGCCTATACTGAACCCATGAAATTCTGGACCCGCTTCGTCGCCTGCTTCCTGATCGCGTGGTTGCCGCTGCTTGGTTACGCCGCGCAAGCGGGCGCGTGTCCGGAAATGACGTCTTCGGGCATGCCGCCACCGGCGGGCGTTTCCTCGATGACAGGGATGGCGCCCGATGCGCAGAAGGCGTCCGCGCACGCCAGCGGTGCCTCGCTGGTCTGTCATGGTTCTGGCGGTCTGTCGTGTGGCGCGGCTATCTTGCCGGCTACGCATGCCGCGCTCGACATCCCTTCGCTGCCGGTGTACCGGGCAACGATTCCGTTCCTCTTCGGGCAGTTCATCCCCGAACCGCTTCAGCCTCCTCCGCGGACCCTGTAGTCCGTCATCAACACCTCTTCGATTCCGCCCTGCCTGTGTGGCAGTGCGAGTGTGCGCACGTGCGCCACAGGCGACGTTGCCCAGGAAGTTGCTTGCTCACACCCGTCACGCCTGCGCCGACTGGCGTGATGAGGGCGACGGGCGATGTCAAGTCCAGGTATGCCGACATAGCCGGCATACCGCCGTCGAAGTGATGTGGCGACATTCAGGGTTCAAAAGGCACGCCATGTGTCGGGAAGACATTCCATGAAACGCAACGTGAAAGCGACGGTCCCGATGGTGTTGGGTCTCGTGGTCCTGGTCGCGCTGGGATATTGGCTGCTACCACGGCTCGGGGTTTCCTGGCTGAACCTCATCGTTTTCGCCTGCGTGGTGGTCTGCCCGCTGTCGATGCTGTTCATGATGCGTGGCAAGCGGCCCGACAGGGATCGAGCGGACCACGAGGACTGATGTGAACTTGAGCAGGACCAATCGCATGCGCTTCTGCAGTGCGGCTACGCATTCCGCGTTGTAGCAGGCGTCTTGTGACGACGAGAGAGGCTGTAGTGAAACATCGAGATCACAACCGGAAGACGGCGGGTACGCAGCGGCCGGGCACACCCGCCGCGCCGCGCCGTCCCGATGGCAGGAGATGGCGCCTGCTGGCACTGCTTATCCTGGCGTTCGCTGTCTTCCCCGCTGCTTTTGCCTTGCTGCCCCTCATCACGCGGCACCGGTTGCTCAGCCTTGCCACCGCGAAACCGGATTCACCTGCGGCGCCTCAGTCAAAGTGGCAGGTTGGCATGCTGCGCCCGAACGGATTGCGCATTATTCCACGCGGACGGTCGGATGCATCTCACGTTCTTGATCCGAACCAGTTTTCCGACAAGGACATCAGGCACTCCTACTGGGTGGCGACACAGATACCCGCGGTACTGAACCAGCTCTACTGCTGGTGCGGCTGTGAAAATCGCGGCGTCCATCGCTCCAACCTGCAATGCTTCGAAGACAAGATGGCGGTCGACTGCGCGGTGTGTCAGGGGACCGCGGAAATCGCCTGGCAGATGACGCAGAACGGGGTTCGGGACGCCGGGAAGATTCAGGCCGCGGTCGATGTGAAATGGGCACCGAAAGGCTGACCTCAAAGCTGACGCATGTAGCGTGAATAGCGCTCAGTCATCCGCTACTCAGGAGGAAATCATGGAATTCAGATGCGTTGTCGCTATCGTCAGGTCTGACATGCTGGAGAGGCTCGAAAGGCGGCTCGGCGCGATTCACGTCCACGGTGTCACGGTCAGCAAGGTCAAAGGATTCGGTGCACACCCGAACCTCTTTTCCAATGACTGGACGACTGAGCACATCAAGATCGAGATCTTCACTCAGGAGACGAATGTCGACGCCCTTGTCAGGGAGATCACGGCGATCGCGCACGCGGGCGCGGGAGGGGACGGAGTCGTCGCGGTGTTCCCGGTCGAACGGTTCTTCCGTATCAGCACCGCGTCCAAAGCCACGCCTTGAGCCGCAGCCCGAACCCGCCGTCAGCGACGAACCGGGTAGACCGTTCAATTATCGAATCTGAAGGCCACCGGCACGGAGAACGATATGTTACGACTGGAGGATGCAACGCGGCGTACCTTTCTGCGCGCGTCCACTCTGTCCTGCCTTGTCGCAGCCAGTGCGTCCGGGCTACTGACGCTGCGTCCCGCGCGGGCGCAACAGGGCGTCGGAAACCCACAGTTCGTTCCGGACCTTGAGGTCCAGATGCGCGCGAGGGAAGACCACGTGCAGATCCTGCATGGAGAACCCACCCGCGTCTGGCGTTACGACGGCAAGGTCCTGAAGGGCGATCCTGGCAGTCTCGGTTTCCTGTCGAACGGCTACCTGCCCGTGTTGCGCGTGCAACGCGGGCAGAAAGTGAAGATCGACCTCGTCAACGAATTGCCCGAGCCGACGATTATCCACTGGCATGGCCTGTATGTGCCGGCAGCGATGGATGGGCATCCGCGCACTGCTATTGCGACCGGCCAGCATTACGTCTACGAGTTTGAGGTGCTCAACCGGGCGGGGACGTACTGGTTCCATGCGCACCCGGATGGGCGTACCGGCGCGCAGATCTACTTCGGCCAGGCGGGGCTCCTGATCGTCACAGATGACGAGGAGGCAGCCCTCGGCTTGCCCGGTGGTGCGTACGATGTACCGCTGGTGATTCAGGACCGCGTGCTCGACGGCCAGAACCAGTTCACGTATCTGTCCGACAGCGACGGCGGAATGATGGGGCGCGGAATGATGGGGCGCGGCATGATGGGGCGGGGGATGATGGGCGGCGGCGGGATGATGGGTCGAGGCATGATGGGTGGTGACGGCATGGGGCAGATGATGGCGCGAATGATGGGTTTTCTGGGCGACCGGATTCTGGTCAACGGGAAGCCCGATTTCGTGTTGCCGGTAGCGACCCGTGCGTACCGCCTGCGGCTGCTGAACGCCTCGAACACGCGCATCTACAAGCTGGGGTGGAGCGACCGCGCGCCTCTCGCGATTATCGGTACCGACGGTGGACTGCTGGACAGGCCGGTGATACGTCCGTACGTCACGTTATCACCCGCGGAACGCGCGGACATCTGGGTGGATTTCAGTCAGCGATCGATTGGAACTGAACTCACGCTGCAAAGCCTGGCGTTCGATGGCGAGATGGCAATGGGCGGCATGATGGGTAATGCGTCACTACCGAACGGTGCGTCGTTCCCCGTCCTGAAGGTCCGGGTCGAACAGCGCGTGAATACAAAGGCCGAACTTCCAAAGCGGCTCGCGTCGTTACCGGTGGCTTTGCCTGGGGACGCGATCAATGCGCGAGCTCCGAAGGTGTTCAACATCACGATGGGAATGATGGTCTGGGGGATCAACGGGCGCAGCTTCGACATGGACAACGTGACGAAGGCGGAAACCGTGAGGCGCAACAGCGCGGAACTCTGGGAATTCCGTAACGAGAATTCGATGATGCTGATGGCTCATTCGATGCATGTGCACGGCCTTCAGTTCCGTGTGCTGGGCCGTACCGTACCGCCTGACTTTGTTTCCGCGCATCGCACCGTGGCCGCGGGACTGGTCGACGATGGGTGGAAAGACACCGTGCTGCTGATGCCTGGCGAGCGCATCCGGTTGCTGCTCCGGTTCGAGCACTATGCAGGCATGTTTCTCTACCATTGCCACATGCTGGAGCACGAGGATTCCGGCTTGATGCGCAACTATCTGATCGCGACGTAGTGAGGTGCCACCCGCTATCTGCGACTGCGCTACCCGGTCGCGAAGCGCAAACAGTGGAACGTAATCCGGAGTGAAGCCATGAAATCATCCCGCCGTAGTTTCATGATCAGTGTTGTGGGCGCTGCGTCGTCGCTCGTGCTACCGCACGAGGTATGGGCCGACGCCGCGCCAGTCCTCGAGTCCGATGCGAACGCACAGGCGCTCGGGTACAGAACCGATGCAGGGAAGGTCGACCGTGCGAAGTACCCGAAGTTTCAGACGGGGCAGGCCTGCGCGAACTGCCAGTTCTTCCAGGGCAAGGCTGGCGATGCAACGGCGCCCTGTACGATTTTTACGGGCAAGCTGGTGAACGCGAAAGGCTGGTGCAGCGCATACGTAAAGAAGGCGTGATGCGATTGCGATAGCAGCGCGGTCTGTGGGCGCCGGCGGCCCTGATTGGCGGTCCAGGTGCAGGCTCGATTTCAGGCCCTGGCCGCCGCAACGCTGGCCGCGCAAACAGCAACATCGGTCATCCGGTGCCAGATGCATTGCGTCGCGATGGTCTGTGCGGTATGCCGGCATCCGGAGCCCGAAACGCTGACCGGCCGGTTGTTGTTTGGGAGCTCTATCATGACAGGCGTTCGCAGGTTCAGGTTTACAGTTAGCGGGATCCTCGTGGCTTTCGTGATCGCCGTCCTTGCCGCAGCGGCGTATATGACTCTGGGCAGGACAGAAGCCGTTCCCGACGCGACGTTCACGTTGATGTCTGGGCAAAAGCTGAGTACCGCCGACCTGCGCGGCAAGGTATATCTGGTCCATTTCTGGGCCACGAGTTGCGCAACCTGTATCAAGGAAATGCCGCAGATGGTCCAGACCTACAACCGGTTCAGGGGCGAACACTTTGACTTCGTCGCAGTGGCGATGAGCTATGACCCGCCGTTGTATGTCAGGAACTACGCAGAGACCCATCATCTGCCGTTCAGGATAGTGATGGACGCGGACGGCAGCCTCGCACAGCAGTTTCATAACGTGCAACTCACTCCAACAACGTACCTGGTCGACGGAAAAGGCAGAGTCCTCAAGCGCATTCTTGGCGAGGCCGATTTTCCCGAACTGAACCGGATGATTGGCGAAGCGCTCTCGCAGTCGACGTAAGGAGAGCGCGGTAAAGACGCGAGGTCGGGCCACCTGCTGGGACCTGGTTCAAGATTGGACGGATCTGTGTAAAAGAGCCGCCGGAAGGAGCGACATCATGATACGGCCACACGATACGATCGCCGCTGCGCTGTTTGCACTTGCGCCAGCGGTTCTGGCAGACGCAGCCGCGACCCGGCACGCCATTGCGCGGCTACGCCCACCTCACGGTCAACGCCTGGTCTCGTGCACAAACTGGATCTCTCGAATGAAGTGGCAACCTTGCCGATGCGCGATCCTGGTCGCACTGGCCACGTTTGCCTTCGGTGCGCCAGCTCACGGCGAAGGCGACCTCGTGCGCGGTGGACAAGCCGCCCGCGCCTGCATGGAATGTCATTCGTTTGCACCGGGGCGGCACATGACGGGGCCGAGTCTGGCCGGTGTTTGGGGTCGCAAAGCGGGTACCGCCGCCGGTTTCGCGCGCTATTCGGATGCGCTGAAGCGATCGGGTCTGGTGTTTGACGAACGGCACCTGGATGAGTGGCTCACGAACCCTGCGGCGGTGGTTCCAGGCAATGCGATGGACTTTCCCGGCATTGCCGATGCACGCACTCGAGCCGATCTGCTCGCTTACCTCAAGGCGGTCTCCACCGGTCGCGTGTCCCCGCCCGACCGGGGCCTGCCGAACCTGAAGGAGGCCGACGCGGCTTCGCAGGTCACTGCGATCCGTTACTGCGGCGATACCTACCGCCTCACTATGGCGGACGGGAAAATCCACGCCTTCTGGGAGTTCAACCTGCGATTCAAAACAGATGGCAGCGTCGACGGCCCGCTCGCCGGCAAGCCCGTACTCCTCGGCACCGGCATGCGTGGCGACCGGGCCGCAGTGGTCTTTTCGCGCCCCGAGGAAATCTCGGGTTTCATTCGGAGGCAATGCGCGTGAACAACGAGCCCCCCGGCCACTCCGATGCGCCAATGCCTCCAGGCGACGCCAACGCGAAACCTGGAGCCGGACGCAACCGGCGCACGACGAGAAGATCCTTGCTTGCAGGGCTCGGAGTTGCGGGCCTGGCCGCCGGCGCGACCGCATACTGGCGCCTCCTGTCTGATGACATCGCAGGTGGCGTCGAAGTCCATTCGCGTGCGCGCGAGTTGCCGCCGCTGCGATTCACGGATGGGAACGGCGCAGCGATAAGCCTCGCCGCATTTCGCGACCGAGTCGTGCTGCTCAATGTGTGGGCGACCTGGTGCCCCCCGTGTCGTGAGGAGATGTCAACGCTCGATCGCCTGCAGGCAGCGCTGGGCGGACCGCGCTTTGAAGTCGTCGCGCTGTCCATTGACGCGGGCGGCTTGCCGGTGGTGCAAGCATTCTTTCGCGAGACCCGCGTCAAGCACCTGCATCCGTATCTGGATACCTTCTACGACGCAACGGCCTTGATCACGACCGGCATTCCGATCACCCTGCTGGTCGACCGTAACGGCCGCGAGGCGGGGCGCAAGCTGGGGTCCGCAACGTGGGATGATCCGCGGATGCTACGGCTGATACGACGCTACCTGCCGGCGCAGACCGTAGGAGAGGAGACGAAAATCCATGAGTAAGTTGCCGACCGACCGACGCCTGTCCATCGTCAGGGGCGTCCTTTCCGTCGTACTGGCGTTGGCACTGGTCGCCTGCGACGACCACGCCGGCTCTCCATCGACACCACCAGGATTCGTGTCCGGCGACATCACCGGCGTCGGCTGGGGGCGCGATTTTCATTTGATCGATCACAATGGCAAACCGCGGAGCCTCGCCGACTTCAGGGGCAAAGTGGTGATGCTCTTCTTCGGCTACACCCATTGCCCCGACCAGTGTCCGACCACCATGGCCGAGATAGCGGAGGTTCGCGGCAAGCTGGGGGAAAACGGTCGCCAGGTGCAGGGCCTTTTTGTTACCGTCGACCCTGCGCGTGACACTCCGCAGGTGCTTGCGCAATACGTTTCCGCGTTCGCCCCGACCTTTCTCGGCCTCTACGGCGACGAAAGGACCACCTCGGCGCTCGCCAGGGAGTTCAAGTTCTACTACAGCGCACAGAAGGCCGATGCGCATGGCAACTACAGCGTCGATCACGGCAGCGCGATCTACGTGTTCGATCCGACAGGCCGTCTGCGTCTATTGATGAACCCGGAGATGAGCATCGATGCGATGGCGGCCGATGTTGGGCGTCTGCTGAAGGAGTGAACAATGGTGGCGACGCAAGCCATTCACATGCCTGAGGCCGCCCTGGCCGCGAACGCCTAGTTTCAGCGCTGACTGCCATGTCTCGAAAACCCACGGCTGAACTGTCGTTGTCGACCCTCAGCTGACTGTCTCATGCTAGCGAAGTCGACCTTCGTGGACTTCACTGAACGGGCAGAAGCCGCACGACCCTATGAACGTGCGCCCCGGCCAGAAGGTTTGCCCGCTCCCCGCCTACCCTTTTGTAGGGCATTTACCCATCGGAATCGTCAAATCCGGATGACATAATTCGCCGCAATACTCGAGCCCGTCCGCCACTCCGTCACGGCCATGCGTCGCTTTTTCCACCGCGGGATCGGCAGCGTTCTGGGATTGCTTGCAATCCTGATGGCGACGCTCGCGCCAACGGTCTCGCATACCCTCGCGGCCGATCAGCGTTTCGACGCGATCCCGAGTGCGTTGTGTTCCGCGCAAAGCGGCACCAGCATTGCCGGGCCCGACAGGTCGCCGTTGCCCGAGAAGGCGGTGCATTGGCAGGCGTGCGCGTACTGCGGGCTGATTGCCCACATGCCGTTTTTACCGAGCGGGACCTCGGAGGTCCCGCCGACGGGTAGGGCAACGCAGCCAACAGCAAATTCCCTGCTTCAGGCGATTCGCCGGATTTTTCCGTTCGCCGCAGCGCAGCCGCGCGCACCCCCGCTTTCATCCTGATTGAGTCAGCAACGCGACGATGCATGACACAAGCATCGTCGCGCCGTCGCGCGTCTTCTGACAGACCCGTGAGCACGCCAATACGACTATTCACAAAGGGTGAATCATGCGCATCATTCGAGCACGCGTCGGTATGCCGACGCTTGTGGCTTTAATTGTTCCGGCTGCCGCAGCCGCCACGCTTCTCTTTCCCTCATTTGCAACTGCGCACGCCGTTGCAGGCAACCGCGTTTTTCCGGCGACGATGGCGGTCGACGACCCCGGCGTCGGCGATGAAGTCAATCTGGAGTTCGGTCACGTCAAATCTCTGACCGATGATGGCGACAACCAGAACACCAACACGACGACACTCGAATGGGACAAGCTGATCACGCCCAGCTTCCAACTGTCCGTGACGGGGACCTACGTGAACGTCAATGCGCCCAATGGCGGTTCGGCTCGCGGTTTCGACAACTTCGCTGTTGGCGCCAAATATCGCTTCTACGTTAATGAAGCGCATGAGTTCATGGCGTCGGTCGGCGTGATCGCCGAGTTGGGTGACACCGGCTCGAAGGCGATCGCCAGCCCGCATTCGGCACTCACGCCGACGCTTTATGCCGGCAAGGGATTCGGCGACCTGCCGGATAGCCTGAAGTACCTGAGACCGTTTGCCATCACTGGCACCGTCGGCCCGCGTTTGACGCTGAGCAGCTCCGAGCCCAACTCCATCGACTGGGGTGTCACATTGCAGTACAGCCTGCCGTATCTGCAGAATTTCGTGCAGGACGTGGGGCTCAAGGCGCCGTTCAGTAATCTGATTCCGGTCGTCGAATTCCCGATGAGTACCTGTACCGGCGGCCCCTGTTCGGGGCATACGACCGGGAGCATCAATCCCGGCCTCATCTGGCTCAATCGCTGGGGCCAGCTCGGCGCCGAGGCCGTGATTCCGGTCAATCATGCAAGCGGCAAGGGTGTCGGCGTTCTGTTGCAGGTGCATCTTTACCTGGATGACGTGCTTCCCAACTCCGTTGGTAAACCGCTTTTCGGCAAAGGAGACTAGAAATGAGTGTTTTTAATGGTCTTCGACGAGGCTGCGGCGTAGCCGCCATCGCGACCGGCGTCCTGATTCCGTCCGCAGCGTTCGCGCATGTGTTCCCGCAAACGCAGTCACCCTCGGCGGGTGCTGAAGTGCCCGCGCCGGAGAACGTGACAGTCGTGTTTGATGGTCCGCTCGAGCCGGCATTCAGCTCGCTGACCGTAAGCAATTCGACGGGTAAGCAGGTGAATACCGCGAAGGCGCAGGTCGATCCGAACGACAGGAAAACGATCCATGTTGCGTTGCCCCCGTTGCCGCCGGACAAGTATACGGTGCATTGGGTAGCCGTCGCCTCCGATGGGCACCGTACACATGGCGACTATTCGTTCAGGGTGAAATAGTGGACCCAGCGACGATAACCGGTTCGATCATCGTGGCCGCCAT
The DNA here is from genome assembly GCF_000092885.1 of Paraburkholderia atlantica. Classification (NCBI taxonomy): domain Bacteria; kingdom Pseudomonadati; phylum Pseudomonadota; class Betaproteobacteria; order Burkholderiales; family Burkholderiaceae; genus Paraburkholderia; species Paraburkholderia atlantica. The sequence continues at coordinate 409,883 of NC_014120.1, read as the reverse complement.
CGCGAACGTACTGTTCGCATGTGCGGTGGGTGCCTGTCTTGCGGTGTTGATGCTGGACGATGCATTGCCGCGCATGCGGCACCGGCTGCGAGGGACCGTAGCCGTTTGCGTCGTCGCGTTGATCGTTGCGGATACCGTTAATTTGCTGTTTGAGGCTGCGCTGATGAGCGGGTCAGCGCCGGGTGCCGATTTTTCGGTGCTGATCCCGGTGCTGACCCAATCGCATTTCGGCACAGCGTGGTCTATCGGGTTTGTCGCCCTGATTGTGTGGGTGTTCGTGTCTGTTGTGCCGCGAGGGTTCGGCCGGCCGGCCCGGATGACTGTCGCGCTGTTCGCCGCAGCCGTCTTCGCGTTTAGTAAGGCGGCCTCGAGTCATGCGGCCGACGCCGGCGACTTTTTCGCTGCCCGAGTGGATTCACTGGGCGCATATCTGCGCGACGGCAGCCTGGGCCGGGCTCGTGATCGCGAGCGGACTCCTCGTGTTGCCCTGGCTGCGGGCCGACGCGACCGGAGAAGACCTCACGCATTTCACCGGACACCTGTCCACCGCGTCAACCGTTGCCTTACTGGCGGTGCTCGTTACCGGGATTTACAACGCCGATCGCGGACTGGGCGACTCTCTGTTGCCGCTCGCTCATAGCGACTGGGGGCTCATCCTCGACATAAAGCTAGGTCTTGTCAGTACAGCGATCGTATTGGGTGGGATCAACCGACTGGTTTATCTGCCGCGAATACGGCAGGGTAAATCGCACAGTGCTGGGGCCACGTTTCTGACGATTTTAAGAGCCGAGTCAGTCGTCATGGTCGGCGTTCTATCTGCTGCCGCAGTGCTTGCCCACGCCGTGCCGGGGGTACACCTTGGCATCTGATTGTGGGCATGAGCCACCGCTCCAGTAGATGATCGGTATCGTGAGCGGTTGCCGTCTTCGCCGAACGTTCGGAACCGCGCAAAGGCGCTGCCGACCGGGCAGGCCGCAGCTACCGGCCAACACACATAGTGGCGCCGACTGCCGCCTTTAACGGCGAAGCGCGCACGAACATTCCTGGCACCGCACCGGGAGATCCAGCGGCACCCCGTGACTATGGAGCAAGGCACCGACAGTTGCGCGCCAGCGTGCCAGGGTTCAACGTCGGCTCACGTTATCGTTTAAATGCGCCGACTACCGCGCCGCTCGCAAACCAGTGATGCCATTGGCTGGCGAAGTCGAACGCCGGGTCGATCGTGAAGGCCGCATCGAGCGCGTGATTCAGCGTATCGCCGCGTTGGAGTGCGACGAAGGCCGCGTGCGCCGCTGCGGGTTGCTGTATCACGTACGCACGCCAGCGCGGCCGGACGACCAGGGCGCAGCACGCGGAGTCAATCTGTGCGGGAAACGTGCCGCCTGGCTGGTGCGCATGCCAGATCTGAGCGACTGCAAAACGTGAGGTCAGCGCGACGCAGGCCGGATGGACGCCGATGCGTGCATCGAGCAGCCTGTCGTGACCAAAAGCTGACCATTGCTCCTGCGTGAACGGTGTCGCATCGGCGGCGAAATGCGCGCCATGCAGTGCCCATTCGAGCCGCGCGAGATCGCCGAAATAGCGAAAGCGTGCGTCAGCCTCATAGCATTCGATGAATTCTGGCAGCGTGCGACCGAAACGGTTCAGGTCACCACTTTGCGATGGATGTGCGCGATCGTACGCGCGCGCTAGCGCATCGAAGTAATCGTCACCGACCAGCTCAAGCAGTACCGGATACGCATTCGCCAGCGCGCCGCGCCCATGCGCCCACAGATTGCCGCGGTACAGCGCAATGCGGTGATGCAGGGGCGCTGGTGTGGCGGATGCCGCTACGGCATCGCTCAACGCGGGTTCGCATGCCGCATCAAGCAGCGCGTCAGCGAAGCGTTGCTGGGTCAGTTCAAGCGGCTGCGTCATCGCTGGCCTCGTTCGTCGCGACCAAACTCGCGAGCGCCTCGCGTGCGAGCCGTGCTTCATCGAGCAGCACGGGGAGTGCCGGCACGGCGGTGTCCCATTCGATCAGCGTCGGCATCGCACCGAAGCGGCGCAGTGCGTGCTCGTAGAGCGACCAGACCTCGGGGGTGACGCGCGAACCGTGATCGTCGATCACCACGTATTCGGTCACCTGATGCCCGGCAAGATGGATTTCACCAACGATCTCCCGCGACATCATTTCAATGGCCGCGAGCGCATCTTCGCCGTGGTTGCATGTGATTCACATACAGGTTGTTCACATCCAGCAGCACGCCGCAGCCGCTGCGTCTTGCCAGCTCGACGAGGAAGGCGCTCTCGGTGTACTGGTCGTCGCGGAAACGCAAATACGTCGATACGTTCTCGACCAGGATCGGACGGCGCAATGCGTCCTGCACCTGCCCGACTCTGCTGCATAACAGCGTGAGGGCTTCGTGTGTCAGCGGCATCGGCAGGAGGTCGTTGAAGTGGCGCGAAGGCACCGCGCCCCAGCACAGGTGTTCCGATACGGCGGCAGGCTCGATGTGCTCGACAAGACGACGCAGCTTTGACAGATGCGCGGGGTCGAGCGGCCGAGACGACCCGAGCCCGAGCCCGACACCGTGCAGGCTGACCGGCAGGTCGCGCCGCACCGTGTCAAGTACGTGCAGGTCGAGGCCGCCGTCGCCGAAGTAGTTTTCGCTGTGCACCTCGACCCAGTCGACCGGCGGGACGCTACGCAGGAAATCGTCGTAGTGCGCGTGCCGCAATCCGACGCCCACGCCACGCAGCGCAACCGCGTGAGCCTGTGCACCGGGCGGCGGGGCGGCTGAACGCAGGCCGGGCCTCATGACGAGTCTAGTAAGTATCGACCGTGCCGCCGAGCTTGCGGCACGTTCCCTTCGGCACGTTCCTGAAGTCGCCCTTGTCGTTGTCGACCTTCGCTTCGCCGGCGCAGCCATGGACGCCGGTCTTGCTCCCGCAGTCGTTCTGACCGGCTTTCGCAATGCCGTAGCACCTAACGTTGTCCTCTGCATGCGCGACGCCCATTCCTGCGGCGCCGAGACTGGCGAGGGCTGCGGCAACGAGGGCCTGGCGGGCGAGAGTTGGCTTCATCCTGGTGCTCCTGAAATGTTCCAATGGGATGGGTTGGGTTGCCTGTTCCGGGGCAATTCGTTTTTCTGGTGAGAGTCCGGCATCAGTAACGTACCATATCGAACGCAACTGAAATTGCGCGTGCGCGGCGCCCTTGATCTGCACGGTGGCCACGATCTCGCCTTCGAAAGAAGCACCAGAGTTCCACTTCGCCAAGCAGTCAGAATTCTGTCGCCCGCGCCGGCAAGTGCTAAAAAAATACCATACAACACGGTTGATAGGCCCCGTCACTCGTGTCACCAAAGACGGGTGACGGAGGCGTACGCCGAACTACGGGACACGGTGGCGACGCCTGTGAACTGCAAGCCGGGCGAAGACGTCATCATCCCGACGTCCGTTTCGGATGAGGACGCGAAGAAGAAGTACCCGCAGGGTTTCAAGACGCTCAAGCCGTATCTGCGAACGGTGTCCCAACCGAAGTGAGCGAAGCCAGAAGAGGCGCTAGCGCCGGCGATGCTGATGCCTCGCGACGGGTGTGCAGCCGTGCGCCGCGTGTAGCGTCGAGTCGCCGGTTCGCGGATTTCGGGGCGCGCGCCTGCCGGAAACGCCTTGCCATACTGGAGAGGGGGACAAGACATGGGGTTCTACCGCAACATCATCCTCCCGCACCTTTGTGATGTTTCGATGCGTAGCCCGCTTCTTCTGCCTTACCGGGAACGAGTCGTCGGTAGCGCGGAAGGAACGGTGCTCGAAGTCGGCGCGGGATCGGGCCTGAATCTGCCACTGTATGGGGCGGGCGTGAGAGAGGTCCTTGCACTAGAGCCCGATCCCAGGCTGCTGGAAATGGCGCGGCGCAACGCAAATCAGGCGAGGCGGCCAGTGACTTTTCTGGACGCTTCGGCAGAAGCCATTCCGCTGGAAGACAGAAGCGTCGATACGGTCGTCACAACGTGGACGCTATGCACGATTCCGGAGGCTGCGCATGCGCTGCAAGAGATGCGTCGCGTGCTGAAGCCAGCCGGACACTTGCTGTTCGTCGAACACGGCCTAGCGCGCGAAGAGAGCGTCTGCAGGTGGCAGAACCGTTTGACGCCGTTTTGGAAAAGCATCAGTGGCGGTTGCCATCTGAACCGCCCCATTCGGGCGATGATCGAGAGCGCCGGCTTCAGCATCGACCAGATCCACACGGGCTACGCGCCTGGTCCTAAGCCGATGACCTTTCTGTTCGAGGGAAGCGCCAGACCGAACCGATAAGCCGAATCTGATCATCGGCAGCGTATGGTTCTATGTAACGTATCTGGAGTACTGATCCAATGACCGAAGAAAAATATGACTCGCGGGCTTGAGCGAGCATAAATGCCGCTGGCGCAGGGGGCATCAACGGCAAAGCAGAGCAGGAGAATCTGCCATGGCACGTTGTCTATATGGACTTTCTCGGCTGCAAAATATTGTCGGAAATGAAGCATTGGCCGAGCAACATGCAGCAGACGCCACCTCGCTTTGCCGGGAAATGGGCATAATACCATTGCCTCGTTGACCCTCATGTCGCCTCCCACCGTTCGCCGCGAACCGTTCCGTCGAAAGGATTGCAGATCAGAGCGGCGGCAAAATGTCAGTTGTACATCGGAAGCCGTCATTGATGTTCCGCCAGCCCGAAGGGCTGATGCGGGTCGTTCACGGACCGAGGCGCGCGCAGACCCTAGCGTGATAGCCGCTCAGTTGCAAAGCCCGGCCGACGACGGCCATCCGAAATCCCCGACGATTTTCTGGCTGATCGCACGAGGACGAACGACCTTATCGAAAGTGGCGGCCAGATGTGACGTTTCCGGTCCGATTCGTCGGGGGAAGCGGCCGGTTAAGAAAGTCTTCAGTCAAACCGCGAGACGCAGCGTTGTAGGCCCAGCGAACGAACTGTTCGAGCAGCAATGCCTCTCGGTTTCGGAGCTCCATATTCTCCTGCTGCAACCGTTTTGTCCGCTCAAGACATGAGTTAAGCGCAGCAGGCAGTGGGCGACCGCCTGGTGTGTCGCCGGCACGCGTCCGGTAAGTTTCATACGCGATCCGAATCCGTTCGTGCCTGAAGAGCGCTTGCCGCGTGTAGGTGGCGTGGAGTCGCGTTCTCGCTACCTTGATCAGCGCAGCCCAGGTGAGCCGAGGTTTGCGAAGCTTTGCTGCTTCATCCAGTCGCTAAACAATGGCGAACGCGGTTCCAAATCCTGGTTCAAAGCGATGACTACGACGGTCCCAATCAATGCTGGCAAGAAGAAACCGAGCACGAAGGACTTGTCAGCGAGTTTCGACATACCACTGAACATGGCAATCGCCTCAATCGTTCTTGGGATCAGGTGGCGCCGGTACTTTAGACGGTCGCGGCGGGTAGGCGAATCCACACCATGCGAAACACGTGCTCTCTGAGCGAACCAGGCCAATTCCGCAACAGCCCACAACAGAATCAATGCTTCATATCTCGAAGTTCGTATCCGACGTCGGCTTTGGTCGAACTTCGGTTATTCGATAGGACTAGGCGAACGCCTCTTATTGGCCGCTACCCGCCCGATGCGCAATGCGTTCACGGCACCATTTCAATTGTTCATCACCTGTCGAAGTGAATGTTCACGAACTACCGTCCGTGATGTGCACGTGCCGCGGGAATATGCATTTTGTTTCTCGGCACGTCCATCTGGTATCTGAAGCAAGCTCGAATTCCGTCCATTTCCTCGACTTTGTGATGGACGGTGCGCCCCTGGGCGTTCCCTTGATCTGGTTTGTTTTTTGGCGTGTCCATCGCCGGCAAACTTTTCCGTAAGGGTTGGTCCGTTGATGACTACAGGCGCAGCATCGATCTGATGATGCAGGTGTGGGAGCGATGGATGCCCTGGATCGCGCCCCCCGTGCTGATCGGCCTTGGCTCTGTCTGTCGACGGCACCTGACCGATCCGCGGCATGGGCTGCTTGCCATTCTGGAGGGGCTGGAGGGGCATCTTCCCGCAGGGGTGGGTGTCCACCTGTTCGGCGTCAAGGGACTGGCGCTAGCTCGCGTGAAAATGTACCCGTGGGTGGCCAGCGTCGATTCGATGGCCGGGGATTTTGCTGCGCGTGTGAAAGCGCGACAGGCTGGGATCTCAAACACGATTGCGCACCGCGCTGCAGAAATGAATCGCTGGATGGCGGCCGCCTCACGGCGCGCTGCAACGGCAACTGGCGACCAGTTCCGTCTTGGCTTCAACCACTGAATGCAGCATCCGTTTTATCGACCCAGCCCGCGCGTTCTCACGAACGGCGGGTTTTTTTCTATCGCAAAGCATCCGCAATGTCCTTCGGCACACGGACAGGTTTCGCGTGAGCGGTATGCACACAGGCCCGACCGGCAATGACTGATTCTGAGCGGATCGCGACGCGTTCGGAGAATGTTCCTCTGCCCGTCGTGATATGGGTGGCGTCGTACGGATTGCCGCGCGCGATGTAGTCGTGGATGTCGACCTCAAAGGCGAAGAGCGCCAACGTCTCACTGTCCTCGACGATCAGTCGTATTGCATTTACGGCCACGCCGCGCAGATAGACGTCCAGGATTCGGTTTAGCAAGTGGTCCCGCACAATTGAAGAAATCAGCGGACTCTGGTGCTCCTGATTGACGTGACGAAGATGAATGATCGCAAGCCGTTCAGTCGTTGAGGTGAATGCAATCCTAAACTGAAGCGCACACGGACGCCCATACTCATCTGGATAAATCACCGGAAGGAACGGTGTTTGATAAGGCATGCGGAGGCTCCAGACGGTGAGTTGCGTCGATCCGGATGAACCGACACAACCCAGCCTACGGAGCGCGACGCAAAGTCAAGTCAACACCTGGTTAAATCGAACATGATATTGCGCGGACGATTGGGAGTACGCATCGCGAGTTCCTGAGTCGTGAGCGCGTCATGCGTGCGATGCCGGTTGCGGAGCATCGAAGCCCGCCGGTTTTTCCGAGGAATCGAATAAACAAGCCGTGATACGCTTGAAAAAGACCCTCGCCAAAGCTCTCTCTGAATACGTCACTAACCGATCCCATTCAGAGGGGCGCATGGCACAAGCTGCAACACTTCGACCGGCTCAAATCCGGCATCTACTCGCCGTCACATCAGCAACATCGCGACATCCTGAGCGCGATTGCCTCGTTCTTCTGCTTGGCATTACGTGCGGAATGCGTGTCAGTGAAATAGCTCAAGTCGAGGTTCAAGACGTGCTGTTCCCTTCGGGCGCGATCCGTTCAGAGGTGAATCTTCGGGCCGCAATAACGAAGGGCTGTCGGCAGCGATGCATCTATCTCACGCATCCGAAAACGGTTTCGGCGTTGGAATGCTATCTGAACCATCGCATCGCATGCGGCATCGGGACCGAGCTAACCGCAGAGCGTTATCGCGGACTCTCGCCGTCAACTTGCCTGGTCCTTGCTGGCAAGGGCCGCAAGTTTGCGATGAATACCAAGCGACGCATCAACGAAGCCGGGGAGCACGTTGATTACTTTGCGTGTGACAGCCTCCAATCCCACGTCACAAAGCTCTACAGGGATGCGGGGATACGCGGTGGATCATCCCATTCTGGGCGGCGCTCGTTTGCCAGCAACCTTATTGCGCAGGGGCACGACATTGAGACGGTGCAGCAGCTTCTCGGTCATGCGGAACTCGACCACGTTTTGCCCTATCTGGCCGTGTCCGATAAGAGGCTGCGACAGATGTTTTGCGAGGTGTTATGAGAGTCATCCGACCCGGTGCGACGGGCGAGGCAGGCGACGCCACGCGTAATAACATTGTCTTTACTTCCTCCCCGATATGGTGTAACATTGTTCTTACTTTGGAGGTTTCATGAAGACGACGATTCGCAGAATGGGGAACTCGCAGGGCGTGCTAATTCCCAAGCCGGTCCTTGCGCAACTCGGACTGGAGAGTGAAGTGGAGATGGAAGTCGAGAACGACGCGATTGTTCTGCGCCGTCCGAAGCACAAACCCCGTGAGGGTTGGGCGGAAGCGAGCAAGGCTGTGGCCGAGAGTGGCGACGATGCATTGGTCATGGGCGAGTTTTCGAATGCCGATGACGCGGAGCTTGCATGGTGATGCGCGGGGAAGTCTGGTTGGTCGCGCTCGATCCGACTCTTGGTAGCGAGATTCAAAAGACGCGTCCCTGTGTCGTCGTTTCGCCCCCCGAAATGCACGACCACTTGCGCACAGTCGTCGTCGCGCCGATGACTTCCAAGGGGCGTCCTGCGCCGTTTCGGATTCCCGTGACGTTCAAGCGCAAACAGGGCTTGATCCTTCTGGATCAGATTCGCGCAGTAGACAAGGTGCGCCTGGTCAAGAAAGAGGGCACAGTGGCCGATAAGACGTTGTTGGACACCCTGCGAACCTTGCAGGAAGTCTTTGCAGAATAGGGAAAATCGGAAAACGACATGTACACCGTTGACGACTTGGAAAGGGCACGTGCTGCCGTGGCAAACGCGGAGCGCCGCCTGGACGATTACGACGGAAACAACCCGAACAAGCATCGAACCGAGGTGGCCGAAGCGAGGGAGCATGCGTACAGGGTCGAACGAGCGCTGAAGCGGGATCGCCTGATACCGCTGACACCGCACGACGAGGTGGAGTTGGCTTTGGACGAGAAGTACCCGAGAGCAGGAAGCAAGACCACGGTCGAATACGAGGGCAAGCGATACGTCAAGACGTTTCGTCCCGGCGCGCGAAGCTTATCTGGCGGCGTCCGTTTTTGGATTGAATCTTGGGCTGAGGCCAGCTAAGAATTTCTAAAACGACGGCAAGCCGTCTTAGGAGAGCGACATGAAGACAGTGCCGGTTTTTAGCGCCACTATCCTGCTGGCAGCTTGCGCGACGGCGACAGAAACTACGGTCCCGATGGGCGACCTGCATATACGTTGAATTGCTCGGGCGCGGCGCTGTCTTGGGGCGAGTGTGAATCGAAGGCTGGCAATATCTGCGGAACGCGCGGATACGCGGTCGTCTCACGCAGCAGCGACCAAAATTCGACTGTCGGCGCGGGTGCTGGCGGGCTTTTTGGATCGAGCGCCAACAGCCGGTCGATGACCATTCAGTGCAAGAGCTAGGAAAATCGGAGAACGCAATGTCAGTTCAGCAACGGACCGCGGCATCCAGTTTCAGCGGGACCGACGGCGCGGGATGGTTGACGTTTCCAAACCGGTACGAGTGCGCGCAGTGTGCCTACGGGGTTACGTTCAGTACAGCAGCGTTGGGAGCGGCGAGCGCCCATCGCTGGCAAGGCGTCCGTGTGTCAAAGCTTCACAGCAAGTTTGTCGGCGCTTTTGACGACGTGAGCAAAGCATTTTGCGACGGAGATCCAGAGCGCTTCGTTTTGGACTTTCACTGTCCGAAGTGTGCGATCGCCACGACCATCGGTTTTGAGCAATACGAGTTTCACATGGCGGCCTACAAGTATCGACCGCTGCTCGTGTGGACCGCGAACACGTATCCATAACGGCTAGGAAAACAGGAAAACACATGAAACTACATGCCGTCATCGTTTGTGCGCCGACCATCGTTGATATCGGTTTGGCGAATGCGCAAGTCCCGATTGCCAAGCCCGAAAAGATGGCTGAGCTTGTATCGCAAGTTCAGGCGACCGCAGACAAAATCGCGGCGGTGCCGAAAGTCAGCAGCGCGGCGCACGCGCAAGCTGGCCGCTACGTTGCGACGGACGCAGATAGTTCGGCTTCGCAACTGGTATCGCTCGATGGTCGAACCGTGAAGTGGAACGCCACTGGCGATTTCCCGCTGCACAATGCGGCCCGGTTGAACGCCAGGGGACAACTCGCCACGGCTGCAAATCTCGATGACGCCTTCGAGCGGGTCGCGAAGCTCGCGCACGAAGAAAAGCCCGAGGCACCGGCTCTGTTTGCCTGCGCGTACCAGCATGGCACGGTAGCTCTGGAAGTCCGCGAGGTCGGTCAGCCTGAATGCGGCAAGCGGCTCAACTGACATCGGAAAATAGCGCGGCAATTTTCGCGTGCGCGAAACAGGAAAACGAAAAGAAGATCATGAAATCAAGCTACCGAGGCATCTACGCCCACACGCTGGCCAACGGAACGATCCACGAGATCCAATGCGCAGACGCCACAGGTAACGGCATCACGTTACCCTTAGCGGAGTATCAAGCTCGGAGCATTCAGCCAGCGGCCGAATCTCTCCCGGATCAGCATCGTTATGCCGACGACTGCAAGATTCATGAGATCGCGCTTAGGGCTATCTACCCGGCTGCTGCGGCGATCTTTGGTCGTCCAACAGGACACCCGGATTCACGGGTCGATATGGAAACTATTAGCAAAGCAGTGGAAATCGTTGCGCGCCTCGGTGGCACAGTGAGAAAGATGCCGATCGTGCCAGGAAACCCAAGCATGGGTGAGCAGCCAGTGGTGTGGGACGGCAGCGGACACGCTGTTCCAAACAACGTGCGCGTCGTCTAGGCAAACGGGAACAATGAGAACCGCCGCATACATCGTTGCGCTCGTTGTGGCGATCGCATATGGTTGCAGCCAGCATCAAGCGTCGGACGACGCTAAAGAGTCGCAGTTGTCGGCCGCTCGTGCCGCGAACGAACAGATTCAGATGGCGATTGCAGAGAGCAAATGCGGCAACTCAGAAGGGCCGCAAGGCCTGTGGAGCACTTGAAGCAAGCGCAAGCAGACGTTGACAACATGATATATCGCATAAATGGCGGTAACGAACAAGCGAAGCGGAAAACATGAGCGGAATATGAAGAGAGATTGGGACTTGCTGCGCAAGCAGCTGACCGACGTAGAATCAGGCCATGACGTGCTCGCGGACTTTCCAGACGCGCCGAAATGGACAGATGACTTGACGTGGGAAGCCTACGATCAACTCGCCAAAGAACACCGGTCCGTCGAGGAGCGGCTTGCGGGACACCTGGAGTTGCTCATCGACAGTGGCTATGTTGATGGGCTTCAGGTCCTTCGTGGTGCGGACGGTCGCTTTGCATACGGCAGGTCCGGGCCGCGCCTCACAATGGCCGGCCACGATCTACTGGATACCATGCGATCCACCACGATCTGGGAATCAATTCAGCAGACCGCCAAGACCAAAGGCATTGAACTCACGTTCGACGCGATCAAGGCGCTTGCAGGCTACGCTTTGAAGCACGCGTTGGGCATATAGGAAAGCAACATGACTAACTTCAGCATCTGGCACTGGACGATCTTGGTGCTCCTGCCAATCATCTACCTTGTCCCGGCTGCGCGGATTCTGCGCAAGGCGGGCTTTTCGGGCTGGCTCTGTTTGCTGCTGCTGGTGCCGCCTGTCAATCTGGTCATGTACTGGATTTTTGCCTTCGTTCGCTGGCCTGTTGAACGCACCGCCGAACGGACTACGGCATAGCATCGGAAAACAAACGGATACCTTGAAAACTGCAGGACACGTAGGCTGATAGGGTTGGCGGCATCTGCGATAGCGCTCGACTTCTGCTGACCCAATGCCGACGAGCCACGCGGATCTGGGCGATAACAATCAATTAAATTCGAAGGGGTTTTATGCTGCAAAGCGCGAGGGTTCAGCGATTCAAGTCCATCTCTGATGCTACGGTCCCGCTCGGGCGCGTAACGCTTCTTGTTGGCCCCAACAATGCCGGCAAAAGCAGCTTTCTCCATGCTATTCAGTTCGGAGTTTCCGTCGCTCAGAGCCTGCGCCTAGACAACGTTGCGATATGGAACGGCGAAGACCTATCGGGCAGCCTTGCTGCGCAGCAGCTTGTGTATACGCCGCTTCGCGACGTCCATGCACTAGCAGCAGGAGGGAATCTCCGGCAGGACGCGAACCAAGCTATTTCGGTAGCGCTGACGACAAGCGATATCGGTTCTGCGACCATCCAGGTGAGACGAGGGAAAAACAAGAACATCGCGGTCAGTATCCAAGGCAGCGCTCTCGGCAAGCGGCTTGAATCAATGGAGCGGCCATTCAGCGTAGTCGCGCCCGGGTTGGCAGGTATTCCTGCGTTCGAAGAGTTTCGATCACCGGGGATAGTGCAGCGAGCAGCAGCAAAAGGGGATTCCAATAGCGTATTTCGAAATGTGCTCTGGCTTTTGAAACAAGATGCGGCTGCTTGGCAAACATTTAATGCTCGCCTCGAGTCGATTTTTGGCGGCCTTAACATTGATGTATCATTTGATGCTGCCGTCGACGAATTCATTTCGGCGCAGGCAGTCAAAGCGGACAGCAATCTGCCGATCGACTCTTGCGGTACTGGTGTTCTCCAAGCGATACAGACGCTCGCGTACATAGGTGTCTACAAGCCAAAGCTTCTCATCCTTGACGAGCCAGACTCGCATTTGCATCCGGACAATCAACGTCGTATGGCCCGTCTGCTCGACTCAATTACCCAGTCGTCGGACCTCCAGGTGTTGATTTCTACACACTCGCGCCATTTTCTTGACGAGTTTTCTGACCTAGGAGCAACGGTCCACTGGTTTTCCGAAGGCAGTATTCATGCAGACAATACGGATCGAGTGTCGTTTCTACTGGGCCTCGGAGCGCTTGACGCTGGAGATCGCCTTCGTAATGGAAGAACGCCTCTCATAGTGTTGACTGAGGACTCCAAGCAAGAGGGCCTTCGAATTCTGCTACAGGCGTCAGATTTGGGAGACGATGTATGTCAAGTCTGGTCGTATGCCGGCTGCAGTAACGTCCAGTCGGCCAAAGTCTTAGCGAGCTTTATCCGCGATCACGCGCCTGGTACGGTGGTTTTGGTACATCGAGACCGGGACTACCTGACTAACGAAAAGGCCGAAACATATTCGCGAAACTTGACTGAAGCCGGGATGGAAGTGTTCCTGACTACCGGCACCGACGTCGAAAGCCACTTTCTAAACGTTGAACACATCGCCTCGCTAGTTCCAGAAATTGACAGAGCTGTCGCCCAACAAGTGATTGACGAAGCTACTGCTGAGTCGCGTGCGGCATCGGTAGAGCGATGCATCAATCACTGGAATAACGATGCGCAACGAGACCGAAACAAAGGCGGTGGAGAGGTCAACGTTGGTCGTATCGCGGCGGAAGCTAACGCGGCGTACGACGGAGACCCAATCCGCTATCGCTACGGGAAGCGTGTTCGCGGCGTGGTTGCATCGAAGCTTCAGGCCTTAGTCGGCCGGAACATCGACATCGTACAAGCGTCGGCTGCGTTGCGTGTTCCCCAGCTTCAAGAGATTGCGCGCCAGCTTGCGGGCGGTGCAGACGCAAACGATTAGGAAAACGCGAAAATGCGTCGTCGCGCGGAGAACAAGTTGACTCGCCTGCTGTCCGTAGCTGTCTCGTGTTTCCTTACTTCCTTATGCGTTTCGGCTCGTGCGGATTCGTGTGACGAAGACACGTTGCAAAGCAAAGATGACGACGGCACGTACCTGATCATGCAGTCGGGAGCCGTCTATGAAGTATTGGCGGGAGATAACGTCGACAGTGCGCTCTGGTTGCCTGCGGAAGACGTGATGGTGTGTTCACGGACGATTGTGCATCAGGGGCGGTCGGTACTGATCTACGACATCATCAACAAAGACGAGAACGAGAAGGTGAGCGCGGTCCGTCGTCACTAACGCCTTCCCATAGTAAAATTCGCCGCCACGAGCGGCACTGGAAAACAGCGCGCCGCTAGCGCGCCTTCCCAAAAGGTTGAAATGAGTAAAGCGAAATGCATGACGGAGATGGTCCAGCCAGAGATTGATGACGGAGGCCCGACCATCGAAAGTCCGTATTTTCTGGCTGGCCTGTTGGCCGACGAGGCGGACTCGATGACGGACAAGCGGCAACTGGCTGAAGTACTCGCAAAATGGGCTGTCGCCTACGCGAAAACGTGGGACCAGGCGGTGCAGGAAAGGCGAGCGAACGATGCGAAGGCACCGCGATAGGAAAACGTTCCATGACAGACACGCTACGCTGCGCTTCCTGCGGACGACTCGATGGGCCTCGGCCTGAAGGGGCGGATTCCGTCGTTGCTCATGACGGAAAGCGGTATTGCTCGTGGTGTGCGGCAGTCCGTGAATCGCCGTCAGGATGTATGTCGGTGCAACTGCCCAGTCCGGGCTGCATGACCGACAGCGGTAGCGATGACCCTTTAGCGGCGTGGAACGACTGCTACAACGTTAAACCGAAGAAGCGAATACTGAAGGAAGTCGCCAAAGCGGAAGTTCAGCGGGCCTGGCGAGACTGGTCCGGTGACAAGCGGTCTTCGGCAGCTAAGCCATTGTTTTACTCATGGCTTTGTCGGCATCGCCCTTACTTCATGACGTTTCGCACAAGTGGCGACCGCTGGCAAGACATAATGAGTTGGATCGTCCAGTGCCAGGATGGCAGAACCGACGACCCTAAAAGCAACGGCCGTTGAGAGCTAGGAAAATTACCCATGCTTCGCGCGACTCAATGCTCGACCGAGGTCAAGTTCGTTACGGACTGCCCCAATGACATGAAATCCAACATGATGCACCGCTGCCTTGCAGCGATTGAGACGGGTCGAACCGCAGCCGTGCCGCCTCTCTACCAGCAGTGGGTTACCGTGACCGAAAAGCGAGTTGATGGCTTGATGCTGCCGTTCATCGGATTCGTCCCTGACGAACGTATCGCTCAGATTCGTGCGCGCCTTCGTCGGGCCTTCGGCAAGTAAATGCACTGGGAAAAGAACGCGGACCGCTTATGGATGATCTGCCGGATAAGTTGAGGCGCAATGTAGTAGTGCTGTCGGCTGCAATCGTTGCAATCACCGTGTTTAACCTGACGTTCAGGCCAACCGGCACGCTACTGGGTTTCGCCGAGGTCGGCCATCTTACGCCGCTGAAAATCTGGCTTGCACTCTCGGCCGTGCTCGCCTATATGTTCCTGCGGTACTGGTTCTATGAGGGCACCGACCAAGAGCGTGCGCTGCTAGCCCAGGAGTTCCAGGGCCGACGCTACGCCATGATCAAGCGCCACCTAGAGCGTGCGCTCGAGCGGCATCTCGTGCACAGTCAAGCGCTTGCCTGTGTCACCGATTTCGGCAAGTTTCCGGACGCGCAGCTGGCGGTGTGTTTCGCGGACCGCGGGCCCGCAATGCGGGCCGACGCCGTCGCGACCGTGGAAGCAGATCAGCATTCGCCTTGGCGGGGAAAGGTTGGATACACGTTTGATCTCCAGTGGTCCACTGGCAATCACTACAGCAGCAGCGGCGGTCAACGTTTCGACTTCCATCTGGCGCGGTGCTTTGCGGTGTGGACCGTGCTGCGATGTGCTTTGGGGACCGCCACTTACTCTAAAAGCGCGGTCGACGTGCTCGTACCGATCGCCTTGGCGGGCGTCGCTGCAATCATGTGCCTCTACCAACTCGTGATCGCAGGATTCCAACTGTGGTCGTGATGGCGGAGTGGGCGACCCCATCGGAAAACAGGATAAATAAAAATGCTTGAAAAACAAGATGTGTTCCTGGTCTTTGAGCGCGAAGACGAGCGCGTTACTGAGATCTCGATTTGGGAAGGCCGTGGCGTGGATGAGTCGGATGTCGTATCCGAAATAGCTGACTCGCATTACTGTGTTCGGCTTTCGGACTATCAGCCGCGCATGGAAGACCTTCACATGATGGTCGCGCGAGGTGTTCAAGCGGAAAAGCCTAGCCTTACTGCACAACAAGCGCTGAGTGCGGACTATTCTGACGTTCTAGTCGCTATTCGCACTGACCATCCCGGACTTGAGATGGCGCTCGCGCTTCGCAGATCGCACTCAGATCCAAGCTACGGGACTATGGAACTTGAACTCACGGTCGCGCTGAAGGCCGGGATTCTGGCCTTGGGCGTACATGCGGGTCAGGTAGAGCCCTACGGCGTTATTGACCCGGATGGGATCGTGGTCGAAGACCAAGTCTCGGAAACCCGCACCTACCACCGCGCCAAAGAAAAGCTCGTGTCACGAGTCTAGAAATGGCGCTCGTTTCTGTTCTTGATCTGAAAACGGGGAAGATGGTTCATCAGCTGCAATAGAAGAAGAGGAAAAAATGAACCGGGCGTTGGAACAGTTAAGGAACGAACTAGCTACGCTAGCGCAGGCAGTCGCCGCAAACGCAGAGCAGCGGCCTTTAAGTATCGCGTATAACCAGTTCGGGATGGCCGCAATTGATCGTGACCAGATAAAGGCGCGCGCGCAGGACCTCGCAGATTGGATTGGCGAGACCGGATCGGACGATGTGTCGACTGATCTCACATCGAAGTTGGCAGAGTACTCCTCGCGGCTTCAGCACTTGCGTACCGCGACGGTGCCGCACATCTTCAACGGTAACGCTCAAACGGCGCTGCCAGCGTACCTGATCACGCTGGAAAGTCTTGAGCGCTTCCTGCGTCCTATTTTGGCTCCGAATGACGAAGATCTCCGAGATGCAACGAGGTCGCTGAGGAATCTGCAGCGCAAAGTCCGCTCATTGACGGCTCAATCCACAGCGATCGAGCCGAAGATTGAAAGCCTTCAAAAAATGGCAGACGAGATTCTCCGAGCTCACGACGCGGCCGACCGCCTTCCGACAGATCTAGAGGCGCTCGACGAGTCGCGTCGGCAAATGAAAGAGATGCATGCCAGTGCGCTGCGGCGGCGCTCGGAAATGGACGCGATCGTCGAAAAATCTGACGCCGAAACAAATCGACTGTCCGCGAGTGCGATGGAGGCAGAAAAGATCATCGCACAGTGTGAAAGCGCAATGCGTGCATCGACAGCTGTCGGGCTCGCTGGCGCATTTCACGATCGAGCCGAAGCGCTTCGTAAATCTTTGTGGCCGTGGGTGCTGGGCCTAGTGGGCGCTTTGAGCGTCGGAGCGGTCGTCGGAGGATGGCAATTGCATCAGCTTTCAGAGACGATTCAAGCATCGACGGCACCGACGATCGTCTGGACACGAATCGCCGTGTCGCTACTATCGGTTGGTGCTCCGGTTTGGTTCGCTTGGCTCTCGACCAAGCAAATAGGCCAGCGCTTTCGACTATCTGAGGACTATGCTTATAAGGCATCAATTTCGAAAGCATACGAAGGATATCGCCGTGAGGCAGCACAGCTCGACGAGGATTTTCAAAAGCGTCTGTTTGCATCCGCCCTCACTAGGCTTGACGAGCAGCCATTGCGGTTTGTCGAAAATGAGACGCATGGAAGCCCTTGGCATGAACTTCTTGCATCTGACGTTGTGAAGGACGCCATTCGGATTGCGCCGCAACTAGTTGCTGAGTGGAAACAAAAGGCGACCGATACGGTGGTCGCGGCAAAGGCACGGCGGAGGGCGACTAGCAAAGCAACGACGGAACAGTCGTCGGCTCAGAACGATCCCGCATAGCCAAGCGCACTTAGCAGAAGCGTATCGGAAAACGCCTTGCTAGCAGTTGATTGGAGGTCGATGTGCATCTTGGAAAGATTGCCGCCGCTGTAAGTGGCGTAGGCATGGCATGGTGGATAATCGGGTGCTTCTGCGACGATGTGTTGCACCTTCCGAAGGCCACGACGTTCACAATTGCAACGGGATCAGTGTTGTTCACGAGCGGGTGCGTCGGAGCAATTTGCTTTGGCGGCCGGGCAGGCGACCGAGAGAGGCACGAACGGGCGGCCCAAGTTGAGCGAGCGCTTTGAGCTGATCAGAAAAAACGCGAGAATCGAAGTATCAGGGGAATCTGATGGTGAAAGTTGAAATTGAGACGGTGCAGAAGGTGGTCGCAGCCATCAAAGACGAACGTAACCCGCAGGCACAGCTCGAAGCGATTTCGATGCGCGAACGGTGGCTTGCGGAGGTTGATGCTGGGCTGCTTCAAATGAGCGACGAGGCGCGCGAAATTCTCCAGGCGGCCTAACAGCCATTGTTAGCAGCGAAGGCGCTCGCGCCGGTGGAGCGGGCGACACAGGAAAACACTACGGGAAGTAAGGAACGATGTACGGAGCACTGAAGGGTTACGGAATGTCTTTCGATGTTGCGACAGCCTGCCTCGCGGTCACATCCGCAGCATTATGGCTTGCGTCGTCTCGGGTCAATTTTACGTTCGGCTGGGACATGGACCAGGCGCTGGACAAGCAAATGAAGCTCGCCAGCAAGCTCAATGCAGCGGCAGCTTCCGTCGCAGCGCTGGCTGCTGTCGCGCAGGCCGCTAAAACCTTCTTCGTCGGGTAGATCGGAAAATTGAAAGTGTTCGGGGCATGGCAGACGGAAATCGAGACCCTCTAAAAAGGGCTCCGACGCGCGACTCGGTAGTGCAATGGACGGGCCGCAGCGCTTACGCAGTCGTATCACTCGTTTTCGCGGCGGCCATCCTACTCGCTTGGATTGCCTCGTTTAACGGTAAGCCAGCCGAGATCAGCCCGGATTACTGGCGTTGCGTCGCAGTGGTGGGGATACCGGCTGCGTCCGGCATCGCGTGGCGGGTCCAGAAAGCATTGGTTGGATCGTGGTACAAGCCCCGCTATGCATCACAAGAGCGTCAGATGGGAATCGGCGAGGCGTGGGCTACCGGGGCGATTGCAGCGGCAGTTCTGGTCATGTTCGGGGCAAGAGCGTTCGCCAACGTGATGAATCAGGTCATCGGGGTATCGTACATCGCAAAGTATGACGTCGTGAACACATACATCCGGAAGGGCAAGCGGACCTGCTATGGTTTGGTGATTGTCAACGTCCGCGATCCGCTTGATCGATTCGAGTTTTGCGTGACCAAGTCAGAACACGAGGGGACAGCCGTTGGCGATAAATTACAGGTGAGCGGCCGGCGCTCGAAATATGTTAACGAAGTACTTGGATACTCCACAGCCCAATAATCAATCGGAAAACTTGTTATCCAGCGGGAACGCGCTAAACCATGAGAAAAATCATTCTTCTCGCATCAACCGCTTTATTGGCGGGCTGTGTTTCTCCTGAGTCCGTGCAGCAGCGTCAGCCTTTGTTCGTTGCCGAGACGACAAAAAGCGCCGCTGACTATTTCAACTGCGTTCACGAGCACTGGGCCGAACACGCTCCCTATTCGCAGAAATTTTCGCGACCGAATGGCAGTTACCGCGTGCGGCACTACGGAGGTAATATTGTCGACGTAACGCCGACTGCGACCGGCGCGCACGTCGAGATGCGCGAGCCCCCTCCTCATTTCAACGCTCCAGAAGAAGAGGCGCAAGCCTGCCTATAGTTAGATTGCGTCGGAAAACAATGGGCGCGAAAGCGTCCCGCACCGGCCGGACGCCGGTAACACTAAGGAACACACATGGTTCGGGGAATTATTTTTTCGCTCGCAGTCGGCGTTGTCGCAATTCTGGGCGGCTGCGGCAAGAAAGACGGTGATCAGTTTGTGGGCAAGTGGGAGAACCAAAACCGGAAGGAAACCGTCGAAATCACGAGAAATGGCGACGGATACTTGATTGTAGACACGCATCCCGATCACTTATTCGGGGGCACAAAGACCGACAAGATTCCGGCGATATACCAAAACGGCGTGCTCCAAGTGGCGACAGGCTTCGGGTCAGCGAACGTCGGTTACGACAAAGCGCACGATACCTTGCTCATGCCGACGATGGGTGGAAGTGCCGAGTTGACCCGAATCAAATAGGGGACCTTCACCTCCGGGCGAACGAAAAGAGTATGGGAGCGACTGTGGCGACTGTCACCTGTGATTATCCGTACGCGGTCGACGAACGAAAATTCGCCCGCATCAGTCAGGTTGCACGCGGTGTGACGAATATTCCGAACTTGCAACCAACGTGGACTCTCCGTGGCGATCGCGTGTTTGTCACGATTGGCGGTCTCGGTTCCACCGAAGCAATCCAAATCAGGCTCGCCTTGGCCAACGACCATGTCAACGTCAAATGTAGCGAGGATTGACAGGAAAATTGCGGAAAGCGGTAATGAAGCTGAGTTCGGAACTGAGGTGGGCAAGGAGCATGGGCGCATAGGGGAGAAGACATGCATACGCTCACAGTGCTAGCTATCGCAGCGGTAGTGATACTGGTCTGGCGGTGGTATGCCCGGAGCGAGCGCATAGTCAAGGCGGCCAACAACGCTGTCGCAGCTAAGCTGACCTTCAGCCGCTTGGACAGGGCCTCGCAAGCAGAGGTAGCTGGTCGCGCGCTAGCGATCTGTCATCATTTGCGAGGTGAGCCGGCGGACTTAGAGAAATTCAGCGAGCCACAACAACTCCTTTTGATGTCTCTCGCGATGTATGAACTCCACATTCCACCGGCTATCCCATATATGAAGACCTGGAACGTCGTGCGAAACCCGTTTCTCGCTATTCCGCCTGACAGTCGAACCTTGGATATGGTCCTTTCAGAGTCGTCATCGCCTGCTTCGCCTCGTTGAGGGTCCGATTCTTGCTTTTCGCGACCGGGCCGGTGGCGCGACATATCGAAGAGCATACATCGCGTTCTGGAAGGGAGGAACATCACAATGTGATCCCAACACCCTGTCACCGGAACTCACATTTGGCCGGCGCTTGCGGGAACGCATCATTGTGTCGTCCCGGAGATCGCCTTTGCGGGCACGCCGATCGAAATCGTCAACTGCGTGACGCCGACGCCGGAAGGCAGCGGGTTGCTCGCGCAGTGCAACCTCGAGGTGACCATCCCGGACAGTCGAGGCCCCGCTTCCGCGCACGGGGTTCCACAAACTGTCGCGATCAAGCTAGGTGCGCCGCCTCCGCTGGGCGTCGCGACTCGCATACGACTCGAAATGGTCCTTACTAACCGCGCCGTAAGCCGGCGCTGTGGTCGCCGGGGGTCGAACGACTGCAACTGGTTGAGAGTACGCATCCGCTGGAAGTGAACGTGACATTCGCGGTTATAGGGGATCCGCCTGGCAGCAAGGGGAAGGCGGATTCAACCGGTCGATGCAATAGTTCGATGGAATCGTTCAGCCGGGGTTTCGTGGTCCAGCGTTTTCCTCGATTGACGGCACGGAATGACCGCTCCGCATCGGGCTCCCGCCCTTGGAAGTTCGGCGGCTCGACCGTCTCCAACGGGTCGATCAGCGACGCTCGCGGCGCACGCCCCAAGCGCCTGGGAGTACGAAAGAACCCCTTTATTGACGGCACCCCAATTCACATGACGGTCGCGTCGCAGTCAGATAAATCATAAGGGCTGACTCCCGTGTAGTCAGCTGGCACCGACCAGCGTCTTCAGTCGCTGAGCAAGGGCAAGGGAAGTGCCAATCGGTACCACCGTCATGCCCTCCTCGATAGCTGCGTTCACCTTGTGAAATCCTTCGATCCAGTGCAGCCCGCGACTCCTCGGAGCAACCAGTGGTACCTCGAACAGGCCTTTTTTGAGCATGCCCTTGTGCATGGCGACCTTCGCGGCGCTGTAGTAATAACATCGTTCGATTCCATCACGGCTTTTACCTTCTTGGCATCAGCGAGAACGATTGCCTGAGCTTCGCCGTCGCGGAACTCGCGGGCGGCGAACCCAATTCACAGAGCGTCGACAGACGCTGTTGTCAACCAAAAAAAGCCCTGCCTCACCAGGCGGGCTTAATCCAGTTCTTGGGGAAGCTGGAGGAGACGAGCTAAGTATAAAAGCCTAATCTCTATTCATGCAGCGTCCGTGAGGCCACCCCTTGGACTGGATATTGCATGCTAGTTTTCTGGAGGGAAAGATCATGATTAGACTATTCGGCGTATTGGCTCTAGGGGCTGGTCTCGCCGGCTGCGTCGTCGCTCCGCCGTACGGTTACGGTGATCCCGCGTACGGATATGGCCCCGGCTATTACCCGCCGAGCACTAGTATTGGAATCGGCGTCGGCGGCGGCAGCTTTGGTGGTGGTGTGGGCGTCGGTGTCGGCCTCGGCTTCTGAACTCGCCGACAGCCTTGGCCGTGATCGCCTGTGACCGGTTCCGGTCGCAGCCCCGACAGTTGCGGCGCAGTCCAGCGGCGCCCCGACAGCAGCATCACGACAAGCGTCTTACGGGATCACGCCCGCCGAGGCTTCCTACACCCCACGGCGCAATGACCCGGTGACGCGATCAGCGGGCATCGATCGCCAAGCCGCGCCCACCCCGGAACCGACTCGATCCGCCAATGTGGATTACCCCGTAGCCATCGTTTCGCCGCGACGCCCGCGGTCGCATTAGCGAGGCTGCGGCGCGCGCGACGATCTTCCCGCACGTCGGTGGGTCACGCTCCCCTACCCGGCCACGGTGCCGGTGATCAAGCCCACGCCGGTGTCTGAGACTGTCGCAGCTGGTTATCAACTGTTCATCGACCGCGTCAACGCCCGTCGCGGCTTCTGGAGCGAAGCCGGGAAACCGGCCAGTGCGGCCGGCCGATACCGTCACGCGCTGTCAGTTGCGGACCGGACGTGGCGCCACCACGGGTTGGACTAGACGGCGCTCGCAATCGGACGGAATCTGTTCATCCACGGGCAGCGCCGGGCGGTAGTAACAAAATTGGTTGAAAAGTAGTAACAGAATTAGTTGTGTGAGCGATCTTGATGTCCCGACGGTGACGTGTCCGCAAATGAAGGCCCGGATAGCCCCAACTATCGACCCCTTCATCTATTGCGCGGAGAGCCAAAGAGCCGGCGCGATGAGCGTTGACCAGTAGCAATCGAATGCGCTGTCGGCGCCGTTTTCGCCTTTCTTGAAAATCCTCCTTAACCTGTATATATATACAGTATGTGCGCATATACAGCCATCCTTCGGAGGCGTCATGGAACACCTAGTGCGGGTACAGAATGAACGGGACCGCCGCACGCTCGCGTGGCTGCGCGGGCACGTCGGTGATGCGGCGATCGTGGCGGCGGTGAGCCGTTACAACGGTCCCGCCAAACCGTACCTGTCGACCCTGTGTCGGCTGCTGGGCGTGACGGCGCCGCCCTTCGGGGCAACGCGCCGGAGCGCACCGAGCGCAGCAGCCGAACGGTCACTGACCGCGATCCGGCAGATCCTCGCGTCGGCGAACGCGCGGCGTGCGCCGGTGGACGCGCCGCCGCGCCGCCCGTAAAACCGCCGTTGCACGCCGACCGGCCTCGCGAGAACAGCTGGATCGCGGTGAATGGCCTGAATCAAGCCGGGCAGTTTCTACCTAGAAATTCCCAGCATCCGGGGAACCGCGCGACGCAATCAGGTAGCGAAATGAGCGCGATGGGGCGCTATTACGAGGCCGCAAGTGGGCGACAAGCCGCGGAACCCGCGCGGACGCAGTTCTCGCGCAGGCGGCGTTGCTTCATTGCCCGGTGGTCTGCGGGATAAGTCGGCGATGAACCCTGATATCAGCTCGGACGCATACCGCACCGCGTTCGATGGCCCACCTAGGAACTCGCAAATGAACAGACGCGCCGACCTAAACGAGAGCGCCGCGATCGCAAGTAGGACTCACGGACGCGTTCCACGACGTCGGCTGTTCGGGCATCGTTTTCCGACGGCTTTCCCGCGCGGCGACGAATTCGTCCAACTCCCGCTCGAGATCAGCCTCTGCGGCACCTGGATGCCACGGTGCAGCACCATGCTTCCTTCGGGTCAGGCGCGACAATTCGAGCGCGCATTTCGCCAGCTTCGCGCACTGGAATGCAAGTTCGTCGCAGACATCCGGAACCGGTGCGAATTCCCATGTCGTGGTCACATGTTCACTCGCGTAGTGGACGGTCGCCGGGAAGTCGCGCAGCACGGACGTTATCTTGTGATCCAGCAATGTCCATTCGACCGTGGGATAAGTGAAGTCGGGCACCTGCACGCCATGCACTGGCTGACCGCTGTTTGTGCGAATCGTGTCCTTCGATGCCCAGTCCGCCCGATGCATCATCGCGCGGCAGGTTCGCACGTATTTCTCCAGCGAGAGCGCCACTTCCAGTGCAGCGTTCCGCCGTTCGCGACGATGGTCACGGCGGTCCCTGCATGAATTCCAGCCGATCGCCACGATCGAGCTGATGACGCCCGAAGGTAGGGCGACCCTCAGCGCGCCCTGCCAGTCGAACTGCCGTACCACGTCAAACCATACCAGTGTCATGTCCCTCTCTCCGACGCCACGTGCCGCATTCCTGGTTCACGCCCGTTTTGCAAGGGATTGTACGGGCGGCGCGAGCGACAGAGGTTGTGAAAAAGCCGCACTGGTGCGCGACGAGCCGCATCCCGAAAAGGCTCACCTCAACCGGCTCCGGCGGCCATGTCGAATGACAAGACCGACGTGGAAGCTCATCCTGCCGCGTTGGCGCAGCGCATGGATTTGCCGGAAGAGAAGGTTCGCAACATGCTGAAGGTCGCGAGGCAACCCGTGTCACTCGAGACGCCAGTGGGCGAGGATGCCGACGCGACGCTTGGCGACATGATCGAAGGTCCGATGGGGACATCGCCCGCGGATGCGGCCGTGCAGGCGAACCTGCGCGACGCAATCAACGAGGCGCTCGATGCATTGTCGCCGCGTGAAGCGAACGTGTTGCGCGTGCGTTTCGGATCGATACCGCGTCTGACTATACGCTCGAGGAACTGGGCAAACAGTTCGATCTGACGCGCGAACGGATCCGGCAGATCGAGAGCAAGGCGATGCGAAAACTGACGCATCGGAATGGCGCCGCCAGGCTACGGCCATTTCTCAAGAATTAAGGCGCTGACTCGTGCATTGGCTGCTTGTGCCGGTCCGAAGGGCGGCATGGGCAGTCAATTGTCGACCGGATAGTTGCGGTCCGATACACACCGGGCCGGGGTGGCCCGATGCCCGTCGTGCTCCATGGGACCTGGTCATCGCCCGCTATCGCATACTTACAACTGGACTGCCTGCTGAAGCAGTTCCAGGGCCTTCAATTCGTCCAGTCGACCGGTGCGTGCTTTACCTGCCAGCGTCTTGATCAATGCTTCTGCGATTGGCGCTATACCTTGGAGATTGTCCAGGCTGGTGACCGAAGTAGGGGGCGGCGCGAGGTCCTGCTGGGAAAGTGCAGCAGGCGCAAGCGGCTCAGGGGTTGCCGATGTGACTGTCGGCACTTTGCCATCACGTCCTTCAGAAGGGCGATCGGAGGCCCCGGCAAGCACCCCGCTTTAGTGGTCCTGCTGGCCGGCGACAATCGCCTCTTTCTCTTCCGCGACAACCCCTGAAGCAGGCGAAGCGCTTTCCGGCCCGGCCAGGACGCCCGTCCGCGTGCGCCGCGTGTGCGCCTTTGCAGTGACGGGTTTCTCTGGCGTTCCATCGTTCGTCGCGGCCTCGAACGGCTCGTGCTGTTCAACGGATCCCCGACCGCGCGGGGCGGGGGTCAGCAAACGCGACACCGACTCGGGAATCTCGGCTTCCGAGCGCGGCGTGTCCAGCCAGCCAGTTGGCAAACCAAGCCGTTCCGTAAAACGGTTCGCTTCGACATCGTCCATGCGTTTCTTGCCATAGAGCCGATGGGCCATGTTGGACCCGGTCATCTCCAATACCACCGCGAGTCTTGCCTTGGATCCGTTACGACCCGTGAGTACGTGCAGGTTCTGCCGTCGAATGTTTTCGACTGTGGCGCTGTCGTCTAACGCCAGCGGTTGCTGCCGGGTCGCTTCAGAAGAGGCTCCGGATTTCGAAGATGAAACTTTTCCTCTCGTATGCGCGTCAGCCTGTCTGGCCATCTGGCTTCGACTCTTTTTGACTGCCCCTGGCGTCCCGCCCGTTGTTTTCTTTGCCATTTCCGTTTCCTCGGACAGGTTATTTTCAAGAACTGGTTGCTGGCCGCCGTTCCGGGCGGAAGCCGGCATGGGCGTTTCAGACTCAACCTCGGGCTCGTCGTCTGTCTTTACAAAGTCGAGCGGCGACTTCAGGCGGGCGATGGTTTCAGGCGCGAGGGCAGGGTGGGGCTGGTCAAAGAAACCATGCGGCAGTCCAAGCGTGGTTTCCATATGAAAAGCGGTTTCCGGCGTGAATCTTTCGCCCTTCATCAGTTCCGCCACGCGAGTCATGTTCGAGTCGAGTCCGAGCGCGATATTCTCTGCGCCCACGGTATCGACGAGAAACTGGAACGATCGTGTCTTGAAAATCGACGCAGTCTGAGTGGACTCTCGAGGAGGTGCCTTCACGTACGACTGCCCCTGCCGGTTGTCCGGATACTGCTTCACGTGACGAGGTTGGCGCTGGCCGCTGTCCTGAGGTCCCGCATATCGTCCGCGGGGTTGACTCATAAAATGGGGCTCCGTGCGATCATTGATGTTCTGGCTCGTGAATTATAGACGAGGGGCAATGTGTGCATCCAATGCGTTAGCCTGTCCATATGGCGGGAAACACACATACGCGGCGCACGGCTGATAAGGAGCCGAATTTATCATTAGCCGCGGTTGGTCATGCGATGCCAATATTGTTCTTCGTCACCATGACGCTTTGAGCCGGCAAGACGGATTACTACCGCACCTTCGCTGGCTGCGTTGCTACCTGGTCTACGCGTCAGGTTATTTGAGTCGGTTACGATCGGTCAATGAAGTTAGGAATACAAATCTATGACATGCAGCCAGCGCCGACGGTGCCAGCCAGCGAGAGCCGGTCGTGCTGCAAGTGTGTCACGACGTGGATGCGATGCGACGACGCGGGCCGCATGAGGTGATTGCTGGATCAGGTACGGTTCCAACACCTGCAGGATGAGGCGACAGGCGCTACTTCCGCACACTGACTCAAGGAATATGCGCGGGCTGATTGTAGAAGGGACATGCTGAATTTTACTTCGGGTAGGCCCACGGTGGGCAACCCGCCCGATTTTCGCAAAGCCAGTAGTAACAGGCCGCTTCGTGAGAGGCAAAATCGTCTCCACGCTCACGAAGGCACTCGCCATTGGGCAACGTCCAGTATCGAAGCATGCGCACCGTCGGCGGTCCAGAGCGCCGACATCAAATACTTATCTACTTCTATCGGCGTCCCATTAACGATCACCGTGGGAATTGCCAGAGATTCAGTCAACACGGACCAAGTCGCACTCGTAGATTGCCGTAGTGTGACGGTACGCCAATTGCCACCGCACGTGTTTGTTCGTAATGCATTGGTTTCGGACACCCAGAAGCCTTAAGCTGCAACACATTGCGGGTAGCCGAGATGGTTTTGTCGGCAAGAGCGGCGCTGCGGGAGGGCGGGGTCGAAAATTGGAGTCGCGTATGCGTCAGACGATGTCTTTCCCCATATATCGGGGAAACTCCCTGGACTCGCCGCAGCAATACTCCGGCTTCACAAAGTTAGAATGAACTCTCTAAAGCGGCGCCAGACCGTCTGGCCGGCCAACGGCCCGCGTGGGAACGACCTTGACGAATCGCAGTGGCAGCGATCGCCGCGTCCGCGAGAACCTGAGGGATATTCTGTGAACAGCCCAAAACAGATGCCATTTACCCTATCGGTCCCGACCGACGTGTCGCACCTGCCCGGCCAGCTTTTCTCCGGCTTTTGCGCGCTGATACGGCTGAACATGGATACGTGCCGATCCGCGGTCACAGGGGCCGCGCTGCATTGGGAAAGCGTATTGCGCGCCCGGACACCCGAACAGTTCATCAGTTGTCAAGGGGACGTGATGCCTTGGCTCGCCCACCAGTTCGCCGGATACACGCGCGGCTGGTTGGAAATCGTGTCGGAAACGATCAGACCGTGCAACGCCGGCAGCGATCACGACGACGGGCAGGAACTCCAGGAAGAGACCATGACCGCCGGCGTGTTCGCCTGCGCAGCGGGCGCCGACGCCATGACGCCCAGGGCCGTGTCGCCGGAGCTGCAGCCGGACGGCGAGTCCGTCGCCGAGCCTCACGTACTGGAAATGATCCGTGACATTCTCGAGCGCGTCGCCAAGCCGACCCCTGACCCTTCGGAACAGCGAAGTCCGCCTCGCGCGCGTCACTCGTCAAGCCGATAGACGACAATTTTCCACACAATCTGCCGGGTCCGGTTTCGCGTGCTGCCGATGCAGCCGAGGCCGGATCTGATCACCCGTTCTTCGTTCCCGCGGTGAGGTAAACGACATGTTGAGCCCGCACGAATTGGCCACGTTGTTGCTGTTGAAGGATGCGCCTGAACGGATCGATTCGGATCGGGCAGAGCTTGGCGCGCTGCGCGAACTGCAATTGATTGCGAATGAGCCAACTGGGTCGGGATTCTGTTTTCCTCGCGTGACAGCGCGTGGCGACGCCGTGCTGCGTGCGTTTGCACGGGTACTTTGACTGGTGCACAGACGTTCTGTTGAGACGAACTATAGTAGTCTGTCGAGCCGTCTTCGCTGGCGGGTGGCAATCCGGGTGCATCTGAGGAGGCTGACGTGGACCAATCGTGGTTGGGTATGGCTGTGGGCCTGATCGTGTTGGTGATGGCCGCATGTGGCGTGATTGCGCACTACCGCCGTGAACGGCGCCGTGCTGATCTCCTGCGCAACCTTGATCACCACGACTGGTGTCGCTGGACCCGGTCGCGACACTGAACGTCGCCATCGGGACTGCGGTCACACACTGTCTCGCCGGTGAAAGTCAACGGCGACCAGCCGGCACGCGAGGTCGCAGCACACGAAGGCCGTCAGGCGGTCCCTAGTTGCCGTTCGACCCGGCACCACGTTCAACGGCAGCTTTCGAGGATCCAACGGCCATCCATGAGCCTGGAGCGGCCGGCAGATTCTCAGCTTTTTGCTGGTCGGCGAGCGCACGGTTTTCGGTGACTTGACTATGATGATCTGGTAACGGCCTCGATTCTGTGGCAATACGGGGAGATCTCCAATCGGCGATTAGGGGAGGCGCAATGAGCGAGCGACAAAATGTTCAATTGGTGCAGCAAGCATACGATGCTTTCAGCAAAGCCGACATCGGGGGCGTCCTGAAAACGGCGTGGGACCGCAGACGGCCGCCGTCTTGATCGCTGTCGCCGGCGACAACCCCGAGCGCTTGAAAAGTGAGGCGGCACTGGCAGCGCTTTGTGGCACGAGTCCCTTGCAAGCGTCATCTGGCAAGACGGTCCGACACCGCCTGAACAGGGGCGGTGACCGATCCGCCAATAATGCCTTGTGGACCATTGCCATGGTGCGCATGCGCAGCGATCCCAGGACACGGGCTTACGTCGAGCGCCGGACAAGGAAGGGATGTCGAACAAGGAAATTCATCGTTGCCTGAAGCGCTATATCGTCCGGGAACTGTACCCGCTCATCCTGGCCGATCTGACCGAGTCGACGCGTGGTTCTTGACATAGGAGCGTCAACGCGCTGACCGAAAGCCTGTGGGGTTCGCTGAAGGTAGCACGCATGCATGGACGACACTTCGTCACGCGGCGTGCCGCAATGGATGAGGTAATTGATTGGCTGGGTTTTTAATGCGCGCCGGTTACACTCGACACTCGACTACGTCAGCCCCATGACGTTCGAGAAAAACTGGTTCGCGGCTCAGCAAGGAAAGGTTGCATAACACCCTCTGCTATGGGATTCGTCAAACGGGGGCAAGGTCAGGTTCGGCCTCGTTACGTAGCTCCTCGCGAGCAACATCGCCTTCTACGAATTCGTGGATCGGCGCGGGATCTTTGCCCGGTTCATAGAGGCGGAACTGTCCAGATGCGACCCTGAAAAAAAGATCGTCGCTAACGTTAGTGGAAGAGTGGTGCAATCGATTTCGATCGTTCGTCGATGCCTGCACAAGATGGGCTGTAATGCTCCCTGCTTTTAGTTTTGGATAATGTGTTCTGAACCACTCGACGGCTCTGGACGTCGTAAAGACCTGACACCGGCCGCCCGAACCTTTACACCTCCGTCTGTTCGGCCATTTCTAGTGCGTCATCCACCTCAATACCCAGGTAACGCACGGTACTTTCTAATTTGGAATGGCCAAGCAACAACTGCACGGCCCTCAGGTTCTTCGTGCGACGATAGATCAACGACGCCTTGGTCCGGCGCATTGTGTGGGTACCGTAGGCAGCGTCGTCCAGGCCGATTGACGCGACCCACCGATGAACCAGTCGGGCGTATTGTCGCGTCGACAGATGCGGAGAGCCGTGAATTCTGCTCGGGAACAGGAAGTCGGTTGGACGCAATCCCGCCTGCCTTATCCATGCCGCCACGCTATCACGGGTCTGCTCCGTAATTTCGAACTGTACGGGCCGCTGCGTCTTCTGCTGCATGATCGTCGCGCGGCTGGCGATGTGCTCCCCGTGACAGACGTCCCGCACCCGCAGCTTCGTCAGATCGCACGCCCGAAGCTTGCTGTCGATGGCGAGATTGAACATGGCCAGATCCCGCACGCGGGACGAAAGCTGCAGCCGCACGCGGATCGCCCAGATCTCCTTGAGCTTCAGCGGCGGCTTCTGGCCGGTCAATCTTCCTTTGTTCCACGGCACCCGCGACGGACTGGTGTTGGTTAATGTGTTCATGGCAATCTCCTTTCAGTTGAAGGGAGAGCCAGTGTGCGTCCGGAGCAATGGGCGCTACCCGACCCGAAGCGGTCCTTCAGGTTTACCAACAACGGCCGTTCAACAACCGCGGCCAACGTAAGAAGCATTTCTTGCTCTTTCCGCTCCACAGCAGTTCATCAGCCGGGCTTATCAGTGCCTTGCCGGGCAATCGAACCGCCTGCGAGAGCCTTCGATCCGAGGGACAGCAGCACCACTGTCGATTTCGTCCGCACGATCTGCTTCACGGCACTTGCAGAAAGCCGACAGTGGCGACGCCGCGCAAACCATATCGCCGCGCACGCAACGCGCAATCTACACGCCAACCAGCGCTGGCAACTCCAATTCATACGACGTGCGCGCGGACCGGCGGTTTGTCAGCGGTTGAGGCATCGCGTGGATCGGATTCAGCGCACTATCGACGCGGCTCTGTAAGCGCGATGGATAGCGAGCTTTTTTCTTGTCGAGAATAGCCCGACTCAAAAACTCAACGCTATACGCCTTCAGCAAGTGCGCATGATGCGCCTCGATGTACGCGGCAATCTGCTCCTGTTCGTCGTGAATCGCGGCCAGCGACGTCAGCGTGCGCTGATCCCAACGGAAGCGCAGGCCGAGTTCTTCGAAAGCGCCGTTATAGGCACAAAGTTGCGCCTCGACTTCCGCATCATGCGCGCTGTCGCGGGCATCGAATTGTGAGGTGTTCATCGTCGTCTCCTTCCAGCATTTGGCACGACCAAGAATAGAAGAGCGAATGGATAAACAATAATTAAAATTTTTTGAAAAACGATAGCTCGTTACTTATACATTCACTCTCCTGCTCCGCAGTCGCGACGCGGAAGGCGCGGGCTCTCGCGGTGCACTGCCCGCCAGTCGAGCACCAGGGGAAATCCGAATACGTCCCAAACACGGTCCCAGAGGTTCGTCGCAGGCGGGGCGGAGCCTTGTATTAGCGATGTCTAATGCCAACCATAAAATGTTTTAACTTTCGCTTATCGTCGTTCTCGCGCAGCATCCCCTCACACCCGCTGCGCGTCCAATAGCTTTCACCCCACTGCTGGACGCTCAACGAGTAAACGCTTTCGTTAGTGCGCTTTTGCTTTTCTCTGGCCGACCATTGGCGCTTCTTTGCTCGCAGACATGCCAGCGACGAAGCGATTCGATCACATAAGTCCAACACGCCGCTCGAGCGCGACAGAAAGTACAGGAGACGCAGACATGGGAAATTCCGACGTAGCGGAGACCAGCCGACCAGCGTTCTGGCATCAACGGTGGGTGCAACTCGCGATCGGCGTGTTGTGCATGGGACTGGTCGCGAACCTCCAATACGCGTGGACGTTGTTCGTCGTACCGATAGACAACGCTCACCACTGGGGACAAGCGGCGATCCAGACCGCATTCACCATCTTCGTCGTCACCGAAACGTGGCTCGTTCCCGTAGAAGGCTGGCTCGTCGACAGGTTCGGACCGCGCCCGGTGGTAATCGGCGGCGCGCTCTGCGCGGCTATCGGCTGGATGATCAACGCTCATGCCAGCAGTCTCACCGAACTCTACATCGCGGCAGTCATTGCCGGTATCGGCGCGGGCTCTGTGTATGGCACCTGCGTCGGGACGGCACTCAAATGGTTCCCGGACAAACGCGGTCTCGCAGCCGGGTTAACGGCGGCAGGCTTCGGCGCCGGCGCGGCGATCACGGTGATTCCAATTGCCAACATGATCCAGCGTTCGGGCTACGAGCACACGTTCATGTTCTTCGGCATTTTCCAGGGCGTCTGCATCCTGTTGCTCGCCACCTTGCTTGTGAGACCTAAACCGCCTGCCTACGCGGTCGCGCCTAAACGTATCGTTGCGAGCAAGATCGATTACACGTCCCGCGAGATGATCCGTTCGCCGCTGTTCTGGGTGCTCTATCTGATGTTCGTATTCGTCGCAGCCGGCGGCATCATTGCAACCGCCCAGTTGGGACCGATCGCCAGGGAATACGGCTTCGCCAGAATGCCGGTCAACCTGCTGGGCATCACGCTACCGCTGCTCACGATGACGCTGTCCATCGACAATCTGTGCAACGGCTTCACTCGCCCGCTGTGCGGCTTTCTATCGGACCGCATCGGCCGTGAAAACACCATGTTCCTGATCTTTCTCGGCGAAGGCGTCGCGCTGCTCGGACTGATGCAGTTCGGCCATAACCCGTATGCATTCATGTTCTTCGCAGCCGCCATATTTTTGTGCTGGGGGGAAATCTTCTCGATCTTCCCGGCGACTTGCGCGGACACGTTCGGCAGCAAATACGCCGCGGCGAATGCGGGGACGCTCTACACCGCGAAAGGAACTGCCTCGATGCTGGTGCCGATTGCATCGGTGCTGGCCGCGAACGGCGGCTGGAGCACCGTGTTTATTTTAGCGGCCGTGATATCGATCGCGGCCGCCGTATCCGCGAAATTCATTCTCGCACCCATGAGAAAGCGCTGGATCGAAAACTCAGGCGCGCCAACCGGCGTGACCGTCGCCGAGGCACGGCTGCAACCGTCGTCCGTCCGCTCGTCTAAATGAATGCCGCCGTGAGCCCGACGCTCGCGATCCAACCCGTCACGCCCCGCTACCCAGGAGAGATGCCATGGCAGAAGCCGACCAGTCCACAATAGATATCACGTCACAACGACAGGCGAGCGAAACGACCGATGGATTCCATCTCGTCATCGACGCGCTCAAACTGAACGACATCAACACCATCTTCGGACTGGTCGGTATTCCTATCACCGACCTCGCGCGGCTTGCGCAAGCGGAAGGGATGCGTTTCATCGGCTTCCGTCATGAACAGCACGCAGGCAACGCAGCGGCGATTGCCGGCTATATCACCAAGAAGCCGGGCATCTGCCTGACCGTGTCGGCGCCGGGCTTTCTCAACGGCTTGACCGCACTCGCCAACGCGACCACGAACTGTTTTCCGATGATTCTGATCAGCGGTTCGAGCGAACGCGAAATCGTCGATCTGCAGCAGGGAGATTACGAAGAAATGGATCAGTTGAATGCGGCCAGGCCTTACGCCAAGGCCGCATATCGGGTGCTGCATGCGGAGGACATCGGCATCGGCGTGGCGCGTGCAATCCGTGCGGCGGTGTCCGGCCGCCCGGGTGGCGTCTATCTGGACTTACCGGCCAAGCTGCTCGCTCAAACGCTGGACACCCTGAAGGCGCAACAGTCGCTGGTGAAAGTGGTCGACGCCGCGCCGAGTCAGTTGCCGGCGCGGGAGTCGGTCAAGCGTGCGATCGACGTGCTGAAAAGCGCAAAGCGTCCGCTGATCCTGCTCGGTAAGGGCGCGGCGTATGCGCAGGCCGACGCGGAAATTCGCGCTTTCGTCGAACAGAGCGGCATTCCCTATCTGCCGATGTCGATGGCCAAGGGCCTGTTGCCCGATACGCACGAGCAATGCGCATCGGCAGCCCGTTCGTTCGTGCTGCAGGAAGCCGACGTTGTCGTGCTGATCGGAGCGCGTCTGAACTGGCTGCTGTCGCACGGCAAGGGCAAGACATGGGGCGGCGCGCCGAAGCAGTTCGTGCAGGTCGATATCTCGCCGACTGAAATCGACAGCAATGTTGCGATTGCCGCGCCGGTGATCGGCGATATCGGCTCGTGCGTGACGGCGCTGCGCGGTGCTCTCGATGCGAATTTCGTCAAGCCGGGTGTCGAATGGACCGGTGCGATCGCCGAACGCAAGAATAAAAATCTCGCGAAGATGGCCGCCTTGCTCGACAAGAACCCGTCGCCAATGAATTTTCACAGTGCTTTGCGTGCGATCCGTGATGTGCTGAAGACGCGCCCGGACATCAACGTCGTCAACGAAGGCGCCAATACGCTCGACTACGCGCGCAGCATCATCGACATGGCCGAGCCGCGCAAGCGCTTCGATTCGGGAACGTGGGGAATCATGGGTATCGGTATGGGTTTCGCGATTGGCGCGGCGGTCACGACAGGCCAACCGGTAGTCGCGATCGAAGGCGACAGCGCCTTCGGATTCAGCGGCATGGAACTCGAAACGATCTGCCGTTACAACTTGCCGGTCTGCACGATCGTCTTCAACAACAACGGTGTCTATCGCGGCACCGACGTGAATCCGACGGGCGGCAAGGACGTCGCGCCTACCGTATTCGTGAAGGGCGCGCGCTACGACAGGATGATCGAGGCATTCGGCGGCATCGGCTACCACGCGAGCACGCCGGAAGAACTGACGCAGGCACTGCTTGAGGCAATCGCATCTGGCAAGCCGAGCCTGATCAATGCCGTTATCGATGAAGCCGCCGGCACCGAGAGCGGCCGGCTGACCAATCTGAATCCGCAAAGCGCGGCAATGAAAAAGTAATCGGATCAACCACGGAGATACCAAAGTGACCAAACCTCTCGAAGGCATCAAGATCATCGACTTCACTCACGTCCAGGCCGGTCCCGCATGCACCCAGTTGCTCGCCTGGTTCGGGGCCGACGTGATCAAGGTCGAACGGCCGGGTTCGGGCGACGTCACGCGCAACCAGTTGCGCGACATCCCGGATGCCGACGCGCTGTACTTCACGATGCTCAACAGCAACAAGAAGTCGCTGACGCTCGACACGAAGAAGCCGGAAGGCAAGGAAGTGCTCGAAAAACTGATCCGCGAATCCGATGTTCTCGTCGAGAATTTCGGGCCGGGGGCATTGGACCGGATGGGCTTTTCGTGGGAACGTCTGAACGAACTCAACCCAAAAATGATCGTCGCGTCAGTAAAGGGTTTCAGCGATGGTCACCACTACGACGACCTGAAGGTCTATGAAAACGTCGCGCAATGCGCGGGCGGAGCCGCGTCCACCACCGGCTTCTGGGACGGTCCGCCGACCATCAGCGCCGCTGCGCTCGGCGACAGCAACACGGGCATGCATCTCGCGATCGGCATTCTGACTGCCCTGCTGGGGCGCGACAAAACCGGGAAAGGCCAGAAGGTCGCGGTGTCGATGCAGGATAGCGTGCTGAACCTGTGCCGCGTGAAGCTTCGCGATCAGCAGCGGCTGGAGCGAGTGGGATATCTCGAGGAATATCCGCAGTATCCACATGGAGAGTTCGGCGATGTAGTGCCGCGCGGCGGTAATGCGGGCGGCGGTGGGCAGCCGGGCTGGGTGCTCAAATGCAAAGGCTGGGAAACGGATTCGAATGCCTACATCTATTTCACGATCCAGGGCCATGCATGGGAGCCGATCTGCCACGCTATCGGCAAGATCGAGTGGATCGATGACCCGGCCTATAAAACCGCTGAAGCGCGTCAACCGCATATCTTCGAGATCTTCAACACCATCGAAGTTTGGCTTGCCGACAAGACCAAATTCGAAGCGGTCGACATCTTGCGTAAGTTCGACATTCCGTGTGCGCCGGTGCTGACGATGAAGGAACTGGCCAACGATCCTTCATTGCGCGCGAGCGGGACGATTGTCGAAGTACCGCACAAGAAACGCGGCTCGTATCTGACCGTCGGCAGCCCGATCAAGTTCTCGGACATGAAGCCGGAGGTCACTGCGTCGCCGCTGCTCGGGGAACATACGGATGAGGTGCTGACGGGCCTTGGCTACAGCAAGCAGGAGATCTTCAATCTGCGCGAAGTCAAGGCAGTTTAACGGCGTCACGCAGGCCGGGACTCTGGCTTTGATGTGCCGACGCGGCGCTTCTGACGGTGCCGCGTTCGATTCAATTCCGCATGTTTTCCTTGGAGAGGCGCCGTGCAATCTGCCATCGACTTCCAGCAACTTGCCAACGCAATCGGCGACGCGATCATCATCTCCGATGCCGGCGGCGGCATCACCTTCTGGAACCCCTCGGCCGAACGCATGTTCGGCTTTACGCAAGGCGAGGCGCTCGGCAATTCGCTGGACCTGATCATTCCGGAACGCTTGCGCGGCCGACATTGGGACGGCTATCACAAAACCATGGCAACGGGCGAAACCCGTTACGGTAATGATGTACTGCGCGTCCCGGCCGTGCATAAGGACGGTCGATCAATGTCGATCGCCTTTACCGTTGCATTGCTGCATTCGCCGCAAAATGAACTCACCGGCATCGTCGCGGTGATTCGCGACGAAACCGCCCGCTTCAAAGAGGATCGCTTGCTGCGTCAGCGTCTTGCGGAGCTGGAAGCATCCGCGGGCGCGTGAGCGGCTGGATGAAAGCGCAGTCCTCGTTCCGCCGTCTGCTGCCAGGGCAGCGGAATTGGGCTGCTACGCACCAGCATTTTTGCCGGATCGTCGACGATCTTGGGGAGGTTGTCGAATGACCGGTCATGGCCGACTGTACTCATTCATAGAAGTCGCCCGAAAGCGGCCGTCGACGATTTCAACGGCCGCTCTACGGGACCTTCATTGAACTGGTGCTCTCGGCCACTTTCTGCCGTTCGCCTAAGCCATGCAGAAGTGGTCACTCGAACGGCTGGTCCACCCCGAAACTCGCCAGATGCGCGACGCGCGCGTGCCTTAAGGTTTGTTCGACGCCTGCCCATACGCACAGGACCGTGCGGCGCTTGCGAGCAGACGTCGAATCAGCCCAGCGCAACGCCTTGAGATTCGCGCCCGTCGAACAGCAAAACGCGGTCGCATCGCGACGGCCGTGATCGATCGGCGACGTCCAGGAGAGGTCTGGTTCGGTGCCAGGCTCGTCCACAGCCCCGGCACAGCACATATGGCTCGCCGCGGTGATTTACGAACATTTCATTGAGGTGCCAGCTTGAGCCGGGGAACGCCGCAGCCGATCTCGTCGAACCATCCGGCGCGCTTGACTGTCCTATCAGGACTGGCCTGCGCCATGACGATGCGTGATGTATTTACCGCAAAATGCCAATATTTTTTTCACGTCGGATTTGCGATAGTCAAGACGGCTCAGGGCCAGGATCATTTGAACTAGACTGGCTTCATCATCGAACGGCGGTAATCCGAGAAACTGTTCAGCCACGTCGACAGAAAGCCGTGACAGGTCAGAGCGTTCCCGGGCACCGCAATTGCCACCGTTAGCGGAGAGCCAAAGCAGTACAGATTCGCAGACATGCGCTGCTTCAAGCCATTGCCCCGTTCTTGCTCGCGCGATGAGTTGAACAACCACCAGGTACCCTAGCAGTTCAGTTCGAGCTTCATCGTCCAGATTGTAGGGCAGAAGCTGCATTTCCATGGCGCCGTTTCCTGTCGAGCCACTTCGATGAAGCCTTCGACAGCCGGACAGAGTTATCAACCTGATAATTTAACCCGCTTGTTCCCTGAACAACAGGAGATCTGTAATCGTCCATATCGAGTCCCCACCGAACAACTGCTTCCCTTTGCGAACAGCTTGCCGCTGCGAGACATCAGAAGTCCGCTCAGGGTCGACAACGGTTTCCCAGTGCGAGGCGGGCGGTCGTCGTTTTACGGGCGAACGTGCCGGATTCCTCGGCCATCGCGAGCTCGGCGAATCATTGGCGGCAGGAGAATGGCAGCAAGCCCCGCGAAGCCATGCTTTACCAACGCTCTCTATCCAGCGCGTGCCGCCATGTGTCATGCATCAGAATGGCGACGCGCATAAGCGCTTCTCAGTGCAGCATGTAGACAGTCTGCCGCCCCTCGGCATAGAGGGTCATGGCGACCTTCAGGACCTCATTGCGATGCCGGTCGAAGCAGGCCAGCACGCCGGCTTCGTCCGAACCGAGAGCGGAGTCGAAATTCTTCAGTACGCGATCTTCCACAAAGAAGGTAATCTCGCGTGTGTTGTCGTAACCCCAGAACCACACGCCATGCCTCGTCCCATCATAGCTTCGGCTGGGGTTGGAAAAACAGAGTGCCATGTGTCGTCCTGCGTTCTACACCCTGGGTGGACCGGATTGCACGCTCAGTACCAGCGCGGAGCGCTCCCGCTAGTGCGTATCGCCTTTCATGCTCTCGGCTTCCATCGCGGCATGCAATTCCTCATATGCCTCGACTGGCTCCATGTCCTGATCGACGAACGCGGCTGCGCGCTCCGCGGCGGTCAACGCGTTGCCCGGGATTTCGCTCTGGCTGTCGTCCTCGGTACTCGGCGGCAGCAGCATGTCCTCAAGCATCCCGCGCAGCTCGGGAGTATTCCATGGCTTGCCCAGCTTGGCCTTCCTGTTCAGGTAGTGACGAATTTCCGAGTCTTGCTCGGCCGTGAGCGGAAGCCCGCGAAAAGTGGGGTCCGAGTTGTGATGGATCATGATGCGCCTCCCGAAGCGGCCTGCGCTTTCAACGTGGAGATATCAATTTTCTGTGGTGAACGTTACAAGTTGCGTGTGATCATTGTGCCGCGTGTGTCCGTGGCCAACCGATTTACTTCTTCTTGGCGACACCTTCGTTCCCAACCCGCGAATGGACTGTGCTGAACGGGGTTGCCGGCACTGACGGCTTCGTGGGCTGCTTGGGCTTTTTCGCTTCGCGAGTGCTGCGTGGTTGACTCTTGGCCATGGTGTTGCTCCTAGCGCGTTGCGTGCCAACGTGGCATTCTCAGCATACGCGCTTAGAAGCTCTAACCAAACGACTTTCATGACTTTTATGACATGGCGCCAGCAGATGACCCAGCAAGCGGGAAGGCTTCGTGAATGATGGCCAGTCGAGGCCGAGAACTGATTGCACTTTCGTGAACTACCCGCCGAGCATGGTGAATGCCCGCTCAAGCCGGTAAACACTCACCACGGAATCGAAAACTGTATGGCTGCAATGGGGAAAAGACTCAGTCGCATTTGCGACTCGCGACGTTGACCCCTACCCGTTGTGGACGTCAGTGAAGCGACCTTCAGCGGTCGCACGCCGTCTGAGCGGCGACCGGCCGCTTTGGCCGAACTCTGCTCGTTCAAACCCAGGGTTGAATGACCGTAACGCCCCGGACAGCCGGTCGTCACGCTGAACCATACACGTGAGGGCGGAGGGGAGGGCACCTGCCCGATCGGCAATGAGCCAAACGGTCGCAATGGGGCGCCCCTCTGTGCCGCCAGGAGGCTGTGCTCAGATATCGGCGTGCGCTGCGTCTGTATCAGACGCCGGAGACATCGCCCATCGGACCGTCTGCGCTGCAGCAGGCTTACGCCGACGCAGCATTGGTGCCCAGCATGGTGTGACGGCATCCCGATGCGCCGCAATGACACCTGTACTGGGTACGAATGTCGTCGGTGACCGCGCCGTCGACTGACAGACAGTAGTCGATGAAGAGTTCCTCCCCGGGTGCGATAGCGGCGAGCGCGTGAATGAACACCCGCTCGCCCGTCTCGATGGCTTCGCAGTTAGGGGAGCAGGCATGATTCAGGAACCGGGCGCTGTTGCCACCCCGGCTGCCGTCAATCACACGCCCATCAGACAGACCGAACACGAACGTGTGGCCAGCCTCGGAGCGTTGGCGGGCGGCGGCGCGCCGCCAGCTGGTCAATTCCCCCTTGTACTCGATGACCCGTTCGCCTGCGGCGATTGGCTGTAGCGCGAACAGTCCCATGCCATGTACTGGAGAACGTCGTGCGGTGATGCGTCGCAATCGCATAGTGTCACTTCCTTCGGGTGTGTCGGGGTTGTGTGTGATGTGTTGGAGCGTGGCGAGCATATCGCCACGGTCGCTGCCGTTCAATTTCTTTCGTCCAAAGCGCAACTAACAGTCATCGTCCTTCGCGATCACACTCGGGCTTCGCCCCAAAAACCAGCTCACAAAAGGTGACCAGCCCGGGTTGCCGTCGCGGTGGGATGCACGTGGTTAGCACTGGATAGTACGCTCTTCATCAAAGCGTCTTCATCTGCGAGCCAGGAGCACGTCGCTCGACCAACTGCAGACTGGTTGCGCGCGCTGTCGGAGTCGATTCTGGCATGTGAGCTGGAAGATGCACCACAGGCGGAAACCGGTATCTCAGGGGCGCGAGAAATCTGTCGGTGTCAGCTCAAGTCGTGCTGCGGGATGGGCAAGCAACTTCCGTTCAGCAATCGCGCGGATGCGGCCGTAGCCATCGCGAAAGGTTTTGAGGATGCGCTCGTCGCCTGCGCGTGGCTCCAGCCAGAAATACGCTTCCAGCGCCGTGATCGTGATGATGCATTCGACCGGGCGGTTCTGGAAGACCAGAGAAAATGTCACGCCAAGGCGACTGGCGAGCACCTGCGGTTCAAGTTCGGCGGTTTCCATGGGTGGCAAGGACTGCGCTTCTGACCAGGTACGAGGATTTTTGCACAGGTTATGCGTTTCGGATACGGGCGAAGCTGGCGTGGTGAGGTCATGGCGCGTTGCTTCGAACCCCGTGGGAGCCGTGGTTCTCAACGCCGGTTGCGTCCTGGCTACCGGCGTCTGTCGGAAGTAAAAGCCTCCCCGATCTGTCGGGCCCGCTTCACCTCATCACTGTGCAGATAGATCGACGTCGTCGACACTGAAGCGTGCCGCAGGTTGTCCCGCACGGTGGTCAGTTCGGCGCCGCGCCCGAGCGCATGGGTCGCGTGGGTGTGGCGCATCCAGTGCGGACTTGCGCACCGCAGCTTCTCTGCCAGCGGCGGATGATCGGCTTCGATACTCTTCGCAGCCACAAGGAAGAAGCGCCTCAGCACACCCCATAGCCGCACGCTGCTGATCGTCGACTCGCTGTCTGCCTCGAGGCTGCCGATGACCGGCGTTTCCGGCCGCCAGCGCACCGGCGCGATCGGAAGTTCGCGTTCGGCGAGGTAATGGGCAAGGGCGTCCCACGCGAGCGGCGGCAGCGCGACGCGCGCCAGCTTCCTGCCTTTGCCCGTCACGCGCAGCCAGTGATCGCCGCGCGCATCGGTCTCGATGTGTCCGAGCGTGGCGCCGACGAGTTCGCTCGCACGCAGCCCCGTCGCGTAGCCGAAGTCCAGCAGGAAGCGCAGCCTGTGTGCGGCCGGGGCTGACCAGCCATATGACCACTCGAGTCCATCGGCGATCGTGCGCACGAGCGCCCATTCGCCTTCGGTGAACGCGTGCGAGGTATCGAGCACGTTGGCACCGGAGGCTTCGCGCACCTTCACGCCGGCAAATGGATTGGCGAGCACGTAGCGCTGCTCGATCAGCCAGCGGAATAGCGCGCCCAGAATCGACAGCGCATGCGCGACCGAGCGCGCCGACAGGCTGCCGTTGAACGGGCGCCAGTCGGGTGATGTGCGAGGACGCACCGGACCGACCCAGCGTGCGTGAGGCGCCGGGTGGCGCAGGAACGTGCGATACGCGATCGCATCTTCCGTTGTGAGCGAGGACAGCGCGCGGCCGCGCTCGACGATCGCCCAGAGGATCAATCGCTCGGCCTCCTTGCGGTAGGTGCGCTGTGTGGCGGGGGACTCCTGCAGGGCAAGCCAGGTCTGCACCGCTTCATAGTCGTTGCCGGCGTCGAGCGCGCAGGTGGCCTTCGGCGCCCGAAATGTCCCCTGGGAGCCGTCAACTTCATGCGGTACCTGCAGCGATTCCCACGGCACGAGTTCGGCGCGGCGGCTCGCGAGCACGAGCGCCCGCGCCTTTTCCGTGAGGGCGGGCCAGGCCGCGAAGAATGTCTCGATGGCGCGGGCGCTGGCGACGCCTAGGCCGGGCACCGCTTTCCACCACTGGCGGCGGCGCGGGATGCGCACGGT
This sequence comes from Paraburkholderia atlantica, assembly GCF_000092885.1. Lineage (NCBI taxonomy): Bacteria > Pseudomonadati > Pseudomonadota > Betaproteobacteria > Burkholderiales > Burkholderiaceae > Paraburkholderia > Paraburkholderia atlantica. The sequence goes on along the minus strand of NC_014120.1, from coordinate 367,966 downwards.
CAGATCGGCGAGCGTGCGGAGGCCGTGGGCGTGCAGCACACGCACGGCCCGCGGGGCGAGCCACTGCGCGACGTCGTCGGTGATCTGTGGTTCTGGCGGGCGAGCTGTGCGCAGCGCTTCGATGGCGTGCGCGACTGCCTTGGCGTGCCGGGCGCGATCTTCAGCGGGATGATCGAGGAGGGCGGCCAGATCGTCACGATGCGCGGCGCGCGCGATGGCCTGCAGCCGGCGCCGGATACGCCCGAGCACGCCACGCGCGGATTTGCCGTCGCCCAGCAAGGCGGACTGATAGCGCTCGACCGCCTCGCGCACGGGCAGTCCCGCATACCATGCACGCAGCACGGCGAGTTCGTCGGCGGCGGGGAAGCGGGGCGGGTCGTCGGGCTGGGGGGACGGTATAGAGGCGCGGCGCGTTTTCATGCGCGGAAGTTTAACCCGGAAATCGGTGCCTTTCGATAAGAAAGATTATCTCAATAGCTGCGCTGAACGTCGCTTTTTTGCGGAAAACTGCAGCCGTTCACAAGTTGGTACCAAATTTCAACTAAAATTGGTACTACTGAGGTGACGGCGAGGCACCGATAGACCAACTTTTGTTGAAGTGCAAATCAGGCTTCGCGCCTTATAATTTGGGGCTCTCGGGGAAAAATAGGCCGCGCTTCTTTTGTATCAACTTTAGTTGTGTAAGCGCATCATAAGCGGCGGCGCGACGATATATTTCGTGACTCGTATCTAGTTTCATGTGCATTCTGCAAAGCGGGCAGCTACTATGGGGGACCGTGCTCGTCCTGTTTAGATTTAATGAGCCCGCTCAACATATCATAGAGCCGGGCTGGAGGAAGTGGCTTATGGATTTGTTGATAGCCACTTTCATTCACTTCTCTCAGACTCTCGGGCGCCGTCTCACCTGTAATCAGAACAGCAGGTATATCAGTTCCGAACCGTGCCTGCAGGTTCCGGATGACGCTGACTCCTGATACGCCCTCTCGCAGTCGATAGTCGACCAGAAAAGCGTCTGGCCGTCGACCATGATGGACGAGTTCTTGGGCAGCTTCCTCCAGTGTCGCGGTACAGACAGCTTCACATCCCCACTGCACCAGGAGGTTACGCATCCCGTCGAGAATTTCTAGTTCGTCGTCCACGACGGCGATCAAACTGCCCTTCACAGCGCTTCTCGAAACCTCGACTCGAGGGATGCTTTCTTTGCTCGTTGACAGTCGCGCATGCCCGCTTGGTATGTCGAAACTGAAGACGGAACCAGATTCTCGCTTTGATGCGACGTGCACATCTGAGCCGAGCAGTTTGGCCGTGCGTTTCACAATTGCGAGGCCCAGACCGAGGCCTTTTCTGCGGTCACGTTCCGGGTTGCCGATCTGATAAAACTCCTCGAAGATTCGCTCCGTCTCGTCCGCCGGAATCCCAATGCCCGTATCCCAGACCTCCACCCGAAGCTTCTGCCCTCGACGTCGGCAACCTACCAGTACTCGTCCACCACAAGGGGTGTAACGAATTGCGTTAGATATCAGATTGCGCAGAATTTGCTCAAGAAGAATCGTATCGCTGAAGACCTGCGCCTTACTGGAAGTAATCTTCAAGGCTATTCCTTTTTCCATCGCCATTGGCTCATACTCAGCTCGCAATCGGCGAAACAGCGCTTCAATCGGGAAGTGATTTAATACAGGTTGGATGATGCCCGCATCGAGCTTCGACAAATCCAGTAGCTCGTTGAATAGCTCTTCGAGTGTTTCAGTGCAGTCATTGATCTTGGCGACGATCCCGAGCACGGAGGGCTCGCGAACGGCAGAAGTAAGGCCCGCAGCGAACAGGCCAAGTGCGTGCAGCGGTTGGCGCAGGTCGTGACTGGCGGCCGCGAGGAACTGTGACTTGGCCCGATTCGCGGCTTCCGCTTCGCGTCGGGCTTCGACGTGCTTCTCGATCTCCCGCTCCAGCGCTTCGGTTACATGCTGCAACGCCCTGAGGGGAAGCACACGTAGGACAAAGAATACGGCCACGCCCAGCATTAATCCGAGTAGTCCCACGGCGACCGTGTTGCGAACCACGGCGCGCATTGAGCGAGTGACTTCAAGATAGCCGGTCAGCTTGCCGGCGTCGTAAAGTTCGACTGTGCGCACGATTTGTGGCCATGAGGGAGGCTCCCCTGCGCTTGCCACGACTTGCCGGTTCAAGTTCTGTATCCGGTTGAATTGTTCCGACCGCAGTGGTGGGTCGCGAGAAAGCGCTTCGTGCAGATTGTGCTCGTAGAATGCCCACAACTCAGGATTGGCGCCAATGAACTGGCTTAAAAAGCCGGCGCGGATTTGAGCTTCCGTTTCGGTTTGACTCTCGAGTGCACCGTACGCGACCTCGAAATAGCCCCACGGGAGGGCAACCGTCAAAATCAGCGCAACAATGGTAGCTATCCGGGTGACGGTGACGGCGACTTCGTTTCGGACCATGTTCTATGACATTGCCTACTACTGTTTCGGTCTGTCGACCACGGCATGCCCGGTTTCGGCGAGAATATCCCGGCCGTCCTTCGACTTGACGAAGGCGATGAACTCCTGCGCGGCGGGGGCAGATCTGGAGCCGGTGATGAGGAAAACGGACTTGTAATATGGGTAGCGGCCATCTGCAACAGCCTGTGGGGAAGGTTCTACACCGTCGATGTTTAGGGGACGGATCTTGCGGTGCTCCGTCACAACGAGGCTCAGGGTCGAGGTGCCAAAGGCTCCCGGAATGTCCTCGATCGCTCCTGCATTGTCCTGGGCAGTGGACTCGACAATCATGCCAGGTCTTTCCTCGAGCGCTGTCATGGCCTGGTCGATTTCGGGCGAGATCCTCTTGATGATCGCATTGTCCGATTCGTTGCTCGGCCGCATGATGATTCGAATTCGAGGAACGGGCGCGTTATCGTGTCGGAGATTTTGGTCTACATAGCTCGACCAGTCAGGATCCTTTTTTTGGTAAGTATCCCAATAGATATTCTGCAATTGATGGGTGCTCAATCCACTGACCGGTGTGTTCATTCCAACCGCGAAAACAAACGGTGTACGGGCCACCTCGGTTTCGGTCGCCCCCTTATTGTGCTCGTTTTCGGTCAATGGTACGCTGCTGACACCGATGTCGATCGCGCCCTCCGTTGCTGCCCGGATTCCGCCTGCAGAACCCAAACTTGAAGCCAGTACCTTGATCTTCGGCTGATCGTGGGTCTGGTTGTAGCGTTCAGCGAGAAGGCGCATGGTTCCCATTGCGGGGCCGGCGCCGCCGATCTTGATCTCCTCCCCTGCGGCAAGCGAAGAGACTAGCAACGTGCAGGCGAGTGCTGTCTGAATGAGCAGCGTGCGCCCACGCAGTTTCGAATCCGGTTGTTGCAGCATGTCGTTTCCCCTGTCTCAATACTCGTGCGCGAACCACTCGCTCGTTCGCGGATCGCGAACATTAGGCTCGTTACATTTTTTGTAGTTTAGATTCGCCTTTGATGGTGAAAATAGTCCTTTTGGCCTAGAACGACAGGTGGTAGACATTTACGCTTTTGTCGACTACAGCGCGTTGTCCAATGGAGCAAACTCGCCGAGCGCACTCGATGAGACTCCTGCTGAGAATGCCGCGATGGCGCCGTGATGGGGGATCGGCGGAAAAATGCGATGCATGCTGGTTGACTTGTGTAATCGCGTTTCTACAATGTTCTCAGCGATTAATAATTCTAACCGGTGCAAAAAATATCACATCGCTCATTGTCTTGATTGAAGGCTTGCAGTTGCGAGCCTCGGGAAACCGTCAACTATGGAAAGGTTTAGCCTTCGGATTGAAGGCAGTTCCAATGGCAAGGCATAAACAAGCGCAGGCGATCGGGATCCCGGCGGTGCGGCAGGCGAGAGACGATCTTGCTACCAAACATTTCGCAAGCGGTAGAAGAGATTCCCAGCTACTCATTGTTTTGATTAACGGTTTCTCATTGCCAGCCTCGGAGGAAAAGCCGTGAATAACTCCCCACAGGTCAATATTAAACACTTACGGGATTTTGTGACTGATGTCAGCGCGGCGAACGGTTCAGGCTTCGACCGCAAGGAGATCCAATGGGAGGGTATAAGCGACCCGCCTTTAATCGTCGAAGTTCTTTCAATCGCGCCCGGCAAACAAACTGATCCTATTTATTACGCCGACCAGGTCGAACTCGTGATTTGCTGGCGTGGCCGGGGAACCGTCTCGGTCGAAATGCAGCAGTCTGACGGTCCGGGCTGGGAACCGCGCGTTGTCGATGCACCGGATTCGGCCGGCATTCGCATAGCGCCCGGTGATACTCTGGTCTTGCCAAAGTATGCGTTGCACAGCTTCACCGCTCTCGCAGAAGAACGAAAGACTGTCCAGCATCCGTTTCCGAAGGCAGGTCAAAACCCGCTACTGTGGTCCGTGGAAAAACTCGTTCTTTTATTGGTTCGTATGCCGGACATGCGCGGCATTCTGCCCAACGGCGGCGTGCAGAACAAGGACGAACCGAATAGCAAGATTGGATCGTTTTCGAATGGGTATCCGCAGGTGTTAAGCGGCGATGCCCTGACGTCGTATAAGCGTGCGATCCCGGACTACCTCGGTTTTGAACGCGACCCCGCGTTGATTTGCGTCAGGTCCAAGATATGGGGAAAAGAGGGACTCGTCGCTGGGGGGGCAACGGATTTTGCCAAGCCAGTGTTTCATTTTACGGCGTATACATTCATACCTTCTCAGGAAAATCCAGAACATTTTCATCCAAAAAGCGTTGAACTAGTTCTATGCTGGCAGGGGCGCGCGGACATGACGGTCAGACCATCGCTCAACCCTGACGCTGCCGGAAATGCCAAATGGTACGACGCGTACGAAAGAAGAGAACTGATGGAGGGCGATCTCGTGCTTGTTCCAAAGGGGGCACTGCATTGGTACGCGACTTCGGGCAACGAAGATCTGGTGCTGCTTGCGCTGCAGACGCCCCATCCTGTTCTGCACGTCCTGGAAGATGATTCGCCCGGTAGCACCCTGGATGCTTAGCCAGGTCGCGGCCCCGAATGCGCAGAAAGCGCGGTAAGTCTTTCCGCTCTGTGCTGTTCCGACGCAAGAACTCCTGCCTCTTTCATTGCGGATACGTCGATGATCAACGAAAACGCGGACGCGGGTACGAAGGTCACCTTCGAGATCTACCCGTCAATCGGGATCGCCCGTCTGGGTAATTCAGACTCGTACTTTATTGGTCCGGAACCTGGATGGGACGCAGCCCATGATATGTGGGTGACACGAACAACTTTTGAAACAGAGACGGGTGTCGAGCCGCCAGAGACTTTCAAGTATCGCGATGATGCAGGAAACTTGAAGCGCCAGGCTGCGCGTTTCAGGATCTTCAAATGCACGCGGGACAGTGAAGACGTGTTACAGAATGCGGAAGAAGTTCGCTGTGGCGAGCAGGTGCAGACAATCCGATGGACGGTGCAGCTGAGAAATCGCAAGGGAGCAGCGGCACAGTTTGAATCGTCGTCGGATGCGGACCGAACGGCTTCCAACATACCTCTACGCAATTCAGATTGCAAAGGCGACCAACGCGACAGCCTCGTCATTGATCCCGGCCCTCGCACTCTGCACGTCGGAATAGGCATGGCCGGCGAGACCAGGGCGGTATTCGATACTGGGGCGTTCGGCGGCCGGTCAGTGTATCTAGGGGAGATCCGTGCGGAGCCCTCCTCCGACCGGTTGTTGGTTTTGGGTGGGAAAGGCAACTCGTTTGCGACGTCGCCCTCCCGACCGCTCGGCAACTTTGCCGACAATGATGGCTGGTGCGACGATACATCGGATGGGCCGGTGACCGCAAAAATCGTGCTGAAAGACGGCCATGAGATTGACGCAGAGCCGTCTTGGGTTGTGGTCGCTCCGCCCGACTATGCTCCAGGTATCAGCAGTTTCGTAACTCTGTATGACGTCTGTCATCAGGCGTGGATGGACAGGAAGGGGCTTGAACCACTGGAGACCAACTTTTACAGCGACGTGTTACCCATTCTCAGACGTGTAAGAGGGTATCGGTGGGTTTTCGCAGGGGTGATGCGTTCCGAGGTGCCCGACAAGCACGGTTCGTGGAGCGACGAAAGCTCGAAACTGTTTGCCGCGCTCGCTGAACCATCCAACAATGCCCCGGCGCCTGGCAGCGTATCGGAAAGGGCAATTAGAACGCGGCAGATGCTTTTTGCTCACTTGCGCGATCCCCAGAATGATGCGCCGCCGCGTGAAGTCGCGATGCCGAGGCTTCACGACGACGTCAAGAAGAAAACTGATGCGACGGAAGACAACAGTCCTCCTCGCGAGTCGGAAGTGCTTGCTCTTACTCGATGTCAGTATTGGCATATGCGCAACTGGGCAAACGGAACATTTTCAAAAAATCGCAATCCGCCTCACGAATTCGAATGTGAAGCGCTTGACCGTATTGTTTTGCAGGCATGTTCAGGTGGTCCGTTTTTCCCGGGAATGGAGGTGTCGCGCATCATGAAGGACATGCGCCTGTATAAGGCGCGATTCCGAATCGACCCTTGTTCCGAAATTTGGTGCGGAGAATCCACCGAGACGAATTGTCCGGCTTCCCACATGGATGGTGGAGCAGGTCGCGTTACAGAAGGCTTGGCGGTGCCATGGCAGGCCGACTTTTACGAGTGTCGGATGGACGGGGACGCGACTTGGTGGCCGGCCACACATCCAGACAAGGTGCTGGTCGTGCGATATGCAGATCCGAATCATAAGAATCTGGATCGACCAGCGGACGTCCTGTCGGAACAGATGGAGTTGTGGCATTTCGGTGTCAACGGCAGGGGCGAGATGGTGAACAAGTGGACGCGCTTGGGTTTTGTTAGGGCGAAGCGACTGACGAGAGATGCCGGTTGGAGGATTCCGGAGACGGCCGAAGATATCCGTCGGGATGAAGAGGGCGAAATCATCAGCGGCACTGTCTATGTCGAGCAGGAGCGAATCGAAGGCGGCGACGGCGACGGCAACAGTCTTGGACCGCGTAGGAAGTCCGCGGATGGCGAAAAAGATGACAAAGACCTTCCTGATCGGCCTTCAGAGCCACGCACCATACGCGCTAACGAGAAGCGCCCAAAAGCGAGCCAGCCATGAAGGAGGATTGGATTGCGCGTCACGAGCGCGTATTACCGCGAACGCTGGACGTGACCGTAATGGGTGGCGGCCCCGCTGGATGCGCTACAGCGATCGCGCTGGCGCGCCGTGGTGTGGTCGTCGCGATGCTGGAACGCTCGTGTTATGACGCCCCACGTGTTGGCGAAACCTTGCCACCAGAATGCCGCGCCCCTCTCGCCGCATTGGATTCCCTGGAACGCTTCGAGAACGACACTCATCTGCCTAGCAGTGGCATAGCTTCCGTGTGGGGAGAGGAACGCCTTTACCAGAACGACTTCATTTTCAATCCGTACGGCCACGGCTGGCATCTCGATCGCTGCGGCTTCGATGCGATGTTGGCGCGACGGGCCGCGGACGCCGGGGTACAAGTGTTCCTTTCCAGTACCGTGCAACATTGCAGACCGGCCTCCGACGGCTTCGAGGTCGAGGCGGCTCGCGCGCATGACAGGCCCCTGCGCCTGCGAACCCGCTTTGTCGTCGATGCGACTGGGCGTGGTTTCTCTCCGATGCCTGGACCACAACGCCGCATCACCTACGATAAGCTGGTCGGCCTTGTCGGCTTCGTCATCCCGCCGTTCGGACAGCGGGATTCGCGTACCCTGCTGGAAGCGGTTTGCGAGGGATGGTGGTATTCCGCCTTGGTGCCGAAAAACAGGCGAGTAGTCACCTACATGACCGATGGCGATGGATTAAAGGTTCATCGTCGCGATCTCTTGCGGTTTTATATCGCTCGATTACACGAGGCACCTCATACTCGAGAGCGGGTCGGAATGCCTTCAGACCTGGAAAGTCTTCGTCTTCTCGGGGCCAGCACCTACCGTCACACATCAGTGCAGGGCCATCGATGGTTGCGGGTAGGCGATGCCGCTTGTGCCTATGATCCTCTATCCTCATCCGGCTTGTTGAAGGCGTTGGAGTCTGGGGTGGACGCCGCAGCGGCCATAGAGGCCTGGTTCGGGGGAAACCCTGCAGCGCTCTCTGACTATGCCGCACGGGTCGAGGAGCGCTTCTCGGCATATCTTAAGACGCGAGCGTTCTACTACGGCCGCGAGTTGCGCTGGCCGGCGTCGCCTTTCTGGCAACGTCGCCATTGAGGATGGCAAGGATATTTCCCGGGCGAGAATCGAAAAGGGTGCGAGCGTTTCGAGTCCCCGGACGGGAATCATCTAAGGAACGGCGATGAATATTATGTTAGTCGACGACCACGCGCTGTTCCGGGAGGGTCTGCGGCTGGTCTTGACACAACTCGATCCCGGCACGGAAGTCATCGAAGCCGAAAATTGCAGTCAGGCATTCGCAATCGCGCGGCAAAGAACTGATCTGGATCTAGTCCTATTGGATTTATCGCTACCGGACATGTCGGGCATGGAGGCATTACGTCAGATGCGCATTCAATACGCTGGTCTTCCCGTCGTCGTCTTATCCGCCAGGGACGATCGGACGACCATCATCGAGGCATTGGATGCGGGCGCGATGGGATTCATACCCAAGTCCTCCACCAGTCGCGTGATGATGAGCGCATTGCAACTGGTCCTTGCCAACGGCGTCTACGTTCCGCCAGCAGCGTTGACGGCGTCCGACGCCCGGCGATCTGCTACGAACGCCTACGCCAGACTCGATGCTGCACAGCATACCCCGCGTTTGCTGGATAAAGCCCTAACCGAAAGACAGATGCAAGTGCTCGAACTGCTCGTCCAAGGCAAGCCGACAAAATTGATCTGCCGAGAACTGGGTTTGGCGGAAGGGACGGCGAAGGTGCATATTGCATCGGTGCTTCGTGCGCTCCGTGTCGCGAATCGAACGCAGGCCGTGGTTGCAGTCAGCCAACTCGGCATTACCTTCAGACCTCGCCGGGAGGGTTGACCATCAATGCCAAACGCGATCGGGTTTCTTCATGCTGCATGACGTTCGACAGTCAACTGCGGCCTGTCCGGTTGCGCGGGAAATACTTTCCAACCGTTGTCATGTCGAAAGAAGAAGAGCGAGTGTGAAGTCAGGCGATCACTGGCTTCGACACACACGTAACGCCTGCCGTCCGAACGTGTCCGGCTGAAGACCGTGACGTGCACTCCTTGTGTCAGGGTCGGCGCGAGCCATTTGTCGACCTGGTACCGCAGGGACTGTTCTTCAGCGGATTTCATGCCAACCTCCAGATTCACGTTTTTCAGGTCGTCAGTGCGCTGCATTCATACGCGCGCATCAAGAGCGAGCAGATTGAGGACGATCAATATGACTGGACGGTTTTCGTGGATGATCTCGATGCCAAGCGTATTCATCATCCAGCTGCCGATTTTTGTCATGGCGAAGTCGTCGGGATTCGCGGACTTCCTTAAGGTGACGCCGAGCTTTCGTGCGTGATAGTGGTATGACGACAGCCGATACTGATCCGCAATACCTTTTAGCCCTCCTTTGATGCGACACGAGCCTCCAAGACTGGCTGCTAGAATGATCCGCTCCGATTCATCCAGTGAACTGACGAACGACCGCGCGGCCTGTCGCGTTCGCCGTTCGTCGAGGCCGTACTCTGCAAGAATCGATTCCACGGGATCGTTGAGCGGATGCGCATGGGCGTCGACGTGGGCGGACACGCCATCAGTTTCGATGGAGACGTTGCGACGGTGGCTTGCAGTGCGCAGACAGTCAATCAGGTAGCGCTGAAAGTACGCGCAAACGGCGAAAGCGCTAAAGGGTGCGCCGTTGAAAGACCCGTGCGGTTTGGTGCGATCGGCATTCAGTCTCAGCACGCGCGAAAAGATGAACTGTGCGACGAGTTCCTCTTTGTCTTCAGCCAGCGCGCGCAATTCGGGTGGATAGTACCCGCGCAATGCTCGTCGCACGAACGAGTAGACATAACCTATCTCGACGCTGGAAAGATTGGAGCGATGCTGCCAAAGATCGGTCAGCGTCGCAGTGTCGTCGCCAATTCCCGCGTTGTAAGGGTAGGTCAACTCGGTCATGACATTCTCCATGAAGTTGGGGCGAAGTAGCCTGGACGCGAGGGCACACGAACGCCTTCTCTAACATCGACTCGCGATACAGCGTCGCGCCACCGACGGCTGCGCGATTCCGGAAAGAAAGCGGAATAAAGAATTTCATGACGTCTTCCGGCGCTTGCAGAATAGGGCTCGGTGAAGCGCGCGCCTATCGACCGGACGAACTACAACCGAGATCGCGGAGGGCTGTTCATGATGCGACGGGGGCGGAGGAGTGTTCTCAGCCGAACTGGCATCGGCCAAGCGAATTACGCCGGGCGTCTTAAGCACCCGTGAAAGCGCCGTGGAAAGAGGCTATGCAGTGCGAGGGCATTCTTCGATCGACCGTTGGGATTAGGCCCGACGGTGTAGGTCAAACTGACACGCGAGCGGTGGGATCATTTACCCAGGGGTTGTTCGGCTGCACGCGCACGTTGAGCATGCGCGTGCAGCCTTGGAGGCGTGCCTGCCTCGGGCACCAGAGGCCTCGGGTGATTGAGCACGCAGCCGATATCCCGGTGTCCTTTGAAGGATCGTGCTGATGCCTCATCGCCCATGACAGGTCATGCCGCCGCATTCGAATTTCAAAATCGCCATCCCTGAAACGTTCTCGGGCCACGCCTTGCACTGCTTCGACGATGCATTCAAGGTTGGATCGGCAGCGAAGGCCGCCGACTTCGTGGGACATCAGGAGACTTAGCATCATGTCGGACATACCAACGCTTGACGTCGCTTGCCATGCTTGTGAATTTCTCTGGGTGGATCTGATGCACGATCCTAACGCGTCGATATTAAACGCGGTCCGCGATACTTACGAGGTGTGCAGGGTCCGGGAGTTGAATCATGTGTCTAGCGCGATTCGTCTTCGCGCACCTGCGTTTGTGTGCTTCGAGGTCGACGACCCTGATACGCGCGTTTTCGACTCGCTGATGCGGGTGCGCAACGACCATCCGGAGCTGCCTGTGCTGGTGATCACGGATCGGAATTCGATGGTGGTGGCTAAATGGGCGGTACGCCTGAGGGTGTGGGACTTACTCGTGAAGCCGCTGGGACAGGAGGAATTGAGCGAGACCATTTGCTCGATTGCTTCGAAAACGACGGAGCGCGACACGGCGATCGGTAGCGGCGGCGCCTTGTCTGCGTCGAGTTCATCGTGCGATGTGCAGCGGTGCAACACACCGGGTCATCTAAAACGTACGTCGGCGGCAATTTCGCATTTGAAAGCGAACTTCGCTTGCCGGATTAGTTTGGAGACGGTCGCAGCTGCCTGTCGGCTGAGTCCATCGCAGTTTTGTCGCGTGTTCAGGAAAGAGCACGACGTGAGCTTCGGCCAATATCTGCTGTGTTTTCGAATGGATCGGGCTCGCACGCTGCTCGAGAATGAAAAAATTCTCGTCAAGGAAGTCGCTTATGCCGTCGGCTTCACGGATCTGTCGTACTTCACGCGGTCATTCAAGCGACACTTCGCTGTATGCCCTACCGCATACCAGGCGGGCGCCCGGCATGCCTCCGAGTAGAACGCGTAAGCCGGCTGGGAGGGCAAGAGTTACCGCACCGATCGCGCCCGCAAGTGTTAGCGCGAGTCGTCTGGCGAAACTGGCTGACCTTCGACTCATATCACAGGCGACCCACCGAACACACGTATCACGGCATCGATCGCAATATCTGCCAAGCACGAGTGCTGTGGCCGGCATGGACCTTATCGCATCCCGTTGGGCGTGCGTTGGCTCGATTCTGGCGATTCCGGACACGCATAGGCGCGACGATTGCGCGGCGCATTGAGTGCCCGGAGTCGAATGCGATGAGCCACGGGGCGCGCGCTGAGAGTCTACTTCCGAGCGCTCCCGCACACCATTGATGCGCGCGAGCAAATGTCGGAAGGAAGATCTCCTGATAGAGGGGGACCGGAGACTCAGCGCCCATCTATCGACGGTAGCAGTGTTCCTCATGCGCCAACCGCTGTATCGGAATCAACAGCCCTAAAGCGTCAGGGCTCCTCGACCATCACAACCCCTTCAACATGTCCGGCAAAAATTGGATCAGTGGTGCCGCTTTTGTCGGTCGCACTCCGAGTCCACGGCCACACGCCGCCCTGGTTTTCCATTGTGCGGAGCGCGTCTGAATGCGCGCTTTCGGACCGAAAGTAGAGAGTTGGTTTTTCAGGGCGGATCGGCGATTTCCGCAGGACGATTGTGCCTTGGGGGGTTTGATTGTTTGTACCGCATGTGCGGCGGCGTCGTTGATACACTTCAATGGGAGGGGCGCCGACCGCTCGACTGAACGGTACATTGACCGACCTCGCGTTGTCGACGATTGTCGTCCATCGCGGGCGCGTGCGGAGGTTTCGTTGACGTTTCGTCATTGAGGTGCCTTGGCCGTGTCCATGCGCGTCTGTTGCCGCTTCGGTGCGACGCATGCCGCGGACTCCCCGCGAACGTGCACCCGTGCCGGGAAGATCGCGCTCACGAGCCTGTCGACAAAAGCGAAGAATTTGTCCGATGCGTAACCCCCGACGAACGCCACCGCCAGTGGCGAAAATTCGATTCCTTGGTCCAGCAGCTTGCTGAACAGGCCAATGGAGATGCCGACGATCACAGCGGTCGTGATATGTGCGCGGTTGGCGACCACCGAGTGCTCAGGATGAAACAGGCTGGCTGACGTATCTGCGTTGAGCTGCCTGAGAATCGCCGCGCAGGCTCCGAGCCATGCATAGAGGACCGGCAGAAGAAAGCTCGTGATTGCCCCGACGAACGCCAGAATTACGTCGCGGTCGTTCGTTGCCATCGCGCGTATGTCCTGATACACCGCGATCTTTTGAAATCCTTGTTCGACCACATCTTCCGGTCGCCATGCTCTCTCTGGCTTTGTGGAGCCTGCCTCTTTGCTGGAATCTGTCGCGAGCAGTGGAAGATCGACTTCGAGTGCGCGCCGACGACTATCGGGATCGCAGTTCCAGTCGGCGGTCGTCGGATCCGCCTTGTTGCCCGCTTTCGACGCCGCAATCGGAGTTCTCCCAAGGTTCACGTTTATCCCACCGCTGCGCTTGTCAGCGGATGCCCCGGTGGCTATGCACTTCGGCTTGTACGGGCTGTCGGCTTCGCCGATAAAGAAGAACTGTCGAATCGCCTCGGTGCGCTTCACATCCGCATAGAGCTGCCGGTTGTTAGTCGCGAACTGCTGCAGCAACTGCTTGATCTGCAGTGCCAGCTGCGAGTTCTGCAGCTGCAGCAAGGCATCCTCGCCGCCATCCTTCGCGGCGATGATGCTCGCGCGATGAGCCTGTAGCAGGTTGTGCATCGATAGTGCGGCAGCGTCGTTTTGTTCGACGACTTTCGACACGTCGGCAGAGATCTGGTTAACGACGAAAAGCAGACACGACAGTGACACGACCAGAAACGCCAGCCCGAACGACGCCCATGTGTAAGCCTTGATAGCTAGCCGCGCGCCCTTGCGTGCTTGTGCGCTCGCTGTTTCCGCAATTATCGGCGCTACCGCGCGTGCGATGCGGCTCATCCCTGCATAGAAGATTGCCTCGGTCATGGCATTCCATGCGAGCTCCTGTCGAGCGGCTCGAGCCACCGACAGGCAAGCGATGTCGCTCTCCGATAGCGGCTTACCCATCTGCGCTGCGTGGGATACAAGATCGCCACACCGATCGAGGTCTTCGACGATGCGCGGATCCGGATACTGCACGGCGCACGCAATGCGGTTCATCGCGGCATGAAGTGCGCTGCGGATAGGGGCGCTCATGACACCCGTCTCGAGCGACCGGCGGGCAGATCGAATGGCATCGATGTCTGCGTCGCGGACCGGTACGCCGATTCGGGCCGCGTGCGCAACGAGCCTTTCACACCGGTCCACATCTACCGACAATTGGGTAGACGACGTCCGATCTGTGGACGGATCACCCGAACCCTGCGGTTCCTTAGTTTTAGGTGTATCGCTCATGAGATTCTCCTCGTCGCCGGCAGCTCAGCTGCACAGGCCGTCTAAAAAAGTGATGCGCTGGCGCCGAATCGGATGGCAATCGCACTCAGCTCCTGTCGATCAGTCGAAGTTACATGTTTGGCGTTGCCTACAAAGGTTCGGATATGTCTGGGCCCGGCCCGAGGCAATTGCGTTTCGGCATGCCCGCGCAAGCAAGGAGACACGTCGCCCGCGCTGCGGTCAGCGGTGTAAGCGCGACGCCGGTCTGCGACGTTCGGTCACTTGTCATGGACCGCCATATACAGGTCCTTGTCCTCCGGGCGTGAGTGGCAAGAACCCTTCGCTTTGAGCTGCGGCCGCCATCGGAACCTCTCCTGTAGCCGCGGAGAGGGCCGCTTGGACCGGCGCTCGAAGCGTGAGGAGGCCAGTGGAGGGGATCGGGACGTTCGGCTTGGCGAGTAGTTCGGTTTTTCGCGCAGACCCGGCAGATGTGCCGAAGTAGTATCCGATGATGCTCACCCACGCTGTACCGAGCGACCCAAGAATGACGTTTATCAGGTCTCGATTTTTGTCGGGCAGTCCGTGCACGGCCATCAGGATGAGCATGCCGAAGAAGCCGACCGTGACGGCCATCGCTAGCGCTTTGGGAACCCAGTCACCCGTTTTTTCTTCTTTGGCCCGTGCGTCGGCGCGATCCGCCGCTTCCACGCGGGCGAGCTCTATCTCGTGCGTGAGTTGCGCCTGCGCCGCCGTCACGGCCAGTTGTTGAAGCTGGATCGCGTTTGCGCTCTCCGCCTGCCGCACCTTATCGAGTGCGGCGGGGTCCTCGAGTGCGGCAGATACCGACGTGGGATCGTTGGCGGTTCCGAGTACGTGTGACAGGATCGTCGATGCGGCCGTGACGCCAAGACCAACGGGCCCACCAATCAGCCCTGCGAGTAGCGGTGCAGTCCCGCTGATAGTAGATGCAACTTTCGACCAGTCCATTATGCTGCTCCCACTAAGAGATTTTTAGCCATCCGGTCCATCCAGCCGCGGCTAAAGTTCGGCCAGGTGTGAAGCCCCTTCAGGTAACGGACGCGATACGCTGCGAAACGCATAATGAATTTGAGCGGATCGGCAGATTTCACGGCGGCGACGGTGCCTGGACCGAATTTGCCGTCCGGCTCGGCGCCCGACGCCTTTTGCATCCAGAGCACGACCAGTCCGCCGTTGTAGTTGGCATCGAAAATCTGAAAAGCGACACGCGAGTCGAATTCGTCGAGATTGAGCGGGTCCCAGTACTTCGTTCTGGCGATCTGCTTTGCCGTCTCCAGTGGAAGTTCCCGCATGGGCCCGGCATACCCGGAAGCGCGCGCAACGTACGCGGTGACTCCCCACATCGTTTCTCCGCCGGGATCTGCCGGATTGAACGAATAGCCGCCTTCACTCCCGATCAGAGCCTTGAATGCATCGTCGAAGCTGCTCATGAATCCACCTCCTGACAGATCATGTTTCGGTTTCCAAATCAGCACTGCAATGCTGCGCTACTGCTGTGCTCCTACAGTTGAATCACCGGATGGCGGCATCGGCGGCATAACCTGACACATCCAGCCGACAATCTGGATGCCATCCGACGTTAGCGTCTCGTCATTGAACTGGGCGTCAAGAAGCGAAAACGGGCCGAAGCTTGCGGCGTTCTGTACGCAGAGACGATCTTCCTGCGTCCACTGCGCCTTAATCTTCAGCTTCCTGACGACCAGCATCTTCACGGGCAGATAGGCGAAGCGTTGCGGCGATAGCCTGTAGGTGCCGTCGCTCCACGATGATGCGGCGCTGCCGGGCACGTACCAGCCGGCGTGCGTAAGAAAGCCACCGGAAATCCAGGGCCGCGACAGGGACACGAGGCAGTAGTCAAAAGACAGCTCGAACTGATCCGATGTCGGTGAAACCTGTGGCAGCGTTGTCGCGACCAGCGACGACGGATTTATGAGCACCGGCCGCATCACCCGATTAATGACTTTGATTTGCGGGCCCCCGTTCGCGTTCGTGTTCTGTTGCAAGCCGGTTGTCGTAAGAGGGCGGGCTAGCGCTAAGTTGCTGGGTGCGGTCTCTTTGAGCAACGCCGGACTCGCTGTGGCGAGGAGGGGCGCGTGGTTCGTCACCGGTGGCGCATCGACGGCGCTGCGCGACAGCGGACGTAGCGCGTCAGCCCGCAAGGCAACCAGTGCCGGGCGTGCTTCGTCGCTGATGACGCTCCATTTCCAGTCCGCCACCTTGACTGGTGGCGGGGACGGCGGCGCGGCGGTGGGACTTGACGTCAAGGACGAATAGATGCTCCAGATCTGCGCATCGTCTCCGTCGAACCAATGCTGTGGGGTGAACTGTACCGGCCAGAAGTCGATCAGATCGACGGTGCATTTCTCCTCTTCGAAAGCGCGTTGCGTTTCCCCCTGAAGCGCCATGAAAGACGCGAGGCTCGCGGGATCGGCCGACAGGTAGCGCGACGATTTGACGAGTTCCTGATAGGCGCCCTGAACGGTCAGCGACAGATCGCCACGCGGCATGATCGCTCCGTCGGAACTGAGTGTAACGACGAAGTCCGCGAGATGCGAGCCGAGCTGGGCAGCGAGCGCGTCGTTGAAAGTGGTGTCCGTGTCGTTGAGCTTGAAGTCGTTCGGCGACACGTTCGTCGCAATCTGCTCGAACGCGAGAAAAAGATTTCCGGCGACAGGTGTTGCTCCTCCGGGCAGTCCATAACGGCCTTCGAAGTAGGTGTAGACCTGATTCACCAGCGTATTGAGGTCTGGCATTGGGTTCTCACTTGATCGTAGTGGTTCGGGAAGACCGCGCCGGCTCGGCATGCGGCCCATCGGTTGCCGACGTGGAAGTCGACCACCGCTTCCACGTCGTGGCTCGTCGCTTCCGCTCAATTGGCGGGCGCGTCCAGCGGCGCAGATGCTGGCACGATTTCGTTTAGCCACGCGACGATCTGCGCCCCGCGAACCTCGAGGGTTTGTCCGTCGAACGACCAGCCGAAGTTGTTATCGCTGTCGTCTTTCTCACGGCTGCTGAAGCTTGCGTCGGCATGCGTCTCCGAATGACTACCGCCGCCGCCGATGGTCAGAAAGCCGATGCTGAAGCCTCCGCCGCCGCCAGCATTCCAGCTGCTGGAATTGGACTGACTGTCCGTGTACATCTGGTGCAGTGTCGCGCCGTCACCGCCCCAGTCCTCAGCCTTCGCACTGATCTTGACGTTGCGAATGACCAGAAATTGCACGGGAATCATCGGCATCAAGTGCGGGGTCTTGTCGCCTAGCATGCCTTCAACGGTGCCGTCGCTGATCGCTTTTGCCTTGTTGCCGACCAGATACCAGTCGTTCATGTAGAACAGATCGCCGATGAAGTACGGACGATTGATTGTGCACAGCGCGTAATCCACTGTAATCGTGAGATTCTTCGCGTCGTTGTGGAACTGATAACTTGTGCCGCTTTGCGCTTTGTAGGTAGCGCTCACGTCAGCAGACGAATTGCCGCCTGAAGCGTAGGCGCCGAAGCCGAAGTACGACGCACCCGCGCTTGCGCTGTTAGATGAGGAATCGGAGTGGAAGTGGCTGTCGACGAAGTTCGCGCTATGAAACTCGTTGTGACTGTTGTACTGTTGGCTCGTCACAGTGAGCTTTTGCCATCCGTCGTCGTCTGCTAGAGGGTCCGCCCACGCGGTGGGTGAAATATAGGCGTAAGGCGTCGTGTCCGCCACGCCCGACAAGCCTGCGAGATTCCACAGGTCGAAGGTCTTCCGAGCCTTCGCGATCATGTGATCCTGCATACTGATGCCAACCGATTCGATAATGTCCAGCGCTCGTTCGACCTTGTCTGCTCCCTCGGTCTTGAAGGTGTCGTACGCGTCGTCCACTTTCTGCTTGTAGCTCGCGGAGAGCAGCGGCCAGGAATGCGCGAGCGTGGGATCGGTCAACGCAGTGTTCTGCGCGATAGTGAAGTCGGTCTTCGCCTGAGCATATGCTTCCGCGTTTCTCATATAGTTCTTGTAGAGCTTGGTCTTGCCGACAATGCTTCCGTCATCTGGATCGAGTTCGTACAGAACCTTGGTCGCATCGTCGATCTGCTTCTGTACATCCGGTGCGAGCGGTGGCATCGGCTTGGCCTGCATGCCGTTGATGATGCCTTCATACGAGAAGCTGACGTGGCGGGCCGTTGGATACTCCTGGTACGAGTCGTCGTCAGTCACGACTAGCATCTGGTCAACAAGCCGAGATGTCTTCCACGTTGCGTTTATGCTTTGCTGCAGCTTGGGATCGACGGCTACAGCCGTTCCGCCACCGCCGTTTGCCGAGGCCGTAGTGATGTCCGGTTGATTGTTCTTCGCGTCTTGGATCGTGCCGCCGGCGCTAGGAGACCATGTATTCATATAGTCGCGCGGATCGCAGGGCATGCCGAGGACCAGTTGCGAGTAGACGAAGCCCTGTGTGAGCGGCTTTCCGTTCGTGCGCATTGGGCGCGATGATTTGATGCGATTGATAAGTTCGTCGAAGAGACTGAGGACAAGCTTACCAGGTTCTGAATAGGCGGTAGTGGGCATGAGTGGGCTCCAAAAGATGCGTGGTGTCGTCAGCCAATCTCGCGTCGAAAGGGGTATCGCGCGTGGCCGAAGCGAAGCACGCGATCCTGCGAAGTATTTCCGGTCGGGAGCGTGCGTCGCCTGATGAGGAGAATAGATATTCGGCGCAAGCGCCATTATGACAATCTTGCGTTTCGATTGGACGAATCGCGCGTGCGGAGAAACTTGGAGAGTTTTGCGCCATCGTGATCGAAAAATTCCATCGGTCAGCAAGATCGTCCTAATCGCAATGACATAGGTAAGCTAGAGTCCGTTCAGGAGCACACCATCCAAGCGTTGCTCCGAACCTGAATCGCCGAGCATTGAAGCAACATATGGCGCATGTATATTTCGATAGGAGTTCACGATATGGGTACCGCACTCGATGTGACAAAATTCTTCTGGGACATTTTCAAGGATGGCGCCAAACTTTCGACATCGTCTACGCGAGTCAATGCAATTCCGCAGGGAAGTACCGTGCAGGATTTTCAGGACTGGCAAGGTCCCGTCTCCTATGCGGAGCACTACGAAGAGTTGTCATTTCTCTTCAACAGCGATATCTGCAATTTCACGTTGACACCGTCGTGGCAGTACAACGGACAGTACATTGCCAACTTTACCGTTGATGTTGACGGAACTCTCGATGTGCTGTCGAGCCTGGATGTGCGCGCCGAGACCAGCGAGGCAACTTATGACGACGACGACGTCGCGCAACTACCGTATCGGATCAATGTGACGTTCCACAACGTGACCGGTGGTACGCGGCAGACGACGTTCAAAGGCATCGCTCGAGGGGATGGTGGCGGGCTTAATGTCGAATAATCGAAAAATAGGTTGCGCCGAACGTTGTACTTCTTCAGGGACGTTCGGCATACCTATCCTTCACTTTGCCTAATTCGACTGATCACGCACAGGCCTTCATGCGACAGCGATTTGTCGGCGGCAAGTGCCTTTACAAACGCCGCGAATTCGTGGAGTTGGTTCGGCTCTTTTGTGACTCTGTTGAGATTTGAGTGGGTTATGCCGCATGCAGGTTGATCGAAGTGAAGTCGAGCTCGCCGGCGATCAGGAACAGCACGGTCCGCATGGTAGTGAGGTTGGCGTAACCGCGCGCGCGTCGCTTGGCGGCCTGAAACAGGCCGTTGAGAGCCTCCAGGAAGCCGTTGGTCTGACGCGTCTGGGTCCAGGCGACGATGCCGTCGAAGTGCTTGCGGATCATGCGCGCAACCTCCTTCATGGGTTCGACCTTGGAGCGCATCACGTTGATACACCACTGCTCGAGCATCTCGGAGACGACGTTGATCTGCTTGCGATCGAGGATGTCGCGCAATTGCTTTTGGCGCTCGCGATTATTGCTAGCGATGTTCACAGATGCTGCTAGCGGCAAAATCCTCGAAAGCCCCGTCCGGCAAGGCCTGCAGCGATCATGTTGGCGGATCGGCTGTGTTGCTCTATCGCAACAAGGAGATCGATGAATGTTCGCTAATTCTACTAATGCGCCTTTCGTGCTCGTTGTTTTCGCTAGCGCCCAAGAAGGTTGTTAATGAACACGTCGCCCCGTCATCAGCGCGGCTTGCCATGCTATCGGTGAGCTGAGATATGTTGTGCACACAACGGCATCGGTAACAGAGCTGGACCATATTGAAACTTTAGTGCCTGTTTTATGGGCTGACCGCGGCTCTGGACGCTGCAGACAGAGCACCCGCCTGTGCCGCGCGGCAAGTGTAGTGCCGAACTCAGCGCACTTCGCTAAAACGCCAGGTCGGTGGTCTCCCGCTGCTCGTCCTCCCAGCCACCCTTCGTCGCCCTGCGCTAGCAGAATTAGTGGACAAATTAGCGCTTCTATGAACACGATTAGCGCCAACTACGAGCTGCAACAGCCGCCGTGCGTTACGGCGGTGGTCGCTATCCCCGCGTCCAGTCCGAAAGAATTCTCGAAGAAACCGTGACACCGGTTTGTAGCCCCAGCTATCGCGAGAAAGTCGGCGAGCTGACGAATCCGGCTGGCCTCACTCGTTGCACGCTGTTGCACGAAGACCGGATGTTGGCCAATTGGGAACAGTGGTTCGCTTATGCAGACGTGGATAGAAGTCGCAGGAGCCGAGGGCCTGCATACAGTCATGGAAGCATGGCAATCGAGGCGGCCATCCGTGGCGAAGGCGTAGCACTCGGGCGCAGTGCGCTGGTAGGCGATGACATCGTAGCCGGACGCCTTGTTGCGCCGTTTCCTGACATTCGGCTGAAAGTCGAGCGCGGCTATGATCTGGTCTATCGTGCCGGCAATCGCGATCATCCTAAGGTCCGTGCGCTGCGCGACTGGTTAGCAGCTGAAGTGCGGCGATTTCTCGCAGACACGAGATGAGCGATGACCGTCGGCTCTTCATTTCCACGACCGGTATCCAGGCGAAAACCGTCGCCTTCGGCCTGTGCACCGACCTGCCAAAACGGGTCGAGGCTTGCCTGGCGATTCGGCTATCCGGGCGATACCAGGAACCCAGAACATATTTGCTCAGAGCAAGGCCGAAGCTCATCAATATGGGTTACGGATAAAAAAATCGCTCAATTCCACATAATTGGAGTTATCCGGGCCTTCATTTCGGGACAGGTGAAGAAGAGGGCGGAAAAAACGCTCACGCAACTAATTCTGTTACTACTTTTCAACCAATTTTGTTACTACCGCCCGGCGCTGCCCGTGGATGAACAGATTCCGTCCGATTGCGAGCGCCGTCATCTAGTCCAACCCGTGGTGGCGCCACGTCCGGTCCGCAACTGACAGCGCGTGACGGTATCGGCCGGCCGCACTGGCCGGTTTCCCGGCTTCGCTCCAGAAGCCGCGACGGGCGTTGACGCGGTCGATGAACAGTTGATAACCAGCTGCGACAGTCTCAGACACCGGCGTGGGCTTGATCACCGGCACCGTGGCCGGGTTCGGGTAGGGGAGCGTGACCCACCGACGTGCGGGAAGATCGTCGCGCAGCGCCGCAGCCTCGCTAACGCGACCGCGGGCGTCGCGGCGAAACGATGGCTACGGGGTAATCTAGATTGGCGGATCGAGTCGGTTCCGGGGTGGGCGCGGCCTGGCGATCGATGCCCGCTGATCGCGTCACCGGGTCATTGCGCCGTGGGGTGTAGGAAGCCTCGGCGGGCGTGATCCCGTAAGACGCTTGTCGTGATGCCGCTGTCGGGGCGCCGCTGCACTGGCCCCAACTGCCGGCTGCGACCGGAACCGGCCACCGGCGATCACGACGAAGGCTGTCGGCGAGTTCAGAATCCACGGCCGACACCGACGCCCACACCCCCACCAAATCTGCCGCCGCCGACGCCGATACCAATATTAGTGTTCGGCGCGTAATAGCCGGGGCGATATCCGTACCCGGGATCAGCGTAACCATACGGCGGCGCGACGACGCAGCCGGCGAGACCAGCCCCTACAGCCAATACACCGAATAGTCTGATCATAATCTCTCGCCTCCATTAACTCGCACGCAATATCCAGTCCAAGGGGCCGCCTCGCGTTCGCCCCCCATCGGTCGCATCACGCGCAGCCTTTTTCTTCTGGTCCCGCCCGTCCTGATACACCATCCCGGTAAAAGACACGGCGTAGCCACGGGACAGACTAAACAGGGCGACCACGTTGATCGACGGGCCGCACGGGGCGGTAGTAACAAATTTACTTGAAAACTGGTAACAAAATCACTTGTGCGAGCGAAGCGCCCGCTCGCACAAGCAAATCTGTTACTACCGTTGTGCAAAGCACCAT
Source organism: Paraburkholderia atlantica (assembly GCF_000092885.1). Taxonomy (NCBI): domain Bacteria; kingdom Pseudomonadati; phylum Pseudomonadota; class Betaproteobacteria; order Burkholderiales; family Burkholderiaceae; genus Paraburkholderia; species Paraburkholderia atlantica. The sequence continues at coordinate 345,567 of NC_014120.1, read as the reverse complement.
TTCTCTCGTTGACGCGCCCATGAAGGCGCCGGCGCGTATTCAACGTCAAACTAGTTTCGTAACCACTGCACAGTCGCGTTGCAACTAGTTTTGTAATGCGCGCCAACGGCCGCGACGCGGCTGCGAAATGGCCGAACGGTATGGTAGCTCGCTGCTACCGGTCCGTGGGGTCGGGCGCAAACCAGCCTGGCGCCTGCCGATGAAGTCGCGCGATCGGGGGAACCAACCGTCAGCAGCCAGCGCAACGTCGGACTGGATGCCGCAAGCCGGCGGTAGGAGTTGCCACCCAATTCGTATGTCCAAGGTTACGTCCGCCCACGCTCGATGGCCGGTCTTCGCGAGGAGATCGCAGGCGGCATTACCTCTACCCGGCCAGTTTCCGCCGTTCGCCTCAGCCATGCAGCGGTCCCTTGAACGGCTGATCACTCCGAAACCCCGCCCGATGCGCGACGCGCGCTTGTCGGCCTTCCCCGTCATTTAGGCGTCTTCGTTCTATAGGTATCGTCAAGATCTCCTGCCGTTCGGATCCTTGCGACCGCGAATGTCAACGCCAGTTGCGAGCGGACACGTACTTGCGCACTCACGGTCGCGGTGGCGCTACGTGAAGACCTATCGTTTCAGAAAGACCACTGAGCGTCCACGCCTTAAAGCCGGTCGATGCTTGGCGGAGCGGCACTCTTGTCCGTTTAAGGATGGCTTGCTGAATCGGTTGCTCTTTGGTGGCTCGATACAGCTGTAAGGAATGGAAATATGTGGAATATCTAGGTAAGCTTGCTGTGGTGCAAGACCAGCACACCGGACGATACCTGGCCCGGTCCCCGCCGCAGGTAGGGGCGCCATGGTGCAACCCGGTTTCGCAGAAGCGCAATGAAAATGGAAATAAGACCAAGCTGGACACACGGGGATAACTATGATGACAACTATTAAGTCAATTGCCGTCCTGGCAGCGATTTCAGTGCTGGCCGGATGTGCGCACGAGGTCCAAGTATCATCGCAATCAGGCGCGGCTGAAGTGATGAGCACCAAGGTTAGCCAGCAAAAGGCCTATCTGGTATTCAGCAACAACCTAGTGACAGCCAGCAAGCAAGTCAAACCGGGATTCGCGTGTGGCGCACACAGCTATCCGATGGCCATTGGAGATGCACTGAAGTCTTCAATAACTCAGACAGTAAATGCAGCGTACCCGCACGCAATTAGCACCGGCGGTGCGATTCCCTCAACTTCTGATGGGCTAATCTTCAAATTCGATCTCTCAGACTTCGATCCTACAATCCGGTTCGCACCAGGCTTCTTTGTGCCCACGGCTGATGCAAACGTGGAGATTGCCATTCAGGCGCGTGTGGCAGACAGGACCGGCAAGGAACTGATTACCACCACGTTTCACGGTCATGGACATGCCAGCGAAGACGGAGCCTGCGGTATCGGGGCGGATGCGTTGGGCGACGCCGCCAAGAAAGCCATCCAGGATGCAATGGAGAATTTCGTAGACAAGGTCATCAACACTGGGGCATTGGATGCCCTGGTGACAACCGTGAGCAAGTGATTGAATGACGGAACGAAACTGACGCGCGTTTATTGACCGGTTGGGCGTACCCCTTTAACCTGATCTTCGGTCCATCAAATCTTTTGCTCGAGTCATCGATCGAGCGTCGTACGCGCCGACGCTCGAAATGACCACGTCGACCGACTACCAGCTGGGCGACGTCCGCCCAGAAGCTCAAGCGGGCGTCTGACCTACCGACCGTCCAACGACCGAAGTGGGTCGCTTTATGCTTTTCGCATCGCGCGCCCGACGAGGCGGTCGCCGCGCTCGGTCGTGGGACGCTGGTCGGCCGAGGGTGTGTGAAAACGCACTCATCGCCTAAACTGAATCAACGCATTGAGATCGGGTGACTCATGAAGCGATTCGTTGAAGGCGATGACCGCAAGCAGGTCGCACTGCTTCCCGAATGCATCGATGACTACATCGGGCAGGACAATCCGGTGAGGATCATAGACGTGTTCGTCGACGAACTCGATCTTGCGGAACTCGGCTTCGATGGGGCTTCGCCCGCTCTCACCGGTCGGCCGTCTTATCATCCTGCAGTGATGCTCAAGGTCTACATCTACGGGTATCTGAATCGCTTGCCTTCCAGCAGGCGTCTTGAACGGGAATGCCAGCGAAATCTCGAGATGATGTGGCTGACGGGACGCCTGGCACCGGACTTCAAAACGATCGCCGACTTTCGCCGCGACAATGGTGCCGCCATTCGCAACGTGTGCCGGCGCTTCGTCGAACTGTGCCGCGGCCTGAAGCTTCTTTCCAGCGACATGGTGGCCATCGACGGCAGCAAGTTCAAAGCCGTAAACAGCCGCGACCGGAACTACACCGCTGGCAAGATCGACAAGCGTCAGCAGCAGATCGAGGAGAGTATCCAGCGGTACCTCGACGCGATTGAGACCGCGGATCGCGTCAGTCCGACCGGTTTCGATGTGAAGACCGTACGCCTGTATGAGAGGGTCGCTTTGCTGCGGCAACGGATGCGCGAGCTCGAGCAGATCCGGAAGCAACTGAAGACGCAACCGGACAGACAGCTGTCACTGACAGATCCCGACTCGCGTTCGATGACCAGCAGCGGCAAAAAGACCGGAACAGTCGGCTACAACGTACAGGCTGCCGTAGACACGAAACATCACCTGATCGTTGAACACGAGGTGACCAATGTCGGAGGAGATCACGGGCAGCTCAGCAAGATCGCGCTCGCAGCAAGAGACGCGATGGGCAAATCCGGACTCAGGGTGCTAGCCGATCGGGGCTACTTCAGTGGCCCGGATATTCGTACCTGCGAACTCTCGGGTATCAAGGCATATGTACCGAAGCCGTTGACGTCTGCATCCCGAAAGAAAGGCCTTTTTACCAAGCGCGACTTCATCTACATCGCTAAAGACGATGTCTATCGTTGCCCGGCCGGCGAGCGCGCCATTCATCGGTTCACGACTGTCGAACATGGCATGAATCTGAAGGTGTACTGGCCCAGCGCATGTCCGCATTGCCATCTCAAGGAGCGATGTTCTCCAAGCGACTACCGACGCATTCGACGCTGGGAACACGAACAGATACTGGAAGCCATGCAGCGACGGCTCGACCGGAATCCAGACGCAATGACGATCCGGCGCAGCACCGTTGAGCATGTGTTCGGCACGCTCAAACATTGGATGGGTGCCACGCACTTCCAGACCAGAACCCTCGCACGAGTGAGCACCGAGATGAGCCTTCAGGTGTTGGCTTACAACCTGAAGCGAGTCATGAAGATACTCGGCGTTGCGAAAACGATGAGGGCGATACGAATGGCTGGAAGCTGAGGTCCTGCGGGGCCTTCTTGATACTTACAACCTTAGACTGTCGCAAAGCCACCAACTACGGCCGGCCTGTCCGGCAACTTCCCCTGCATAGCCGTAGAACGGTTTCCACACACCCTCGGCCACAAGCGGTCAGTCGATGGCGTCGCCAAGACCGTTGAAAATCAGACTGTTTGTGCTCTTACAAAGGTCCCCATGCCTCTTCTGTCCATTCCACCGACCGACCGTGATTTCGCTTGGGCCTATGGAGCACTGGGACGAGCACTCTATATCGCCAGCGAGTTCGAGAGCGACTGCCGATCGCTCGCATTCGTCTTCCAGATAAAAGCGCCACAGCCAGACGCCCAGTCTGACGAGCAGTTTTTCGAAGCTGTACGGGAAGTAGTTCGCGGCCAGCTTGTCGACTTAGAACCCTTAGCAAAATGAACAAGGGGGCTGTTTACTCTCGATGAATGCTGTTAACCTTTTCATTGTTTCGACGACGAAAAGGACATGGCTAAACCCATACTCGACGACGAACTTTGGGCACTCATCGAACCGTTGCTGCCCCCTCCCAAACCAAGGCGAATCCGTTATCCAGGGCGCAAACCGCTCGATGATCGTGCGTTGCTCACGGGCATCCTGTTCATCCTGCAGACGGGCCTTCGCTGGGACCTGCTGCCGCGCGAGATGGGCTGTGGCAGCGGCATGAGTTGCTGGCGCCGTCTACGGGACTCGCAGGCTGCCGGCGTCTGGGACCGACTGCATGAAGTCCTGCTTGCAAAGCTGCGCGCGGCTGACCAGATTGACTGGTCACGTGTCGTCGTCGATTCCTCATCGATCCGCGCAGTGGGCGCAGGTCAAAAACGGGACCGAATCCCACGGATCGCGCGCGACCAGGTTCCAGGCACCACCTCATCACCGAAGCGCAAGGCATCCCGCTCGCGATAATCCTCACGGGCGCCAACCGCAACGATGTTACGCAGCTTCACCCACTGGTCGACGCCATCGCGCCCATTGCCGGCAAGCGCGGCCGGCCACTCTCGAAGCCCCGCATTGTCCAGGGCGACCGGGGCTGCGATCACGACAAATACCGTCGTCCGCTCCACGCAGCCGGCATCGCGACCGAAATCGCCCGACGCGGCGAGCCACACGGCAGCGGGCTAGGCAAAACACGCTGGGTTGTCGAGCGCACCATTTCGTGGCTCCATAACTTCCGACGACTGCGTATCCGCTTCGAACGTCTTGCATTCATCCACGAAGCCTTCATGAAGATCGCCTGCTGCATCATCTGCTGGCGAAAACTGAAGAACTCATTTTGTTAATGCCACTTAAGCAAGCTTAATGCAACACGTGCAAAGCTTCCGGAGAACTACGCGGCAATGCTTCGCGCTGCCCGCAAGGCCCGGAACTACGTGGCACATTATGCAGTGGATGAGCTCAAGCTTCTGGGCAAAGTGTCAAATGGTATTGAGCGCTGGCATGAGGTCATGGCGTCGAAACTCCAGGACATACCGCTCGGGAAGATCATTGTGGCAGTGCTACTCTCGCGTAACTCAGCCGAGGAAACGCCTACGCAAGACGCCGTCGACGCCTATCCCGCAAAGATCGCGTTATGGGTCGTGGGGAAAAACGCCTAAACCCTCTAGACCGGGAAGATCAGAGAACGGGGGTGAAGCCTTCATTATTTCGGGTTTTTTACCGGAGAGCAGTTCGTCGAAATCCCTTGCGACCGGCGCAATGACTTCGCTCACCCACTGCCCAAGGCCTTCGCTCGTCAGCAAGCCGTGCGCCCAGCTCCCGACTTTCATCGCCTGAAGAACATCATCGCCCGGACCCTTGAACCGATCGCTCAAATACTGAAGTTTCTTTAGGCGCGGCTTCGTTCCCTCTCCGATTTCGCCCTTGAAATGGATCAATTCATTGCGCAACGCTGTCAAAATGTCCAGCGACTGGAACGGTTCGGTACCTGAATCCCATACTTGCCCGCCGCTCACAGATGCAATGAGATTCCATTTATCGCGGGTGGCGTAAGACTTTTTTCCGTCATTCAGTGTTCGCCAGAATGCGATCGGAACGTTCGGCTCGCTGTCTGTGTGCGAGGAAATTTGCTCGATCAGTTCATTCAATCGCGCCTCGACATAGGAACCGGAAAAAAATTGCCGCAGTGTTCGCGTACAAGACTAGAGTCGGATCTTCTGCCGACGCTGCCATGTGGGCAAACACCCGACAGTGATGAATATACTCGGGGTTGCGAGGACGATGAAGGCGATCAAAATGGCTGGGAACTGAGGCCCTGCGGGGCCTTCTTGCCGTTGACGACGATGGCAGAGTCGCCCGACCTACCAAACCGCGATCGACCTCTCCGGCAGTTCGCCTCAGCGGAAAAAAACAGTTTCCACACAGGCTCGGCCAGGAACAGACGTTAGCTCTGTCTGCCTGCCCGTCAGCTTTGGTAGCGATTCTATTTGCAAGGACTTCCCCCGATTTGGACTTTCGGGGGAAGTCCTTGCATACAGAATCGTAGCGTTAACGGCCTTTCAACCCGAGGCCGCAAACGGCTACTCGGCCGCCTGCCGACAAACGAGCGCGAAAGTTGCGTCCCATATCCTTCGAGCAAAGGGTGCCACTGGGCTTGACCGGTCGGCCGAGGATCTGCCCCAGCACTTGTGGGCGCGGGTTGCTGTACCGATACCATCATCCCCGAAATCGCGCCGGGCCTAGCATGGCAGCTCGGCGATTCAATGCGCCCGGTCGACCACTCACGAGCGCGTGCTCACTTCAGCTTCTGTTTGCAAATTCCGCAATACTGGCATCGTACCGACCACCTTTGCCGCCGAGCGCAACGGTCGCGCGTTTTGCACTGTCAAGTAAGGCCGCAACGGCCGCGTCGATGGTCGAAGGAGTACCAAATCTCTCTCTCGGTCCCGATAGCGTGAGGGCACCCACCAACTCGCCAGTCGAGTCGAACACGGGGACGGACGTCGAAGCGGTTTCGGGATCGCGTTCACCATAAGACGCCGCCCAAAGAGCCTCGCGCACTTCGCTCCAGCGAGGATCCTGTGCCTCAGTGAAAGCGAGCAGCACCTTGCCGGACGCGCCTTTGTCGATCGGGAATTCTTCGCCGACGCGGATTGACACACGCACGCTCCGCGTCGGCTCGACACGATAGAGCACCAGTCGATGATCGCCCTGCCGCACATAGAACGACGCTGTTTCCCCCAGGTCGCGGCTCAACTGTTGAAGCAACGGCTCGATGACGGGACCGACCTGGAAGGATCGCTGATAGAGCGCGGCTAGCCGTAGCGGCTGGTGGCCGACGCCGTACTGCCCGTCGCTCAATTTGCGGATAAAGCCTCCATGCTCCAGCGCGCCCAGCAGGCGCAAGGCCGTGCTTTTGTACAACCCTGTGCGTCGCGAGAGTTCGGTGAGCGTCAACTGGTCGTCGGTCGGCCCGAACGCGTTGAGGATGGCGAACGCACGGTCGAGCACGGCTACGCCGCTGGAACTGTCGTTGGCAGTATCGGATGCCTCAGGCGTTGAAAGGGCATCAGTGGTCACGGCTTGTCTTGTCGTTTTGATCATGATTGGCATCGTATCGTTCTATCTCGCAGAACTCAAGTTCTATTTCTGTGGGTTTACCCCGCTTTTGTAGGTCTACGAACATGCCTATAGTTCTGTTAAATGAAACATTGGTCTGTCCAATAGAACACGGGAGTCAATGATGAGTCATTCAAGCCCGAAGGTGCTGATCAGCGAGGTCGGGCCGCGCGACGGTCTACAAAGCATCAAGAGCGTCATGCCCACTGCTGCGAAGCTGCGATGGCTTTCCGCACTCGCTGCTGCGGGAATCAGCGAAATCGAAGTCGGTTCGTTCGTGCCGGCGAAGTTGCTGCCGCAGATGGCTGACATCCGCGAAGTCGTGGCGCATGCCCTCTCAATCCCGGATCTGCACGTCGCCGTTCTCGCACCAAATTTCCGTGGAAGCCAGAGCGCCTTCGAAGCGGGCGTGCATAAGGTCACGCTTCCCGTGTCGGTGACCAACGAACATTCGCTGGCCAATATCCGGAAGACCAATGAGCAGATGATCGAAGAAGTCCGCAATATCGTCGCGCTTCGCAACGAACAGTTTCCGGGCGTGCAGATCGAAACCGGCGTTTCGGTTGCCTTCGGCTGCGCGATCGCGGGCACCGTGAGCGAGGATCAAACGATGCGCATGTGCCAGGCAATGGCCGAGAGCGGCGTCGACGAAATTGGCCTCTCCGATACGAGCGGCTATGCGAATCCGGCACAGGTTCGCCGGCTGTTCCGTCGGTTGCAATCGGAGTTCGGCGCGAAGGCTGGCGGCGCACATTTCCATAACACGCGCGGACAGGGTTTAGCGAACGTCGTCGCCGCGCTCGAGGTCGGTGTGACGACAATTGATTCGAGTCAGGCCGGCCTGGGCGGCTGTCCTTATGCGCCAGGCGCGACCGGCAACATCGTGACCGAGGATCTAGCGTTTCTGCTCGAAGCGATGGGCTACGACACCTGTGTGGACATCGACAGGCTCATTACCGCGCGCGCCATTCTCGCGGAGGCACTGCCCGGCGAAGCGTTATACGGGCACGTGCAGGACGCGGGGCTCCCAAAGGGATTCGCGTATGCAGACGGCCGCGCACCCAGCGCGCCGCAACCCAAAGGCTGCCTCACTGGAGTAGCGCAATGAGCGACGTGCAAGCAAACCGGAATTTGCCGTATAGCGGTGTACGCGTCGTCGAGATGACGCACATGGTGATGGGGCCGACATGCGGCATGGTGCTGGCGGACCTGGGCGCGGAAGTGATCAAGGTCGAGCCTATTTCCGGCGATAGCACACGAGTTTTGCGCGGGTCCGGTGCGGGCTTCTTCAGCACGTTCAACCGCAACAAGAAGAGTATCGCGGTCGACGTAAAAGATCCGCGCGGCGTGGAGATCGTTCACAAGCTTCTTGGTGGTGCGGACGTCTTCAGCGAAAACTTCAAGAGCGGCACGATGGACAAGCTCGGCCTCGGTTACGCGGCGCTGTCCAGGCTCAACCCGCGTCTCGTCTACGTGTCGCATAAGGGCTTTCTGCCCGGCCCATACGATCATCGCACTGCGCTCGATGAGGTCGTGCAGATGATGGGCGGCCTCGCTTATATGACCGGACCTGACGGCAGACCGTTGCGAGCCGGCACCAGTGTCAACGACATCATGGGTGGAATGTTCGGCGCGATCGGTGCGATGGCGGCGCTGGCTCAACGCGAACGCACGGGACGTGGTCAGGAAGTCCAGAGCGCACTGTTCGAGAACAATGTATTTCTCGTCGCCCAGCACATGATGCAGTACGCGGTGACCGGTAAGGCCGCGGCACCGATGCCGAGCCGTATTTCAGCGTGGGCAGTCTATGACGTGTTCTCGGTCAAAAACGGCGCGCAGATCTTCCTCGCGGTTGTCTCGGATACGCAATGGGGGCTGTTTTGCGACGCTTTCGGGCTTGCAGAACTCAAGGCTGACGAGCGCATCGCTTCCAACAATCAGCGCGTGCAGGCCCGCGAATGGTTGTTGCCGCAGCTTCGAAAGCATATGGAAGCCTTCACGGCTGCCGAGATCAGCGCAATCTTCGAGCGCTGCGGACTGCCGTATGCGCCGCTCACGAAACCGCAGGACCTGTTCGATGATCCGCACCTGCTCGCTACCGGCGGACTCGCCGAGGTGACTTTGCCGCCCGACGCAAGCGGCGCAGGGCAGGCCATTGCGACGCGGACTGTGCTGCTGCCTTTGACGCTTGGCGGTGAGCGCCTGCACCTGCGTGCGGCGCCGCCTTCGTTGGGTCAGGATACCCAGGCGCTGCTGACAGGTCTCGGATATACGCCTGAGGATCTCAGGCAGTTGACCGAGGCCGGGATCGTCAAGTGTCAGTACGCTCAGCCTGGCGATGCGTCGAAACCATCGGCGAACGAACTCGCCAGCGCCTGACGTTGCAACACCCACAAAGAATCACCGAGCCGCAGAGGCCACTGAGCCTTCTGCGCGCCTTGATTCGTCTGGAGACGAGACATGACATCCATTTCATCGAACATCACGACAGGCAGCACGGTGGGTTCCACCGTCGAGCAGTCTGCGGTCAGAAAAGCCGCGTGGCGCTTCATTCCGCTACTCGCGCTCGCATACTTCTTCAACTATCTGGATCGGACGAGCGTCGGCTTCGCGGCGCTGACGATGAATCACGATCTTGGCTTGAGCGCTACCCAGTTCGGCTGGGGCGCGGGCATCATGTTCGCCGGGTACTGTTTGTTCGAGGTTCCGAGCAATCTGGCGCTATACCGCTTCGGCGCGCGGCGCTGGTTTGCCCGCATCATGATCACGTGGGGCTTTTTCGCCGCGGCGACGGCGCTCGCCGTGGGGCCAAAGAGCTTCTACGTAATACGGCTGCTGATCGGCATTGGTGAGGCCGGCTTCTTTCCGGGTGTGATCTTTTTTCTCGCCGTCTGGTTTCCGGCTGGCTATCGCACTCGCGTGCTCGCATGGTTCACCGTCTCCACGCCGCTCTCGTCACTCGTCGGTGGCCCGCTGTCGGCGGGGCTGCTCCATATGCACGGTGTCCTTGGACTGGCGGGCTGGCGGTGGATGTTCATCGTTCAAGGACTGCCCGCGTGCGTCCTCGGTTTTCTGGTACTGAAAATGTTGGCGGATAAACCCGCCGATGCTAAGTGGTTGTCGCACGAGGAACGGCAAGCGCTACAAGGCGCGTTCGATCGGGAAGCCGCGTCCGGTCAGAAAAAAAAATTTTTGTCACGGCATTGAAGGACGTGCGCACCTACATTCTTGCGATGATCTCCTTCGGCTTCACGATGGGCTCTTACGGCATCGGTATCTGGCTGCCTCAGATGCTGAGGGCTCACGGGATGAGCGTCACGCAAACCGGCTGGATGTCGGCCGTGCCTTACTTCTTCGCCACGATCGCATTGCTCTGCTGGGCACAGCGAGTCGATCGTCGCGGCGGCCCGATCGCAAATCTCGCCGCAGGCCTTTTGATTGGTGCGATCGCGCTGGGTGTCTCGACGTACTTCCATCAACTGGTTCCGGCCATGACCGGCATCACGCTCGCGTTGATCGGCACTATTGCGGGTCGCACGATCTTCTATACGCTCCCGGCGCGGTTTCTTTCCGGACAGGCGGCTGCCGGTGGTATCGCTTTCATTAACTCAATTGGTGCGCTCGGCGGATTTGCGGGACCGTACCTGGTGGGTTATTTGAAGGACAGTTTCGGCACGTTTTCGGCCGGCATGATTGGACTTTCGATCGTGCTCGGTATCACGACTTTGCTGACCTTGTCACTTTATGCCTTTGGCCGTGGAGAACAGGAATGAACAAATTCCCTTCGCTCCGGCGTCGGCAGCTGATTGGCGCTGCCGCAGCATCATTGATTTTGCCGGCTGTCACTCTGCGCCGGGCATTTGCAAAAGAGGGAACGCATTCCGTGAGTACAACCAGCAACTATCTTTCCGTTCGGACTGACTGGCTCGCTTCCTGCACCGAGGCGGCGCTTGAGCCCGACCTGCCGATCGTCGACGCGCATCATCACTTTTACGATCGTCCGGGCTGGACCTATCTTCTCGACGAGTATCTGCAGGACGCGCAAACGGGCCATAACGTCACCGCGTCGGTGTTCATGCAGGGGCTGACACGATATCGCCCGTCTGGTCCTGAGTCGCTGCGCCCGGTCGGAGAAATCGAGTATGTTGCTGGCGTCACCGCGCCTTTGAAAAAAAGCAAGCCGGAGGTTGCGAAGGGTATGGTCGGCTATGCAGATCTTCGCAGGGGAGCAGCGGTTCGCGATGTTCTCGAAGCGGAACTGCATGCCGGCGATGGTCGGTTCCGTGGCGTTCGACATCTCGTTACCTGGGATGCTGACCAGACGCTCGTCAATCCATTGTCGGCGGCGCCTCGAGGGCTGCTGCTCGACCCCGAGTACCGGGCAGGCGTCGATCAACTGGCTTCGCTGGGCCTGTCGTACGACGCATGGCTATTCTTTCCGCAGTTGCCGGAGCTATTCGACCTGGCGAAGGCCTATCCTGATACGCCTTTCATCATCAACCATTGTGGGGGCGTGGTCCGGATTGCCAGCTATGCAAATCAGCGCGCAGAAGTGTTTGATGTCTGGTCCCGCTCGATGCGTACTCTCGCCCAGTTGCCGAATGTCTATGTGAAGGTGGGCGGCCTCGGGATGCGCATTAATGGCTTCGAGTTTGAAAAGGGTGAACGGCCGCCTATCTCGGACGATTTGGCCGAAGCATGGAAGCCATGGATGCACACATGTATCGAGGCATTCGGTGCAGAGCGCTGCATGTTCGAGAGCAACTTCCCGGTAGACAAGGGTTCCTATCCATTCAGCAACGGTTGGAACGCCTTCAAGAAGTTGACTGCACACGCTAGCGCTGGCGAACGCGAGGCTTTGTTCCGGGGAACCGCGCGCAAGGTTTATCGCCTTACGTGAACGGGACGGATGGAGCGGAGGCAAGCAGTAAGCCTGGAATGGCCGCTGTCCGTCCGACAGCTGCCTCTGTGCATTCCGTTGCCTGTGACCGGAATGGGTCGAGCTTGTGTGAAAACGCTGATTACCTAAACTGGATTAACTCATTCAGCATGGGTGACCGGCTGAAGCGATATATAGAAGGTGAAGATCGCAAGCAAGTGACGCTGCTTCCGGAATGCCTCGATGACTTCATTACTGAGGACAATCCGGTAAGGATCATTGAGGCGTTCGTAGAAGAGCTTGACCTTGCATCGTTGGGCTTCGAAGGGGCAATGCCGTCTGCGACAGGTCGCCCGTCCTATCATCCAGCGGTGCTGCTAAAGATCTATATCTACGGCTACGTCATGGAACCGCGGGGCAGTTCTGGACGGCAATGGGCGGACTTGCATGGCTTCGACCACGGCTGAGCCGTGCGAGGGCGTGCGCGTCGCGTTTTATCGGGCAACACCTACGGAGGCAGCATGACCTGCATTGTGGCGCTGACAGATGGCAAGAAGGTTTACATGGGTGCGGATTCGGCAGGATCGGGGGGAGGGGCCATCACCGTGCGCGCTGACCCCAAGATCTATCGTGTGGGACCGTTCCTGATCGGCTTCACCACATCCTTCAGGATGGGGCAGCTTCTGGGCCATAGTCTGACCGTCGCGCCGCAACCGGAAGGCACCGACGTGTTCGCCTTCATGTGCACGACGTTCATTGATGCGGTACGCGCTTGCTTTGCCCGCGGCGGATTCGCGCGCAAGCACGGCGAACGCGAATCGGGTGGCACTTTTCTGGTTGGGTACATGGGACGTATCTTCCGGATTGGCGACGAATATCAGGTTGGTGAACGCGCCGTGAACTTCGATGCCTGTGGTAGCGGCGAACAGGTGGCGCTGGGCTCGCTGTATACCACCGTCGGTGTTCCGATGCGGCCGGACGTCAGACTCGAACGCGCCTTGGCCGCGGCGGCCGAATTTTCAACGGGAGTCCGTGGCCCGTTCCGGATAGAAGTGTTGGACGGCCAGACCGCTCAACGATCGGTCGAAGAAGAGGTAAGCGACGTTTGATCTACCAGCCGCCCACTTACGACGAATGGGTGATGGTTGAGCCGCTCTTCGGTTCGCAGACACTTGGTCTTGGTCGTCCGCGCGTCGCCAGTCTGCGGGCTGAAGCCATCGTGCATGTGCTCACCACGAAATGCCGCTTGGTGCATCTGCCGCACAACCTCGGCTTCCCGTCACATATTACCGCCCGGCACAGCTCCAAGCGCTGGCAGCAGAAGGACACGATGGACGTCGTCCTTGCGGCTCCGGGGCCGCTCGGTCGCGTACTGAGGCCGAGCCATACCCAGAAGGCGGTCGGCGTAGACGTCGCGCGCGGCGGGAATGAGGATCTTAGTCACGGTGCGGTACGAAAACCCCTTCGCCGAACAGCAGGCAGATTCTCCGGAGGATCAAGATGGTGCAACTGAAAGTGGCTAAAGGCGAGAAAGTCTTCGATTATTTGGGAGCGCGTAGCATTCGGTAACTGATGTTCTATGTGAACGAAAAGGAATGCGACAGATTGGTCGTGACGTCTATTTAAGGTTGAAGGAAACGGTCAAGAAATGGCTGCCTCAATACGATGTCGTTCGGCCTGAAATCATCGAGGTTCAGTCAGGAGCGAAGAAGTGGTGCGCCTTCAACGACGATGCAGCGCTCAAGGCGTCGTCAGTGGCGAAGTTACAGAACGAAATGACGCACAACCAGAGGGAGCAGGCCAACACGAATCCTTGTTGGTGATCAGAAATTCGAGGCAGTCTACAGCATCAACGGCCGATTCTTCCGACGCTTCATCGGACTGGCGCGTCCGTATTGGACGCGCCCGCGCGCGTGGCGTTCGTGGCTCGTGTCGGTGTGCATGTTGCGTTTTCGATCGTGGACACTGCACTCGGTGCCAAGCTGTCGTTTCTCACACAGAGATGAGGGTTGCACTGATATTGCGCCACGCGGACTGCCAACTGTTCGCCTATTTTGCGTTGGTGAGTCTTGTGATCAATGGTGGCGTGGTTATCTGCGTGGCCGTGCGCATTTTCGCGCCGATCAGGACCTCTCTGTGTGCTCGGATGTGGCGGGCACTTCGCCATATGAAAGTCTGATATCCTCACAAAACGGATGCCAGTGTTTATCGAAGCAATCCCGCGGATCCGCGGCGAACGGAGGCGGCCGCTGTCCAAGCCGCGCATTGCCCGCAATCGCGATATTTCCTTTCTTAACCACTGCTCGTCTCCGTTTTCGCAACACCAATTGACCTTGTCGCGTGACCGCGGTGACACATCGTGGAAACAGGTCAATTGCTGCACTGCAGGAGCTGTTCGTTTAGCACGCCTGCTTGCGAGTAGGTACACCTCACCCATGCAGGCGGCAGTCGCTCAACTGCACGCCGCAACGATCTATCCAATTGGACATGCACAGATGAGCCAAGTTACTCGTTATATGCTGCTGACCGGCGCCAGCCGCGGTATCGGTCATGCCACAGTTAAGCTTTTTCAGGCGAACAACTGGGAGGTGTTCACTGTCTCCCGGCGGCCGTTTTCGGACAGTTGCAAGTGGCCTGCTGCGCGCGAAGCGCACATACAGGCAGACCTCGCGGACCTAGATAGTATCGACCGAATCGCTTTTGAAGTCAGGCGACGGCTACCTAATGGACAGTTACACGCGCTCGTCAACAATGCTGGCGTCTCTCCTAAAGGCGAGGATAGATCGCGCCTCGGAGTTCTCAAGAGCGATCTTCGGACTTGGATGACTGTTCTTAACGTGAATTTGGTATCAAACGCATTACTGGCGCGATCGTTGTTCCCAGAGTTGGTCCGAGGAAACGGGGCCATTGCCAACGTAACATCAATCGCCGGGGTGAAGGTTCATCCTTTCGCAGGTACTGCCTACGCAGCCTCAAAGGCTGCGCTCGCAGCTCTAACACGAGAAATGGCGCACGAGTTTGGCCCGAAGGGTGTACGCGTCAACGCTATTGCTCCGGGCGAAATTGATACCTCAATCCTGTCGCCCGGCACAGAGGAGATCGTGGATCACGGAATTCCTATGCGTCGTCTCGGGGATCCGGACGAGGTCGCACGAGTAATCTACTTTCTCTGCACTGAGGCCTCCTCGTACATCAACGGAGCTGAGTTGCACGTCAATGGAGGACAGCATGTCTGAAGTCATGCGACAGCACGTGAAGACCGACGCCCAGGAACCGTCGTCGGGCTCCATAGCAAGGAAAGAGAAGAGAGGGCCTCGTCGCGTGCCGACCAGTCGGTCTGATGGAGACGGTCCATGTTTGCAGCAAGCCCTGAAGATGGTCCCTTGCGCTCCGACGCTGCTAAGTGATCCTCTTCTACTGCGCGGCGGTTTCGATTGGCATTCAAATGATGTGAGAGCGGTGACATATGACATACCAAATGTTCCATCGTGAGAGACTATTAAGAAGTTACGGTATCTGATACGCGTCCGACTTTCCATACTAAATTACATTTCCATGCCGACAAGATTGCGCGGCGTGGCATCTCGACTTGTCCACATTAGCATGAACTTTCCGCCGTGTAACGGAGGATCGTCCATCACCTCAGAACCTCTGCAAACTTCCGTTTAGTGGGTTGTCGGGCGCACATCCAACGAATAAGCGCTCTCCTTGTTCTACTGTCCGAATTCCCGTCTCTGCCGCCTCTTTAGCACTCGGTTTTCTGTCGCGCGGAGGTCAATTGTGCGGCACTGAGCGAATGCTTACAACAAAACGGCGACTTTCAGTAAGCGCCCGGTCATCCCATCTTGAGTCACCGTGAAAGTCTTGGGAGCATCGTGTTCACTTAAGGCTAAGCTGAACAAGCCACTAGATTGACGACGTGTCAGCGGTTTGAACGTCCCCAAGTCATGATGCCGAGTTTAGCCCTTGCTTTTCCGCCCTTTCGGGCATTTTGGACGGGCACTTTGCCCGCCCTTTGCCCACTATGGGCGTACCTGCGCTATCAGTTTTCTGCGCGACAGGTAAACGTTCGCCAGTGCGAGCGCGACGAACGCCCAGTTGGCGTTCTTTTCCAACCCGCGATAGCGAACCTTGGTAAATCCCCACAGTCGCTTCACGACGGCAAAGACATGTTCCACCCGGGCGCGAATTTTCGACTTGTTGCGGTTCTTGCAACGCTGCACCTCGTCGACTTCGCGCGCACGGCGGGTGCGCTGATTGGTGAAGTCGCGCGCCTTGGGCGCCTTGCTGTGGATCAGCGCTTTCTGGCTCGCATAGGCGCTGTCGCCGTAGACGCGCTGCTCCCGTCCGTGCAGCAGTTGCGGCAGCGGGTGCTTGTCATGGACGTTGGCCGGCGTGAGTACCGCGCTGTGCACCAGGCCACTCTGGCTGTCCACCCCGATATGCAGCTTGGCAGCGAAATACCATTGTCGACCTTTGCGAGTCTGATGCATCTCAGGGGCGCGCGCCTTCTGCTCATTCTTCGTCGAGCTCGGCGCGCCGATGATCGTAGCGTCCACGATGGTGCCGCTTTTGAGCTTCATGCCGCCGCCCTGAAGGACCCGGCCCACTTCGGCGAACAACTGCTCGCCCAGTTTGTGAGTCTCCAGCAGGCGCCGGAATTTGAGCAGCGTCGTCGCGTCGGGCACGGGTTCGCAGCCCAGGTCAATACCCACAAAGCGGCGCAGGCTTGCGCTGTCATACAGCGCTTCTTCGCACGCGAAGTCAGCCAGATTGAACCAGTGCTGCACGAAGTGCATCCGCAGCATGCGCTCCAGGCCAATCGGCGGGCGGCCATTGCCGCGCTTCGGATAGTGCGGCTCGATCACCGCGCACAACTGCGTCCACGGTACGATCGCATTCATCGTGTCGAGAAACTCATCGCGCTGAGTGCGTTTGCGGTGGGTCTCGAAACCCGCTCCTTGATCGGCTGCCATCGCCAACGTCTGCTGCTTCATCCTGTTCTGCATTCCTCGTTGAACCCGATCTCTACAACGCTTGACTGTATGCGATCCAAGAAGGACGCCTCCCAGAGCGAGGTGGAGCGCGTGATGTGTAGTAACGGTGCGGGTCAGCGTGAGTGGGCACGCATTTGCTAGGGAAGCAGCGCGTCGTAGTCGACGACGGTCTTCGCCAGAGGTATCTGCCGGAACAGCCAGGTGAGGTATCGGTATGGGTCGATGCGATTCGCCTTGCACGATTCGACGAGGGAGTACAGGTTGGCGCTCGCGTTTGCTCCGTCGACGCTGTCCGAGAACAGCCAGCCGCGGCGCCCGACGCAGAACGGGCGAATCGAGTTTTCGCAAGGATTGTTCGAGATAGCCCAGTTGCCATTCTCGATGTAGCGGACCAGCTTCGGCCACTGTTCGCGCAGGTACGTCAACGCTTTGCCCAGCAAGCTTTGTGGCACGACGCCAGGCGACTGCTCAAGCATCAGATTGTGGATGGCGTCGAGCACACGTGCACTGTACCGTCGTCGCAATCGCTGCCGCCTGTCGGCTTTCCATTTCCCGCTATGCGCCTCGGCAACGAACAACTTTCCGATCAGCTTGATGAAGCGCGTCGCGAGCAGATCGGGCGAGCGCGCTGCCTTGGGCACATTGTCCTCTGCCTTGACGAAGTAGCGCCGGGAATCAACCCAGCATCCGAGGTGAACCAGTTGGTAACGCTGGGCAATGCCATTGTAGGGCTCATATCCGTCGGTCATCAGGGCCGCACCTTCACCCACGCCGACGAACAGCTTGTCAGCCAGCTTCGCACCTCGTCCGGGCGTGTAGGTGAAGCAGCAGATCGGCGGTCCCGACCCGGTCATCTGCGACCAGAGATAGCTCTTTGTTTGTGGCTTGCGCCCCTTCTCCTTCAGGACCTGGAATGTCGTCTCGTCGCAGTAGATCAGGTCGGCATCAAGCAACGCATCGCGCATCAGATTGATCACGGGTTGCGTCGCGAGACCGACACGGACCATGCTCGCGGCGATCGTGTTCGACGAGATGTCGCCACCGAAGCGCCGCAGCAGGCCTGCCTGGCGATACAGGGACATTCCGAACTGGTACTTTCCGGTGGCAATCCACGCGAGTGCTGATTCGGTGAGGAGTCCGCGAGGGATGATGCGCGGCGGCGCTGGCGTGACCTTGATGCCGAGATCGCAGCACGGCCAGGCATACTTGACACGCTGGTGCTGGATGACGCACAGCTGCTCCGGAATCACGTCGAGCTGCTCGCTGGTTTCAACGCCGATCTCTACAAGCGCGTGACCGTCGTTGGCGCAGAAGCGATCGGCTTCGGGCAGTTCATGCCGCAAGACATCGCGCGGCAGGTTGGGATCGAGCGGCCTGCGGTGGCCACGCTGCTTGCGCGTGTGCGCGGCAACCTTCGTTTGTGGTGTGTCTTCCTGCGCGGGCGCGGAGTTCGCACCGAGCACTTCGGCTTCGTTGAACAAGCCGGGTTGATCAGTATCGCGCGCTTCGCTCTTCGCACCGAACAGCTCACGGCGGTAAGCTCGCAATCGCTCCTCGGCGAGATCGCGCTCTGCGGTCACGAGTCGCATCGTGCTTCGCAGTTCGTCACGTTCTTGCTGAAGCGCGGCGTGCTCCTCGCGCATCGCCAGGAGTGCCTTGAGTTCGTCGGCAGAGAGGGTGACGTTGATCGGCATGTTGCTTAGACCGGCACGTCAATATCGTGTTCAACTCACACGAGCATAATGTCGTTTCGGATGGCGCCGAAGCGCGGCAATGTCAGCACCCTTGAGTAGCCACTGCAACCGCTCGACGTCCAGCGTGACGACTCCGGTACTACTGTCGGGCCAGACGAAGCGGTCCTTTTCTTCTAGTCTCTTGAGCAATAGCCAGAACCCGTTGTGATCCCAGCCCAGGATCTTGATACGATCACATCGCCGGTTCGTGAACACGTAGAGCGACGAATCTATCGGGTTCAGTCCCATCGCCTGCTCCACAAGAATCGACAGGCTGGTCATTCCGAATCGGAAATCGACCGGATCGCGGTGCAGATAGACGTTCAGCCCTTCGTCAAACCGGAACACGGGAGCCTCCCGAGCACCTGGATGATCGTCGTGATTTCTTCGACGCCAGCTTCGCCAAAGTCGAGTTCGACACCGTTGGGTAACCGGACGTGTAGCGCGAGCGTCATCGATGGAAACTGGGCGGACGGCGTCGACGCAGACACTGGAGCAGAGATGACGGGAACAAACGCCGGCAAGGTAGTCGCGTTGCTGGGGCCTGTGACCGTCGGAGCCGGAATGTCGATCGAGACGCCATCGATTACCAATGGATCTGGCTCCCGGAATTCGTGCAGGATCTGCGGCTGATAGCGTGCGATCCACCGGCGTAACTGGTTCCGGTTGACGTCGTGATCCATCGCGGCACGCGCGATCGACACGTGCGGCCTCAGGCACAGTGCGACCAGTTCCCGTACAGCATCCTCATTGAATTCGCGCCGGCCGTCCCGTTTATGGCCAACGACCAGCCTGCTACGAAGATCTCGATTCTCGTTCATTGCGGTCTGAGTGCATGTGTCCACGCGGACACTTAGGTTCAGACCATCAGCCAATCATTGGAAGGACGTTGTTCCTCGACCGCATACATCGAACCACCTGTACACGGAACTGATGCTGCGTGCGCTGGACATGGCGTTGCAGCAGCGGCACCACGAGGGCGTCATCCTACATTCCGATCAGGGCTGTCAAGGCGGATTCAACCGGTCGTTGCAACATCTCCTAAAGGAGGTGTCAAATGGGACGACCACAGGGCTGGGGTTCGGAAAAGACGGGAAGACCAATAATGCGATCGCCTGGCAGGCCTGGTGTCAATCAACTCGAGACAAAGCGAGCGTTCTGGAACTGTATCCGGCAGGGCATGAGACCGAGGCTGCAGCGCTGGAATGTGGCGTGTCGCAACCTCTGGGACCAAGGTGGTTTCGTGAGGCGGGAGGAATGCCGCCAATCGAACTGACGCCGGGCGGTGGGCCCTATCTGTCTTTTTCTGAACGCGAAGAAATTCGCGTTGCTGCGGGCACAGGGTTGCGGGGTTCGTGAGATCGCGCGGAGACTGCAGCGCTCACCTTCGACCATCTCACGCGAGTTGCGCCGTAACGCTGCAACCCGTGGTGGTACTTTGATACACAGGGCGACGGTTGCTCAGTGGAAAGCAGAGCGTGCAGCGGAACGTCCCAAAGCGTCCAGGCTGGCAGAGAACGAGAGATTAAAGAAGTATGTGCAAAGTCGATTGGCCGGAGCAGTCACCGACTCTGGAGGCAGGCCGATTGCCGGACCTGACGTACCGTGGAAAGGACGACGACAAGGCCGCCGCGCGGACCGGCGTTGGGGGCACCTGCTGGAGTCCCGAACAGATCAGTCGACGATTGCAGGTTGACTATCCCGACGACAAATCCATGAGAATCTCTCACGAAGCCATCTATCAGGCGCTTTACATCCAGGGCCGTGGCGCTCTGCGACGAGAGCTTACTGCGTGTCTGCGTACGGGCCGTGCACTTCGTGTGCCTCGAGCCAGGACGCAAAAGCGTGGAAAGCATTTCATCACTCCGGAGGTCATGATCAGTGAACGACCGGTTGAGACTGTTGACCGCGCTGTTCCGGGCCACTGGGAAGGTGACCTGATCATTGACCTTAACCGATCTGCGGTAGGCACGCTGGTCGAGCGTACCACCCGCTTTAGAATGTTGCTCCATCTCCCACCTATGGAGGGCCATGGCGACGGCGTGCGAGTCAAGAATGCGCCACCGCTGGCGGGGCATGGAGCGGAGACGGTCCGTAATGCCATAGCTGCCAAGATCGTGCTATTGCCAGAGCGGTTGAGACGATCACTCACGTGGGACCAAGGCGCAGAGATGGCCCAGCATGTGCAGCTTCGAATCGATACGGGTCTGGAGATCTATTTCTGCGATCCTCAAAGCCCATGGCAACGTGGGACCAATGAGAATACAAACGGTCTGTTACGTCAATACTTTCCGAAAGGCACTGACATCAGTCGGTACACGGAGCGTGAACTCGATGCCGTCGCAGACGCAGTGAATTGCAGACCGCGTAAAAGCCTTGGATGGAAAGCACCGGCAGAAGCACTGAGAGATCTACTACTCGCGTCATAAACATCAGGTGTTGCAACGATCCCTTGAACCTAAGCAATACACATCCATCGCCTTTGGGCGGCGCTGTCGCGAGGCGGGCGTGCAGCCGTCGATGGGCACAGCGGGAGATGCGTATGACAACGCGATGTGCGAGTCGTTCTTCGGCACACTCGCAGCCGAACTGCTCTGTCGCGAACACTTCACCACTCACGAACAGGCCAGGCGACGTATCTTCTGCTTCCTCGAAGGTTGGTACAACGTACGACGCCTGCATGGCAGCATCGGCTACTGCTCACCTCTCGAATCCGAAAACATGCATGCGCAAAAACAAAGACCGTCGCCGCGCGGGTTGTCCGCCGGCGGGCAGCGTCGTGGTCGTGAGAAGCGACCCGCCGCCCGCCCGTGGACAACCCGCGATTCAACGTCATCAAAAGGATCCATCGCATACTGAATCCAACTGCAAATCTATCCGTGAAAACGGGTCAACTTCATCCTACACGTTCGTAGGAAACGTGGTCGCTCGTTACTCCCATGCAGTGCGACCGGGTGGTCATACTGCATCAAAGGGTGCATCACTTTGACCATCCCCTTTGCAATGCGGCATCAACCGAATAGGCCGCCGCGTCGCGAGCATCCGATCCGATAGTGCGCGCGGTCGACGACGGCGCTGTTCGAAATAATCTTTCATCAGCCCTGCAAGGGAGGCGCGTTTCACGACCACCGGTGAAAATGCCCCGAATCGTTGAGACCACCGATTCGGTGGTTCGGGAGAAATCAGTTGGCGAGCCTCGCGGGTTAAGTCGGCTTTCAAATCTGATTTCTCGGAGGGAATTGAAATAACTTGTGTTTTAGTAAATCCCGATCCGTTTGATCTGCGCCAATACATATCGCATAAATCGCGGGTAAACGTGCAATTCCTTAATATGATGGATCGTGCAATATCAAACTCAATCATAAAGAGGAGGAAGGTTATGGCGCAGCGTATTCAGGTTCTCTGCATCAGGAAGACAAAAAAGCAGAGTAGGCACGAGGCCATTTCGCATATCGGCGGAAAGAATCCCGACGGGAGCCGGTGGAAGATCAGCGAGAAAGACGCTATTAACGGGATTGAGACGGGCAGGTGGAGCTTCTATGTTGTCGGAGGTGGCCAGACTGCTGATGTGCTCGTCTGGCAAACCCCGCAAGGCCAAAAATTCCTCAGGACGGGGCACGACGTGACCACTGCGGACAACCTTCTCAGCCTGCCCCAGTGCCGGTAAATGCTTATCGTTGAGCATGGCGAATTCGACGGGCCGGCGACCGCCTTGAGGCGCCTTGGTCAACTCGCGATTCAAACGCGAGTGGATCAAGCGGGGAAATCTCACTTATTGTCGAGCTCCCCATTCGAGGGCCCTGGTTTCGTTCAACAGGGCGAATTCCGTCGACGAAGACGGAGCGGGAGGAAAATCGTTGCCCTAGGGGTGTCCGCGGTGGTTTCACGCCTCGCAGCGATCGATCATGTCCGGCTGCCGAAAGGGCGAGCCAGTCGTTTGGCTTGGTCAGATTTAAAATCCGGGCAAGGCGCGCTGCAGACCGGGCTGGAAAGTTGCGAATTGAAAATTACTCGCCTTCCAGCGGATCGCGTTCACCGAGTGCCTCGTCAATTAGCCGCCTGACTCGTCGCATGGCTTCGCCGACGGCCGCAGTTGCGGGGTGCACCGAGTGGTAATGCTCCGGTTTTGCGAGCGGCGCGCCGGTGCGCACGTCGTCCCGGTGAGAAAAGATGCGCTCGACAAGCAGCGTGACATTGGAGCCGCCGCGTACGTCGTCGCGCGCTGTCACTGTGATGCTGAAGCCTCGGTGCGTCTGTCTATCGAACATGTCATGTCCCGGCGGTACAAGCGATAGTCAAGTCTAGCTCAGTGGGTATCTGGTTCTTCGCGCGACCCGGGCTCCCAAAGTGTGTGCCCAGGTCTCGGCCGCACTGAGTCGGGCAGCATCCGTCAGTACGACTTCGTGCAGGCGGGAGTGCGCGAACGCGCCATCACGATCAGGTTGCAGCCGAGCTCCGACGCCTGCGACAGCAAAGCATCGCCGACCGGCGTGTCGTTTTCGATGGTCGGCGCGATGTCCGCGCCGGGAATCCGGTCGCGCGGCGGTTGATCGCTGGGCGAAGGGACCGTCAGCGGCGACACCTTCGCGGCATGCGCGAGGAACGGCAGCGCGTCGTGGATCGCGCCGGTGGCTTCACGGCTGCCGTCCCACGCGATCAGCACGTGCCGGCCCGGCGGCGCGACGCGCCCGCTCGACGGCACCACCAATACCGGCCGTCCCGCCTACAGCACGACGTGCTCGACGAACTGTTCGGCGACGAACGCCTCGGGGTCGACCGGATCAGTCTGTCCGAGCACGATCAGATCGGCGAGACGGGCGTACGGCGGCACAACGTCGTTCGCATAGCCGTCTGCGGTGATCCACTGACCTTCGACCCTTGCACGCGCGAGTTCGGCATGACAGAGCCGCTCGAGGGAGCCGGCCTTTTCGTGGCGCTGGCGCTCGTGCTCCGCGTAGTACTCGGCAGTGCCGGCCATGACGACGAACACGTGGCGCGGTGGCACATAGGTCGGAAACAGACCGGTCAGCCGCGCGTGAAACCGGGCAAGCTGCAATGCGATCTCGAGGCGCGGATGCGCGCGAACGCTCGTTTCGAGGTGAACGAGAATGCTTTTGTAGCTCATCGTCAAGGCTCCCTGACAGACCGTGTGGAAACGGGCGCAACCCGTAGTGACATTTAGTCTATGGTCCAGCCTGGCACGACTGTTGACGCAGACGAAGCATCGCGGATGCTGCACGCCAGTTGACGTGGATCAATCGCTGCCGGCCGAGCTCAATTAGTCGGCCCTGAATAATTCGTTTAGCGCGGCGCGGCCATCATGCCGTGAAGACGACAGTGGGCGAGCGGTTGCGCAAAGCGATCAGAATGAGGGCGTAAAAAAGCCGCAGCTTTCTGAGGATCATGCGCAGGTTGTGGCCGGCGCCGCACAGCACCGCGTGCATCGCATCGCCGAGTGCGCCTTTGAGCCAGTTCCGATCGAGTTTGCCATCGGGCCTTCATGTGACCGATGGCCGGCTCGATCGCGCTTCGCCATCGGATCATCGCGCGCAGGCCCCGCGTGATGCCGCGTCGCAATCCCGGGTGATAGATCTTCACGCCTTCGACGGCGACACCCTTGTAGCCTCGATCAACAACGGCCACTTCCGGCTGCACGTCGCTTAGGATTGCCGCCTGCTCCAGTGCCTCGGCCAGCGTATGGCCGTCATACGGATTGCCCGGCATTGAGCGCGCTCCGATCACGAGCCCTTCCTTGTGGGTCGTCGTGATCGACACCTTGACACCGAATTCGTACGGCGTGCGCGCTTTGCCCTTGGCCAGGCACTCAACTTCCGGCGCATGCAAGGCGTACAGCTTGTTCTTGTCCTTCTGCTTTTGCGACAGGATCCGCCTGGTGCGACCGACCAACTCTGTTAGCGCGCCGCGTCCGGCGTCGCTAACTGAATCGAGTTGACGCTCCACATCACGCATCACCCGCCCAACGCGCGAGCGCAACGTGCGCAGCGCCTTCTTTATGCGCTTGTACTGCTTCGCATGCGCGTAGCGGCCAATCTGACGCGCCAGGTGGGGCGCCTCGCGATTGTAGTTCTGCCGCAGCTTCAATCCATGCGGTGCCGCAGCCTTCACCAGATGTTCGCGACACCGCTCGAGCAGGCGAGAATCGGTTGGATGCGCGATCGCCTTTTGCATGACCGTCGTGTCGACAATTACACGCTTCGCGCTTGCGGCCTTGATCACGCCCGCGCGCTTTGCCGCTTCGATCGTCTCGGCCAGCAACTCCTCAACTCCGGCTTCACCCAGGCGCTTGCGCCAGCGCGTCAGGCTCGACGGATCGATCGGCGGCTCGGTCTGTAAAAATGTTTCGCCGGTGAAGACCTGCCAATACGGGTTCTCCACCCATCGCCAGATCACTTCCTCATCCGACAGATTGAAATTGACCCGGCAAAACGGACACCTATTCTTTGGAGAAGGAGGTGCCGAAAATGGGCAGACATCGTACGCCATACCCGGCAGAGTTCCGGGCGCACATGGTCGAGCTGGTGAGGGCCGGGCGCAGACCGGAAGACCTGGAAAAAGAGTTCGAGCCGACTGCGCAGACCATCTACAACTGGGTCGCGCAGGCCGATCGCGACGCTGGTGTGCGTCATGACGGGCTTACCACGGCCGAACGGCAGGAGCTGACGAAGCTGCGTCGTGAGAACCGGCAGCTCAAGATGGAGCGCGATATTCTCTCGCAGGCGGCGGCCTGGTTCGCGCGCGAGACGGGCGCCGTTCGCGAAGCGTCGCACCACACATGCAGTGATGCGCAATTGCTCGCACGTATCCGTACCCTGCATGCAAGCTCACGCGGCACATATGGTGCGCCCCGTATTCACGCGCAACTCGCGCGTGAAGGCGTACACGTTGGACGCAAGCGGGTGGCGCGCCTGATGCGTATGGCAGGGCTATGTGGCGCAAGCCGGCGACGCTGGCCCCATACCACGCGCCCACGTGCGGGGGCACGGCGGGCGCCTGATCTGGTACGCCGGCACTTTAGCGCCGACGCAGCGAACGTGCTGCGGGTGGCTGACGCGACCTACGTACCCACGGGTGAGGGCTTTCTGTACCTGGCAGTGGTGCTCGATGTGTTCAGCAGGCGCGTGGTCGGCTGGGCGATATCGAACCACCTGTACACGGAACTGATGCTGCGTGCGCTGGACATGGCGTTGCAGCAGCGGCACCACGAGGGCGTCATCCTACATTCCGATCAGGGCTGTCAATACACATCCATCGCCTTTGGGCGGCGCTGTCGCGAGGCGGGCGTGCAGCCGTCGATGGGCACAGCGGGAGATGCGTATGACAACGCGATGTGCGAGTCGTTCTTCGGCACACTCGCAGCCGAACTGCTCTGTCGCGAACACTTCACCACTCACGAACAGGCCAGGCGACGTATCTTCTGCTTCCTCGAAGGTTGGTACAACGTACGACGCCTGCATGGCAGCATCGGCTACTGCTCACCTCTCGAATTCGAAAACATGCATGCGCAAAAACAAAGACCGTCGCCGCGCGGGTTGTCCGCCGGCGGGCAGCGTCGTGGTCGTGAGAAGCGACCCGCCGCCCGCCCGTGGACAACCCGCGATTCAACGTCATCAGGAGGATCCATCGCATACTGAATCCAACTGCAAATCTATCCGTGAAAACGGGTCAACTTCAGTCAACCAAAAAAAGGCCCTGCCTCACCAGGCGGGCTTAATCCAGTTCTTGGGGAAGCTGGAGGAGACGAGCTAAGTATAAAAGCCTAATCTCTATTCATGCAGCGTCCGTGAGGCCACCCCTTGGACTGGATATTGCATGCTAGTTTTCTGGAGGGAAAGATCATGATTAGACTATTCGGCGTATTGGCTCTAGGGGCTGGTCTCGCCGGCTGCGTCGTCGCTCCGCCGTACGGTTACGGTGATCCCGCGTACGGATATGGCCCCGGCTATTACCCGCCGAGCACTAGTATTGGAATCGGCGTCGGCGGCGGCAGCTTTGGTGGTGGTGTGGGCGTCGGTGTCGGCCTCGGCTTCTGAACTCGCCGACAGCCTTGGCCGTGATCGCCTGTGACCGGTTCCGGTCGCAGCCCCGACAGTTGCGGCGCAGTCCAGCGGCGCCCCGACAGCAGCATCACGACAAGCGTCTTACGGGATCACGCCCGCCGAGGCTTCCTACACCCCACGGCGCAATGACCCGGTGACGCGATCAGCGGGCATCGATCGCCAAGCCGCGCCCACCCCGGAACCGACTCGATCCGCCAATGTGGATTACCCCGTAGCCATCGTTTCGCCGCGACGCCCGCGGTCGCATTAGCGAGGCTGCGGCGCGCGCGACGATCTTCCCGCACGTCGGTGGGTCACGCTCCCCTACCCGGCCACGGTGCCGGTGATCAAGCCCACGCCGGTGTCTGAGACTGTCGCAGCTGGTTATCAACTGTTCATCGACCGCGTCAACGCCCGTCGCGGCTTCTGGAGCGAAGCCGGGAAACCGGCCAGTGCGGCCGGCCGATACCGTCACGCGCTGTCAGTTGCGGACCGGACGTGGCGCCACCACGGGTTGGACTAGACGGCGCTCGCAATCGGACGGAATCTGTTCATCCACGGGCAGCGCCGGGCGGTAGTAACAAAATTGGTTGAAAAGTAGTAACAGAATTAGTTGTGTGAGCGACCGCGGGACGTCGGCAAATCGTGTCCAGAAACGAAGGGTCGGATAGCCCCAACTATCCGAGCCTCAATTTGCGGAGTATTGTTGACGTCCCGTTAGCCGGCCCCACTGTCTGAGGGTTCGTGGACAGCGCTGCGATGGCATTGAGGTGTGGCGCGGTCTATGCGAAATAGGTGCGCTACTGGGTTTGAACGGCACCCTCCAGACGGCACACCCATCCGTCCCGAACCCATTCATTTGCGATGCGAATCAGTGTTATCCAAACAATCGATTTTGTAGCTTGAGTCGAAATGCCGCATAGTCGCTTCCTGCGACGCGCGGCACAGCTTCCGTCTATCCGCGCCAGAAAGAGAGCTTTCCTGACGTGCCCCGATGCAAGCGACTCCATCGGAGCGGGTATCCATCTGAACGTCAAAATTAATTTTCTGCGTGAGCGGATACGAACAACCATCGGAGCCGTGGCAATGACTGTATCGATCGTGATAGTGGGTGCCGGCTTTTGCGGGACGATGACGGCCACATGGCTACTATCGGATCAAACCGTAAAGCCCCTGTCGATCGCACTGGTCGATGACAGCTATAGCGTTTCGCGCGGTATTGCTTATCGGTCAGACGAAGAGGGCTGGCTCCTGAACGCCCCAGCACGGGCCCTCAGTGTTGAGCGGGACAACGGCAACGGCTTTGTCGATTATTGCCGACTGCGGGGACGTCCGGCCGAACCCGATGATTTCCTGCCACGTGCGTGGTACGGTGATTATCTTGCACATCTGCTAAAACAAGCCGTCGAAAACCCCGGGAAGCATCAGTTTTGTCAACATGACGGATACGCCGTCGCGCTGAAGCCCGTCGAGGGTGGCCAAACGGAGGTTCATTTGCACACGGGTGTGGTAATTTCTGCCGATCACGTCGTTCTTGCGACCGGGCACAGCGATGGCCGCCGCTCCATCACTGTAGCAGCGACCGGTGGCGCTTCACTCGATCAACGTTTCCTCGCGAATCCCTGGGACGCGGTTAAACTGCGGACCGTGCCGGATGACAGCCATTTCTTCATGTGCGGGTCAGGTCTGACGGCACTCGACGTTGTTTGCGCGCTGCACCGGCGCAGCGAAAAGTTGCGCTTCACGCTTATGTCCCGCCGTGGTTTGTTGCCCCAACACCACTGCCAGTCACCGCCGAGACTTCAGCCAGAAGCGCGGCGGTCGCTTCTCGATCAACTGACTGCCGGCCCCAGGCATTGCACCACCGTCGTACGCAAAGTCATTGCTGAACATTGCGCGAGAGGCGGTGACTGGCGCGAGGTGATCGATAGCCTGCGTCCAGCGGTACCGCAGATCTGGTCAAACTGGTCTGAGGCCGACCGGCGCGCTTTCGTGCGCCATATTGCGCCTTACTGGGACACACATCGTCACCGACAGCCAGCTTCCACGGCAGCGCTTGTCGCGTCACTCAGGATGAGTGGGCGTCTCTCGCTTATCGGGGGGCGAATCGAGACAATCAGCGCACATGGCGACGGGCTGCTGCTGGCTATTCGCCCGCGCGCAGCAACGGGCTCGCGCGTTGTGCACGCATCGTATTTCGTGAATTGCACCGGTGTCGGGATGGCTCCCGCGCATCGAGCTACGGCGTCAGATACAGAACCGCATGGAGATTGCATACACCGGCCTATAGCACATGCGTGTGATTCTCTTTTTGATCAGTTACGGCGCGACGGGATTGCGAAATTTGACTGGGCGGGGTTGTGTGTTGATGAGTCTTACCGCGTGGTTCGAGTCAATAGCTGTACGAATCCATCGCTGTTTTATATTGGCCCGGCGCTTAGAAGACGCTTTTGGGAGGCGACGGCGGTGCCGGAATTGCTATTGCATATCGAGCGGATGACGGAGATCATAACGCGGCAGGTTTCTGCATATTAAACGAGAGCGCATTGCCTGACAGGGGCGTGGATCCAAGCGGGTTCCGTCGCAGTAAGATCGAGAGGTCGGTCAAGACCGATTTGGCATGGATTCCTTGTCCAGCTAGCGAATAGAACTGATGTGCGGGAGGTTGCTAAACGCCGCCATCGTTCAATTTCCCCTTGACGATCATGTGCATGACTTCGATGCCACCTAGAGTCTATGTGGGAGGGCAGTGGCAGTAAGCCCGACTTATGCCGGTGGTTCTGTTCCAGACAGCGCGTATTTGTGTCTGCCGAAAGCGTCGAGCGTGGCCGTTGGCGCGAGCGCTGAGTCTAACCATGGATTTCTCCTCTTATTTGCGTGGCGTGAGACGCGCAGGTGTCGTACCATCCAAAAAGGCTTGCCCAACAACGAGATCACTCTTCAACGCGTTGTTTCATTCCCGACATTGTCGAACATCTGATAAGGTCCCACGCGCGCGCGGTCGTTACCATATAACGGCCCTTCCAATCCGCTGACGTGAGATAGGACCAACGTGAACAACTTTGATGTCCATGCCGCGGTCCATAGTGGAGACGAGGCCCGCGCCCTTTGCGGTGTCAAGGGTCGTCGCCGTCGAATTGAATGTAGTTGGTGACGTTCATGCTTTTCACTCTTTAGTGGTAGCGATGTTCGTCCCAAAGGCATGGCGGAAAGCGGCGCGCACCGTAGGCTGAGCGTGGACGGAAAAGGTGACTACGAATTCCGACGTGAAGGCGAGCGCCATTCCCATCAAACGCCGAGCAGCCCGACAACGAAAAGGCCCACCGTGTCGGCGCCAAGTCGTCCCGTGAGGATGACGTCGAGGTCGGCGTCTGAAAGAAAGAGAACCAAGGCCGCGATCGCTACTACACCTTCTCGATCAGTAAACCGGCCACTGTCACTTTTCTGAATTGGTCGAGTAAGATCGCCTG
Source organism: Paraburkholderia atlantica (assembly GCF_000092885.1). Classification (NCBI taxonomy): domain Bacteria; kingdom Pseudomonadati; phylum Pseudomonadota; class Betaproteobacteria; order Burkholderiales; family Burkholderiaceae; genus Paraburkholderia; species Paraburkholderia atlantica. Next base: position 315,513 of record NC_014120.1, on the reverse strand, counting down.
ATGAAGGATGGAAAATCGCTTTATCACGGTTACCGTCTTCCACTGCGGTCATCAGCTGCGCGGTGTGCTGATACTACCTGTTTCAGGTGAGGCTGCACGACATCGAGGAACTGCTGTTCGAAGCTGAGGTTATCGTCAGCCACGAAACGGTCTGTACGCCGGTGCGATAAATTCGGTGCGTGTTTCGTGCACCGTGCAAGCGGCGCGTCGTGAGCCCCAGCCTCTCGAACTCGCATGCCCAGTGATGCGCCCCGGATCAGCTGTCCATCCGATATGACAAGGAGGTAAAGATGCGACACCTTCAAGCAACCGAGTGCGGCGAATTTCCGGGCGTACGAATTCGGGCATGCCGGGCGCCCGGCGCCGGCAGTGCACAGACATTCGTGACCGGATCAAAATCCTAGGTTTACGATTGCCATGGACTGCCCCTTCCAGGGAGTTAATAGAGTGCGAGAACCACATCGTGGCGCCTTGATGCCATCTCCCGCAGCAGGCACTTGATTCCGAACGAAGCCCCTTTCATTCGGACTTGGCCTCTATGGGCATGCCGCGAAATGCCTTGAGTCCCCGCACGTGAGAAGCCAGCAGCGTTTCGATACCAATGTCGACGACGACTCCGCGCAGCTGAAGCGGCTGTAACCCGACGTCGCAACGAACGCGGCAAGCATATCTGATTGAAGTCGGGCCTGAACCCGGACCGCCGACGCCTAAGGCCCTTAAACCCATCAACCGTCGCGGAAGATGAAGCTGTACGCGCTCAACGCCGGCACGCCGCCCAGGTGCGCATACAGCACGCGCGAGCCGGCCGGAAATTCGCCGTTACGGACCTTGTCGATCATGCCGTGCATCGACTTTCCCTCGTACACCGGATCGGTCAGCATGCCTTCGAGCCGCGCGCACAATCGGATCGCATCGAGCGTGCCGTCGTTGGGCAGACCGTATTCCGGGCCGCCGTAGCGCTCGTCGAGCACGATGTCCTTCGCGGTGATGTCGCGGCCCAGTTCGACGCTTTCGGCGGTCCGCTTCGCGATGCGGGTGATCTGCTCGCGTGTCTGCGCCGGTTTCGCCGAGGCGTCGATGCCGATCACCCGATCGGCGCGGCCGTCGGCGGCGAAACCGACCACCATGCCCGCTTGGGTGCTGCCCGTCACCGAGCACACGACGATGTAGTCAAATCTGAAGCCCAGTTCGGCTTCCTGCTGGCGCACCTCTTCGGCGAAGCCGACGAAGCCGAGCCCGCCCAGCGGATGATCCGAGCAGCCCGCCGGAATCGCGTACGGCTTGCCGCCGGCGGCGCGCACGCTGTCGAGTGCGTCTTCCCAGCTCTTGCGAAAACCGATGTCGAAGCCGTCCGGTACGAGCCGCACGTCGGCGCCCATTATGCGCGACATGAGGATGTTGCCGACACGGTCGTACACCGCGTCCGGGTAGTTGACCCAGTTCTCCTGCACGAGCACGCACTTCAGGCCAAGATGCGCGGCAACCGCCGCGACCTGGCGCGTCTGATTCGACTGGATTCCGCCGATCGACACGAGTGTGTCGCAGCCCTGCGCGAGCGCGTCGGGGATCAGATATTCGAGCTTGCGGGTCTTGTTGCCGCCGAACGCGAGGCCGCTATTGCAGTCCTCGCGCTTGGCATAAAGCATGACCTTGCCGCCGAGATGCACGCTCAGACGGTTGAGCGGCTGGATCGGCGTGGGCCCGAAGGTGAGCGAGTAGCGGGGGAATCGTTGCAGGTTCATCGCGGCTCCGTGGTGAGTGATTTCCGAGAGTTCATGGTAAGAGGCCAGTTCAAAGATGTGACTCCTCTCCTTTGAATATGTTCCAGTAGATGAGCGAGCAAGCAAAAACTGACGAATGCTTGCTTCATAATATAGCCGCGACGGTCGATGCCGATACGACGACGTCGGACGTTGCAGAGCCACGCGTGAGTCCGTGCTGCCAACCAGCGGAATTTGCTGAGACCGTTACCATCGCCGGTTCTTCGCTGTGCAATCACTGGCTTTATGCCACGATCATGCAAGTGTTGGCGATTTGTCGGCGCGGTAGTCGCGATCGCCGCAAATGACCGCGGGCCTGCGAAATGTTCTGCCGCGCGCGATGCGTCGGATTTGGCTCGGATTTTCGCCTGCCGTCGTCCGCAGTCCCTGCATTTTCGCCATCATATGTGTTGTACGTTTCGAGTCCAAGGAAGCGGGCACCAGAAATAGTTCTAGTCGCCGCGCAGCGGCTTACCTTGTTCTGTAAGGGACTGCTGGGTTTTTCAGGGGCGACTCAACCACATAGCAAAGCTACTCCCACTACCCACACGGAATGCTGACGACACAGGCCTGCGTCATGAACGCCGACTAGCTCGCCTTCATCCGGTGGCGGGTCGCGACGGGCACCTCACTCGTCGTCGGTCGGCGCCAGTTCCCAAGCGGCGTTTTCACCGTTGCGGGATAGCGGATTATCTTCGCCGACATCGGTGGGTAGGTCGGCCGGGGCGAGGCTGTAGCTATAAAGCTCGTACAGCACCTGTTGCATTGGCGTGTAGTAGACGATGGAGCGGCCGACAGGCTCGCCGGAGGAGATGATCCCGATCAGTTGCCGTTCGTAGGTGACGACCGGTCCTCCGGAGTCGCCGTTCTCAATGCTGTCGAGCTCGGACGATTGCGCGCCATTGATGTGCTCGTAACTTCCTCTATAAACTCCCGCCTCGACAGACATGCCTCGCCACACGCAGCGGACGCCGGTGCGCCAACCGCTTGTGCAGAACTGTTCATGCGGAGCGTCCGACCACCCGGTAACAGCCAGGCGCGCTTCCTGCCCGGCGCGCGGCATGAAGACCTGGTTATTCGCAAGGGGCGTATAAGTCTGGATCGGACTGCAGAAGGCTGCGCTGTGGTGAGAGGCGCAGTGCAAGGACATCGGATTCGGCTTGGGCGATACCCGCACAAGCTCGATGTCCGAGGCAGCCGACTGCCACACGACGTTGCCGATGGCAACGGTACCCACCTGGATGGTCGCGTACATCGGCGCGCAGTGCTTAGCAAGCACGAGCCATCGTGTGGCACGTTGGTAAGGCGTCAGTCTGTGGAGGAAGCTCTTGGGCACCAATACCGCCCCTACGCTGCATGATCCAGAGGGAACGCTGACCTTCGAGCCAGAGATGACCGGCAGGGCGGCGCGGTCGGGATTGCGAGGCTGGGCGACGCCCGGGTTTTGCGCCGTGGCGACCGAGGATGCGAGGGTGGTGGCGATGGCCATTGCGAGGGATGGCACACCCTTTTGCAGTGGTAAGGTTTTCATCAGGGATCGAGTCCTCTCGGGGATGTCGGGATCGGGGAAAGTGGTGGTTCAGGCCTCCGGCTCGCCTTCGTCGGCACCATGTCGGCCGGGGCGGCGTCCGGGCCCATCTCGCGGGCTTGGGTCCAGCAGGTTCGTCTGCATGTCTCGCTCCTCAGGGACATGGATTTTTGCCACTTTTATCGGCGTTGTTGCATTTAGTCGCCGCGCAGCGGCTTACCTTGACGACGAAGGTAGGCACAGCGCTCCAGCACCCCCGTTCGGGGAAACGTACCTTTGGTGCAAAAAATGGCGGTTGGGTCCGAAACGACTCAAAAAATCAAAGGTCCTGAGGTCCGGCGCTGTTATGCGTCTACGCGCTGCACGACGAACTGAAACGGCTGTGCTTCTGCCGCAAACCCGCCTCGGCACAAAAGGTCTACGAGCAGTGGTTCAACCAAGCCCGGCAAAGCGGGATTGCCGCTCTGACATTGTTCGCCCAGCGTCTGCAAGGCTATTGGCATGGCTTGGCGGCCGTTGCCGGCGTCCGCTCAACACCAGCGTCGTCGAGGACATCAACAACACCATCAAGGTCATTAAACGTCGCGCTAACGGGTACGGCGACGAGAAATATTTATTCCTCAAAATACGCGCTGCGTTCCCCGGCAATCCTCGAGGAGCCAGAAACTTGCCAGTAAGTCCCTGCAATTCCTACACCCCGATTTCCACCGGAAGCCTGAATGCTCAACATTCCACGGATTGTTATGAGCCAACTCGATAGAAGCACTGCGTAAATGCGCGGGTCGTGCAGAACATGTCCGCCGAGGACTGCTGGCTCCAGCGTCAGTAATCTCGCTAAGATAAACATCGACTTGGTGAGTCAATTTGACCAGCGCGCCTTCGCTTCGGACATCGGCCAATGTCACATTTCACCTCGCGCCGCTGATGAATGTGGGATTTCATTTTGTCATTGCCTAGTTTCTCGTAGGCATTATGCGAAGCTCAATGACCAGTCGCTTTGCTCCGCCACGTGACTCCCATGCCCATCTTCCCCGCCGGGCCCGCAGTAGTAGGTAGAAGTATCGAAAGGGTCCGCAGGACTTGGAATTGAGTACATTTGGATCGGAACCTCAGTAGCCTGCGCCGCCGCCCCCATTAGAGCAACGGACAGCAGGCCACCACATAGCACTCGCTTCATATTTTTCATAGACACTCCATATCGGAACACTTTAATACACCGCAATTTATTTGCCCTCGCCGCAATGGCCGCCGCAGGTTACGTATCTTACGAAATTGTCTGCGCAATCACTAGAAGGAAGAGGTATCAAATATATTGATGCTGATGCCGCTCATCATGGGGGGGCTGTGCTGAGAGATCATGGCGCGAGGTTGTCGTTCGAGACATGAGAAAAACCAAAGGTATCCGTAAGTCCGGTATCCACGCAGTCTTGGCGGTCCTTTTCCATGATCTTCGGGCTTCCTTTGCCTGCACTAATTGCTGGCTTAGGCTCCTGCCACTCCTATTATCCGGTTGTCTGAATTGCTCAGGTACCTCCTCGCGATGCTTCCGGGGCGGCGGAACACGGCCCCAACTACAGGGCTCTCGCATACCATTCATAACGCTTGTGAAGTCGGGCGACTTGAGATTCCCATCAAAGATTTTCGTATAGGCATAAATTGTCTTTATTTGATATCGCCCCTGCTATTGAGATATAACTTACGGCAACGGTTTATTGGGGATCAGAAAATGCGGCCTCTTCAAAAATAGGTCATCGTTATCGCCTAAGCAGTGGTCACTTCCCGCAGAAAAACGTAACATTGAATGTCTTGCTGCGCGTTTTTGTGATGTATATCGACGTGGCGGTTTGCAATATAGAGGAATGCAGGTAATGACGAAGAGCCGGACAGTTGCTGTCCAATATTAACCGTGAAAAGGGAGGTTCCACGCGATCTCGACCCTCAATTTCCGATCGAGTAGCCTGCGTTGCAAAGGCAGGGATATCCGAGTGGAATAGTCGTTCTCAACTGCTGCCGCAGCACATCACGGTGGCTCATCGGCCATTCCGTTGGAGCGCAGGGAATCCTCGCTAGTCAGTGCCTGATTGTCAATCGAACGGCAGGCACCACGCTCACCGAAACTTGGAATCCAGCGATTCTTCTGTTGTTCCGTCGATAGTTTGCGTCGCCGTCAGTGACCAATGGTAACTAAATTTTTCCATCGAACGAAAAGGGGGAATCCGGCGCGGTCGCGCGACTGTGTCTGTCCTGGCATCTCCTGTCTGTGGCAGAAGTCAGATCTTTTTTCGTTCCTGTATCGGACAAACCGGGGTGCGAAACCCCACGGAGCTGCACATGAACATCACAGTCACCTCCTTGCGCCAGCCTTTGCGGCTGGCAACATCATCCGGATCCCGCCGTCAATCGACCTGCCGATCTGACTAGCTTCGATCCGTCGGCACGTTACCGGCAATCTTGCGTGGCACCCGTGTGCCTTGAGCGCATTGCTGCGTTCGGCATTTTCCGGCCCAATACCCCTTCTGTTTGATCATGAACCAACTTCACTACTGCTCGTTGGCCGGCGCATTGCTAGCGCCCCTCAGTTCTACGTGCTCAGCCCAAAGCGTTACGTTATACGGTGCACTCGATGCGGGCCTGGCCTACGTCAGCAATGTGGATGGACATGCGCAATATCGTTCGACGTCGGGATTGATAGATGGCAGTTTCTGGGGGTTGCAAGGTACCGAAGATTTGGGCGGCGGAGCCAAAGCACTATTTCGCATGGAGCGTGGCTACTCGGTCACCTCGGGCGAAGGATTCAACGATCATCCGACGTACGTGGGACTTCAATCCGAGACCCTCGGTACGCTGACCCTCGGCCACCAATACGACTTGATTCACGACTATTTCGCGCCATTCACGCTGACAGGGGGAACCGGCGGTACCGCGTTCGCGCATCCGTTCGACAACGACAATGCCAACAACTCCGCAACCAGCTGTTCCTTGTGAGCTGAACCGGCCGCTTGTCGGATAGAACGGACGCTGCATAGGCGGTCAACGACTTGGCGCGCCGCGCTGAATTCGCCCGTCAAGGCATCGACTTCCGTGTTGAACGGCCGGCCGCTGCCGATATCGAAGCGTGGCGCAAACGCCGCTGCGGTGTTCCCACTTTGCTGGCCGCTGTCGTCAAATGAATTGAATAGATTGCGACTGACACGCAGTTGTCTCTAAATCTTTGGGCGTTGTCGCCGGTTTTGCATAGCCGGGGTGGCCGGTTACTGCTCGATGAACATGCGCCACTCCGGGAACTGCTCGAAAAAGCTCTCGCTCACATAGACATGATAGACAACGGGCGAATTGGTGCTCGACAAGGTATGGGGCGTATTGAAGGTGGAAAGCCCTGGGTCAATGCCGCTGGTGCTCGCCCATACAGTCAAATCGTCCAGCAGGTTGCCCGCTTCGTCGCGCGATACTCGCAATTTGATCGGCTTCATCGCCAGTTCCGCAGATGGTCAAGATCGTCGGATGGATATCATAATCGAAGCATCGGGTAAGTCACACGCGTGGCAACCGGGAGATGCCCGTGGTGCTCGATCGCGCGCTTTCCGGCGGTCGCCTAGCTCAGGCAGGTCCGCTGGGTCCTCATTCGATCACGGCTCGTGTGTCAGCCGAATAATTCGCGGATTGGTGCGGTGCAGCAAGTGGCGTTACATTGCTAGCCTTTCCTCCTCGTGCGCCACGTTTTGCGCTTCCCTATCGCCCGCTCGTTCTGCGGGCCGTGTTCATTGCCCGTTGCGATCCTTCATCTCGTGCCTGCCCCACAGCCGTCGAATGTGTACAACTCGCCCGCCACGGTGCCGGCAACCGCTGGTTTCGCGATCGCCGGGCAAACCCCTTCAGGAGAATGTATGGCAAAGGTTGATCCGTGCAATTCAGGTCCAGACACAGCTGCATCAGCGCCGAAAGCGTCGGCCCGGCGCGCATCGAAGAGCAAGGCAACCGCAGGCCTGCTGCCGGTGGATATAGTGTCGCCGGACGAAGAGCAGCAGCGTCAGATGCGCGCACTCATTCAGCTCGGCAAGGAGCGCGGCTACCTGACTCATGCCGAAATCAACGATCATCTGCCGGACAACTTCGCGCAGACCGCTGCCATTGAAACCATTGTCAGCACCTTCAATGACATGGGCGTCGCGGTCTACGAACAGGCGCCTTCAGCGGAGGTGCTGCTTATGAACGACGCGACGCCGGCAACCATGTTGGATGACCAGGCCGACGAGGAGGCGGAAGTCGCGCTTTCCAGCGTCGATTCGGAATTCGGGCGTACGACCGATCCCTTCCGCATGTATATGCGTGAAATGGGCGCGACCGGATTGTTGACTCGCGCGGGCGAGATCGAGATTGCGAAGCGAATCGAAGGCGGCCTCCACGAAATGGTCCAGGCGATTGCGGTCAGCCCGGCGACTGTCTCCGCGATCCTTCTGAGCGCGAAGCAGATTGAAGCCGGTGAACTGCGCATTGACGAACTGGTTGACGGTATCAATGCGGAAACCGAATCGGTCGAACAGTCGTCGACGGACTTCGCTGAAGAGCCGGACACCGAGCAGGCCACCGCTGACGACGACGGCGGCGGCGATGAGCACAGCGAGATTGAAGACCGAGACACGGCGAGGTCGAACGAAGCGCGGCTGAAACAACTCACGAGCGACAGCCTCGTTATTTTTGCCCGGGTGCGCGAGCTGTTCGAGCAGATTTCTGGTTCCCAGGCTGCGCAGGGTAAGGGGCGGGTGGCTCGCGCCGACCTGCGTGAAGCGATCCAGCGCGAGTTGGCGCCCATTCGATTCACGGCGCGAACCATCGATCGGCTATGTAACGCTGTGCAACAGCAGGTCGCACAGGTGCGCGCAGTCGAGCGCCATATTCTGCAAATTGCTGTTGACCGATGCGGCATGCCGCGCGAGAAGTTCGTCGAGTCGTTTCAGGGACGCGAAACTGATCTCGCGTGGTCTGAAAGCACGGCGGCGGCGTCGCGCGAGTACGGCGCCGCGCTCGAACGTAGTCTGCCGGCGATTCAGGCTGAACAGCGGAAGCTTCTCGATATCGAAACGAAGGTCGGACTGCCGTTGCAGCAGTTGAAGAAGATTAACCGGCAGATGATGGCGGCCGAGTCGAAGATGCTGCAGGCAAAGCGCGAGATGATCGAGGCCAACCTGCGCCTCGTGATCTCCATTGCGAAAAAATATGTGAACCGGGGCATGCACTTCCTGGATCTCATCCAGGAAGGAAATATCGGTCTGATGAAAGCCGTCGACAAATTCGAATATCGACGCGGCTGGAAGTTTTCAACCTACGCAACGTGGTGGGTGCGGCAGGCAGTCACGCGTTCGCTTGCGGATCAGGCTCGCACGATCCGGATTCCCGTTCACATGATGGAGTCGATCAACAAGCTGAACCGGATTTCCCGCGAGATCCTGCAACAAACGGGACGCGAGGCTCATCCTGCGGTGTTGGCGCAGCGCATGGAAGTACCGGAAGAGAAAGTTCGCGCCATGTTGAAGATTGGGAGGCAGCCATTATCGCTTGAGACGCCAGTGGGTGACGAGGCTGATACGACACTTAGCGATGTGATCGAAGATCCGATGGCGACGTCGCCCGCCGATGCGGCCGTGCAGGCGAATCTGCGAGCCGCGATCAATACGGCGCTTGACGCATTGTCGCCGCGTGAAGCGAAGGTGTTGCGGATGCGTTTCGGGATCGATACCGCATCTGACTGTACGCTTGAGGAACTGGGCAAACAGTTTGACTTGACGCGCGAACGGATCCGGCAGATCGAAAGCAAGGCGATGCGAAAGCTGATGCATCCGAACCGCACCGCCAAGCTACGACCATTTCTCGACCATTAAGGCGCTGACGCGTGCGTTGGAGGCTTGTGCCGTTTCGAAGGGGGGCTTGAGCAGTCGCTTGTCGACCGGATAGTTGCGGTCCGATACCTCTGGGTCAGGGCCGGCCCGATGCGCGTCGGGCTCCGCGGGACAGTGGGTCATCGTCCGCTATCGCCGGCTCACAACAGGACTGCCTGCTGCAAAAGTTCCAGAGCCTTCAATTCGTCCAGCCGTCCTGTGCGCGCCTTTCCTGCCAAGGTCTTGATCAATGCTTCCGCGATTGGCGCGATGCCGTGGAGACTTTCCAGGCTGGTGACGGAAGCGGGGAGTGGGACGAGGTTTTGCTGGGAGATTGCGGCGGGCTCAAGTGCCTCGGGGGTTGCCGATATGACTGTAGGCAGCTCGCCGTCATTTCCTTCAGAAGAGCGACCGGTGGCCTCCGCATGCGCATCGCTTATATGATCATGCGGGCCGACGACGATTGCCGTGTTCTCATCTGCGACGTCCGCTGAAGCTGGCGAGACGTTTTCCGGCTCGACCGGGACGTCCGTCCGCGCGCGCCGCGTGTGCGCCTTCGGATATGCGGGTTTGCCTGGGGCACCTTTCTTCGTTGCAGGCTCGACCGACTCCTGTTGTGCAACGGATCCCCGACCGCGCGAAGCAGGGGTCAGCAAACGTAACACCGACTCGGGAATTTCCACTTCCGAGCGCGGTGTGTCCAGCCAGCCAGTCGGCAAACCAAGGCGCTCCGTGAAACGGTTCGCCTCGGCGTCGTCCATGCGCTTCTTGCCATATAGCCGATGGGCGGTATTGGACTTAGTCATCGACATGACGACACCAAGGCGCGCTTTGGAGCCGTTGCGACCCGTGAGGACGTGGAGGTTCTGCCGCCGAATGTTTTCAAGCGTGGCGCTGTCGTCTAACGCCAGCGGTTGCTGCCGGGTCGCTTCAGAAGAGGCTGTGGGTTTCGATGATGAACCTTTTCTTGCCGCATGGGCGCCTGTCGGTCTGGTCAACTGGCCTCGACTTTTTTTGACGGTCACCGGCGATCCGCCCGTTGCTTTCTTTGGCATTTCCGTTTCCTCGGACAGGTTGTCTGCAAGAATGGATTGTTGGCCGCCGTTCGGCGCGGAAGCCGGTATGCGCGTTTGAGACGCAACCTCGGGCTCGCTGTCTGTTTTGATAAAGTCGAGCGGTGACTTCAGACGGGCGATGGTTTCGGGCGCGAGGGCAGGATGGGGCTGGTCAAAGAAACCATGCGGCAGTCCAAGCGTCGTTTCCATATGAAAAGCGGTCTCGGGCGTGAATCTTTCACCCTTCATCAATTCAGCAACTCGCGTCAAGTTCGAGTCGAGTCCGAGCGCGATATTCTCTGCACCCACCGCATCGACGAGAAACTGGAACGACCGTGTTTTGAAGATCGACGCAGTCTGAGTGGAGTCTCGAGGAGGCGCCTTCACGTATGGTTGTCCCGGCCGGTTGGACGGAGACTTTTTCGCGTGGCGAGGTTGGCGTTGTCCGCTGTCCCGAGGTCCCGCAAATCGTCCGCGGGGTTGACCCATAAAATGTGGCTCCGTGCGATCGTTGATATTCTGGCTCGTGAATTATAGACGAGAGACAATGTTCGCATCGGATGCGCCAGCCTGCCCATATAGGGACGGTATACGAGCTTCAACTTCGCCGAGTACGTGTGGTGGAACGCGTAACACGCTGAAGCGCGCGCACGTGCTCAGCAACGGTGGGGTTCGCGAAACGGGCCGCACCGAGCAGATTCTGCACGCGCCGGCCCATCCTTATAGGCAGGGCCTGATTGCCGCGGTAACGCCCGTTGCACCCGCTTCTGCCGCGCCGGACCCGTCGCAACGTAACGCGGCGCCGCTGCTCGAATTGCGCGGGCTGACGGCCGGCCACGGCGGCACCGACGCGCACGGCTGGCCGCACAAGGTCATTCTGCGCGACGTCGAGCTCGCAATCGGCCGTGGCCAGACGGTGGGCGTGATCGGCGAGTCGGGTTCGGGCAAGACGACGCTCGCGAAGGTGATCGCGGGGCTCGTGCCGATGGCGCGCGGCAAGCTGCTGCTCCATGGTGAGCCGCTTGCCGCCAACCCGAACCGTCGCAGCCGCGAACAGTTTCGCTGTATCCAGATCGTGTTCCAGAACGCCGACACCGCGCTCAACCCGACGCATACCGTCGAGCGCACGCTGGCGCGCCCGTTGAAGTTCTATCAAGGTATGAAGGGTGAGGCCGCACGGCGCCGCGTCGCCGAACTGCTTGGCCTGGTTCGCCTGCCAGCCGAACTGGCGCAGCATCGCACCGGGGAGTTGTCGGGCGGTCAAAAACAGCGCGTGAATCTCGCGCGGGCGCTGGCCGCCAAACCCAAGCTGATCCTTTGCGACGAAGTCACCTCCGCGCTCGATACGGTGGTCGGCGCAGCCATTCTCGAACTGCTGCGCGATCTGCAGAAAAAGCTCGGCGTGTCGTATCTGTTCATCACGCACGACATCGCCAAGGTGCGCGCGATCAGCGACGACATCGTCGTGCTGTACGCGGGGCACCGCGTCGAGGCGGGTAGCCGCGCCGCGTTGGCGCCGCCGTACCACCCGTATTCGCATCTGCTGGTGTCGTCCGCGCCGGAGCTTCGCGCCGGCTGGCTCGAAGAAGCGGGCGAGCGCTGTCATCAGACGCTGCCGCCGATCGGCGAGCCGGCCGATGAGGCGCAGCTATGCACGTTTCTCGCACGCTGCCCGCTGCGCATCGATGGGGTCTGCAACCGCACGCCGCCGGCCGCGCGCATGCTCGCGAGCGGCGCTCAGGTGCTGTGCCATCGCAGCGAAGCGGAACTGGAGCAATGCCAGAACGGACCGCCGGACGTCGCTACTGCCGCTGGTGGGCTCGCGCAGTCTGTCACGCTGCGCGTCTGATGGCGAACTCGCGCTACGTGATGACGGCATCGGCCTTGCCGAATCGGTGTCGTCCGAGCGGCGCGCATGATTTTGCGGCCCGAAGGGATACCACATGACTGGAATCTTCGACTACGCTGCCAGCGGCACGACCGTGGTGATGTCGCGTGCGATCAGGCGGGCCGTGGCTTTCATCGAAAGCTCATTCGCGCAGCCCGTCAGTCTTGCGACGCTCGCGGCGACGGCGGGCTTGAGTGTGTCGCGTTTTGCGACGCTGTTTCGCAAAGAAGTTGGAATCTCGCCGCATCGTTATGTGTGTTTGGTGCGGATCCAACACGCCAAGCGGCTATTGCGCGACGGCGTCCCGCCGTGTGAGGTCGCGACCGAGGTCGGGTTTTTCGATCAGAGTCACCTTGGCCGACATTTCCGGTGCGCGGTCGGCGTGACGCCGGGGCATTTCGTCGCTTCGCCGGAGGCGGTCATAGCATGCCGATAAAGCGATCGCGCAACGGCAATGCTGTCAGTCAGTGGAATCGCGGGCCGTCTCGAACTTGTGCAACCTACGACGTCACAAGGCTGAGCCGACCCCGTTAGACCGGTTGAGCATGGTGGACCTCGCGTTCGACTCCATACTGATCTCACTATCTGTAGGAAGCGCTGGGGCGATGCCGCTCCTGCTCGCCCAAGCCGTTGAATGGTCTGGCAGGTTGCCTGGCTGGCCGCACTACACGCGCATTTTCGCATGGCTCGCCTGTGTGTCGACCGAATCGAAACGAAGTGAGCGCAACGGGAATTTGATGAGGAGCATTCAGCGGGAGAGCCTATACCTGTAACAGGAGCTCGTCCTCGGTCGCCGTTGCCACAGACGAAAACCGGTGTCTCATGGGCGCGAGAAATCTGCCAGCGTTTCCTGTCTCCCAGACGGCCGACGTTACATATCTATAAGGCCGCTTTGCCGGTTTCAAGGCATCGCGTCACTTCCCGGCGGTCTCTACTGTGCCTGACTATTCCACATAGCGGTGGTTGTTGTCGCCGGTCCTTCCTCTCATGCCTAACCACCCGTTCCAGCGTCGACAAGCCCAAGATCAGAGTGTTTGAGTTCGACTCGACAAAAATGGAAGGTTTCCCGCGCTTTTAGCCAGCAGAGCTCTTTGTTCTCTTCGCTGTGAAAGTACCGATAGAGGAACTCAGCGAACACAAGCAACGCTACCTTAAGAGGTGGCGTCGCTTGTTCGGAGAGGGTCACGAGATTTTTAAGTGGGACCACCGGGCGTTCATGCTGCCGATTTAATCGCAGGCAGCGTCGCGAAGTATGCCTCATCCGGCGTGCGGTCTTCCAGACTCGAGTGAGGTCGTCTCTGGTTGTACAGATTGATTCATCGCCGATTGAGCGCCGGGCGTGGCTGACCGACTCATATGCCTTCAGGTACACCTCCTCATACTTGACGCTTCGCCAAACCCGTTCGACGAACACGTTGTCGCGCCAGCTCTCTTGCCCTCGATGGTTTGATGCCGCGCTCCAGAACCGCGTCGGTAAAAGCGGTCGCGGTGAACTGGCTGCCCTTGGTCGGTGTTGACGATTTCAGGCTGGCCGTATTTCGCGAATGCCTCTTCAAGCGCCTCGACCGGCATGGATCGCTTCCAGCGTGATCGCCACGCGATGGGCCAATACCTTTCGGCTAGGCCGATCCACCACGGCCGTCATATAAACGAAGCCTCGCGCCACCGGGATATAGCTCGTGTGAGTGCCCATATCTGATTGGCGCAATTGATCGTCATTCCTCGCAGCAGGTATGGCCAGACCTTGTGCTGCTTGTCGCGACGGGTCGTGTTCAGCTTGCAGTACAGCGCCTCAATGCCCATGCGCTTCATCAACGTGCCCACGTGCCGTCGGCCCACCTTGGTGCCTTCGCGGCGCAGCAGACGCGCCAGCATGCGCGCTCCTGCGAACGGGAACTCGAGAGGCAGTTCGTCGATGCGGCGCATCAGTTTCAGTTCCGTCTCGCTGACCGGTTGAGGCTGGTAGTAGACGCTTGATCGGGCGATCCCCACAAGTCGCGCCTGTTGCGCAATCGGCAGCGCGTGTGCACGGTCGATCATCGCTTTCCGCTCAGCCCCCCGCCTTGCTGAGCGCTCCGCTCAAAAAAATCGTTACTGCTGTGCCAGTTCTGCCAGCGTCTTGTCGCCCTTCAGGGCTACCAGCGCTATCTTTGCCTTGAATGCCGGGCTATGCGACCGGCGGCTTCTTTTTGCCATCTTTGGGTTCCTCTTGCTGGTCCCTATGATCAGCTCAGGCCCCGACCGTTCGACTTACCGACCTTGTCTGAAATTCCGGCGCCACCTCTGTAGCGACACAAATTGGCGAAATTGTCCGGTTTGTCTGTTGATGCTATCGGTGAATGGGCTTTAAGGGCTTTCGAGGTTCCATTTGCTATTGGCGTTGGCTGGTAGGCATAGATTTCGCATATAAATATGCGGTTAGGCTAATCTTACGGGAGTGGGGCTGTGCGTAAATAATCCAGCTGCTAGGCTCACCCAATGTCGGCGTGCCCCTGTATTTGCGCAAAATTGATAATTGATGCCGCTATGTGAAAAAGGGCGCTTCAGTTTTGAGCGTATTTATGCGATTTTCGGAGTGAATTGATGACTGTTTCAGCAACCTCGGCTTTCGATGTGCGCGAACTCGCTGTACCACGTGCTTCGGCAGCAGATATTGAGATATTTTTCATCACCTTCGATTTTCGCGCGACGCTCGACTGTCCCGCATTCGCTCCACTCTCGGACGATGAGCGTGCGAAGGTCGCGCGCTTCCGACGCCGCGACGATGCGCTGCGTTGTGCCATCACGCGCGTCGTGCTGCGTCAGTTGCTGGCCGAACGAACAGAATTGAAGGCAAGTGAATTGCGTTTCGAGCTAGACACCGGTGGTCGACCGCGTCTCGATAAGTCGATACAAAGGGGCCCCGGTCGACAACTCGACTTTAACGTTTCGCATTCCGAGCAGTATGGTCTGGTCGCAATTGCACGGCGACGGACGGTTGGTGTCGATATCGAATTTGGTCGCAATGACATCAACTGGAGGAAGCTCGCGTCATCGGTGTTTGCGCCGCGCGAAGAGGCACACGTGAGCGCTTTGCCGATGCACAGACGAATCGACGCATTTTATGACGTATGGACGGCAAAGGAAGCGGTGTTGAAGGCACGCGGCGTCGGCATCGGGGGAGGCATGACATGGTTTTCTGTACTTGGCGACGGCCAGCACGAGCCAAGCATCGTAGTTTCCGAGGAGAGTGTGTGCAATCGCGACCTGATTGCGGATCTCGACGCAGTTTGGCTTCGTGCCCTGAGCGGTTATGCCGCGTGTGTCGCGTGGTCGCGCGACGCCGCTTGGTGCGATGCGTAGGCACAATGTAGCTTGAGCGTTTCGAGAATTTACTCCGACCAAAGATTGCGCTGGCGCGAAGCGAAAGCAGCCTGTCGGCGCATCCGAAATGCATAACCTGCGCAAAAAATCATCGTAATCTGATCAAAAGCGCCGTTGCAGATAGAAAAGGAATTGGGAATTGAAGGACGAGGTCTGGCTCAACCCGGAGCGTGTGCCCCGAGCCGAATTAAAGCAGTGCGCGTGAAGCGACGCGACAACTACGTTGACAAACACCGCCCATGTCCCCCCAATACTCTGGAGCCCACATGTCAACGCCACTCGTCTACTTCGACCGGTCAGCCGACATGTTGTAGACATCGGGCGGTGACGCGAGTTGTAATGTCGAGGACGGCAGAGGCAATTTTAGCGCTCATCGGGCTGTCGACGTATTCTTATACCAGTACTCTCTTGAACTTCCGACTCACCAGTGAACGTTTCACCAACCCATTTCTTCAAATCGTCGGTCAGAGCCATTGATATTCCCCACTTGTTTGCCCCCAAGCTGAAGTCGAATTGTACGTTGGCGGTGGCACGACCCACCTTCGGCTTCGAGATCGATTTCGGGATATTTGGCAAATCGCGTTCCAAGGCTGATGATGTGCTTGCGGAGCGCAGTCGCAGCCGGGCCAAACTTCGCCTCTGATCGTTCTTTTCGCCGTTGACGTCGCGGATTGTCGATTCTAATGGACGACAGGCTACAATTCGGTGCCGGCAGCGCCGTCCGCGGTGTGTCGGTGAACGTGAGAAAGCGGAGTCCGACCGCAGGTCAATCTACCCGGCTATTTCGAGATCGATTTCGTGCCGCATTGTGGTGGCGGCAAGCTCGACAGCGGGTGATGCCGTTTCGCAGAGGCGCATTCGTTCTGGAGCATATCAGGCAGGTCCACGGTGCATTGCCGTTTCCCCTTGTGGTCTAGATTGCGACAACGATAGCGCCTTCATGAACGAGGCGGTGTGCGACTTCTGCAAACCGACGGGTATCGAGCTTACGCGGTCGCGTGCATACAAGAAGAACGACGAGGCGTGGGTCTAGTAGAAGAATGGCGCTATCGTTCGCCGCTAAGTCGGCTACGGAAGGCGGCAAGGTCTGGAGGGCCACGGAAATCCTTGCCCCCTTTAGCAGGTCTCGCCGCTCTACATCAACTTCTTCCAGGTGCCGTTCAAGCTGACCTGTCACTGCGCGAAGGTGCCAACGTTCTTTTGGTGCGACATGGGGCCGCCAAGGCGACGGCAGTCTCGCTAGATCCTTATGGGTATGTGGCGCGATCCGTCGCAGCCACCGAATCGAAGAAACGGAGGCACTCGGCTGCTGCGATCGGGATGAAGTTGAGGCTGGCCTCACGCGGCCATGGTAAGTACTGGTCGCGTGACATCTACCCGCTAATGGGTGCGGGTAGTTGAAAGGGTGAGGCATCGCTTACAAATACGTAGCGCCTCGATCTCGCGCAGGCTCAGATTGAAGCGGTGATACAGCGTACCGCGGAGCCGATCACCGCGGCCGGGAAGCGCAAACCAAGACGATTGACTCCTTCTTCATCCTGCCGATCTAATGGACTCGCCCTTCAATTTGACAAAGTCCCCGCCGGGCGATCCAAGGTGCGGCATTACCGGTCCGATGCCGTGCGCTACTATGGTTTTCCAAAATTCGAAACGAATAAATGGGCTTCGAATAGGTCCCACGCCCTTCAAACGTGGAGTTGCCCCTGTAACTCAGGACAGACGGACACCGTTAGATTGATGACTCCGCTGCACGCCTGAACTCGCGAGGCGAGCGATATTTCAGTGCTTTGTGCGGGTGGCGCTCATTGTAGTGTTCAAACGCAACGGCCAGACGCGAGAGGGCCGTTGGCGCGTCAGGCTTATCCATATAGGCGACGTAATTGTGCGTCATGGTCTTTACTTTACGAACGACTCGGCCATACCGTTGCTCTGCGGCGAGCGCACGGGCGTGGTCAGTGGCTGCAGGCCCAGTTCGCGTGCAAAGCTGCGCGTGCGATGGTCGATGTAGGCCGAGCCGTTGTCCGTCAGCCATTGGATGGGCTGCGCGGCCGGCGTGGTGCCGAAGCGCTGTTCGACGGCAGCCAGCATCACGTCGCGCACCACGTCGCCGCTATGTCCTCCCGTTGTCGCAGCCCAGCTAATCGCCTCCCGGTCGCAGCAGTCCAGCGCGAACGTTACGCGCAGCGGCGTGCCATCGTCGCACCGGAACTCAAAGCCATCGGAGCACCAGCGTGTATCGCTGCGGTCCACGGCGACTCGACCGTCATGCCGCCGCGTGTCTCGCCGCACACCGGGACGACGCAGCAGCAACTGGTGCTCACGCATAACCCGATACACCCGCTTGTGGTTGATGCACGGCGCGCTGGTGTGTTCTAGACTACGGCGCAGCAGTGCCCAGATGCGTCGGTAGCCGTAGGTCGGTAGGTGCGCGACGTGGGCCTGGATTTCCTCGACCAGTTCCGCGTCGTCGGTCAGTCTGGCGCTACGACCATCTTGCCAATCCGACGAGCGAGCCCGTTTTGCTGCTACACCAGAGCGCGCCACGCCGAGAACTTCAAGACGGACCGGCTTGACAGCGACAAGCTGCTTTCGATGCTGATGCGCTCGCGCTGCCGGGTCCACCAGTGAGTCCAGACCCGGCCACCGATGTACCGGCGAGGTCGAACTCGGCATCAGCAAAGCCGGCAACCGGCGATGCCGGTGGCTGATGGTGGAGCTTGCATGGAGCTGGCTGCGGTGGCAGCCCGACAGCCAGCTCAGCCACTGGTTCACCGAGCGTTTCGCCGGGACCGGCAAGCGGCTACGGCGCATCGGTATTGTGGCGCTCGCACGGCATCTCGCGATCGCGCTGTGGCGCTATCTTGAACACGGCGAAATTCCCGACGGGGCGATACTCAAACCACGGACGATCAATATCGCAAACACTTGAATGGCATCAGACGCAGCACCGCATCTAAAGGTCAACGTGCCCGGAAAAAACCCGGGCTACCCCTGCTGGTAGCCGTTTCGTTCAGATGGGGCGCGTCGGTATGTCA
Source organism: Paraburkholderia atlantica (assembly GCF_000092885.1). Classification (NCBI taxonomy): domain Bacteria; kingdom Pseudomonadati; phylum Pseudomonadota; class Betaproteobacteria; order Burkholderiales; family Burkholderiaceae; genus Paraburkholderia; species Paraburkholderia atlantica. Next base: position 297,011 of record NC_014120.1, on the reverse strand, counting down.
ATGCCGACCGTAATTTCCCCAGAAGTGTCGAAGTAAAAATCCCCACCCTGTATAGCCGGTGATCAGCCGACGCTGTGATCGGGTGACCCCTTCGAGGGCGGCCTGGCCGTAGACGACGCGCAAGGACATGTAATTTGCATAACAGAATGTTTATCTTGAACAGGGCTTGACTTTCAATTCCCCATAGAAGGTTTTTTGAGCGGCCCCGTTCCACGGCTTCCTTCAGGATTTCGACCTCCATCGTCTTCTTCCCGAGTAGTCGCTGCAGTTCCTTGATTTCCTTGATGGCTGCGGCGAGTTCTGATGCCGGCACCACGGTCTCGCCCCGCTTTTACTGCCGCCAGACTGCCTTCCTGATATTGCTTGCGCCAGCCGAACACCTGGTTGGCGTTGACGCCGTGCCGACGCGACACGGCCGACACCGATGCTCCGGCCTCCAGCGTTTCCTGCACGATGGCGATTTTTTCCTGCGCCGTGCGCCGCCGACGGCGCTCCGGCTCACTCAGTATTTCGATGGGTTCCACGTAATGACTAGGCTTATTGTTAGGCACAAGACTATCCCTTATTTTAAGAGAGTCCTCGTGTCCTCAGATACGTTCGGCTGCTCCAAAATGTCACATTGACGCTCGATTCGATTGCGTGAGCGTGCGTGGCGATACCCAGCATAGATTCACGAATACTTGCGTCGCACGACCATTTCCCCCATTGAAACGGGAGGCAGATTGAGAGCTTGCGAGGCTAATCTCACACTCCCCACCCTGAAGATTTACTTAGACTAGAAATATGCCCCTCTTGATAATACCCCGCCAAATACCAAACCCGATGCCAACATCTACCTGCCATCGAAATACAAAGAACATATTTTTTGGCCCACATTCCGCACAGCCTAGTAAAAATTCAAAATTAACTACCCATTAAAAATCACCACGCAAAAGCCCGACAAGCGCCCCAACTACCGAATTCAAACAAATCGCGACTACGCAATAACACGCGAAAGACTATCAGAATCCTATATTACACCTCCTGATATTACCCCTGAAAACAATCGTCATATGGAAGGAATGGAGTCATTTCTTGCTCGTGCAGGTCGTCATTCCGAAAACGTCTCTGACGTTTGCTAGTAAGATCGGGGCAGCGCCATGCGTAGCAATCTTTATTGCGCCGTAGTGAGCCTTACGTATCTCATCACTTAGCCGATCCCACCGCGTAGTTCTATTTGAATCTTCGAGACTCAATCGATATGGAGTGAAAGCATCATCGCCTAATGCAGTCGAGGCAAAATTCCCTTGGATACTACGAAACCTTACCGCCTCTGATAGCACTGTTGCGTACGATAGCAAGGCCCTTGCCTCCGCTCCGTTTATCGTACGCGTCGAAGAAACATGATTTATTAGGTCCCTGTAACCCTTCATCAGTGAATATCTATCGATTGACAAATCGGTTCTATCTGCGCTTACTCCGGCACTCCTTGCCAACGAGAGATAGCTAGAATCTACTGTCATATCTATCGTGAAATCTACCAAGTGCCGTGGCGCATTCACCTGTACTCTTCCGCTCGCCGTGTCCGAAAAATCAGAAAATCGGTAAAATATACGCCCAACGATAAACCCTGTTAGGTACAAATCGGATGGATTTATCACAAACCTAACGTCTCGATTTGAGGGTGAGTTATTGCGACCAACTCCAATTATTTCAATTGTCACCCCCTCTACAATATTTGATGCATCGGGTCTTAATTGATACAAGATTTTATTGCCAGGGATATTCGTTAGCGACATCGCATCGCCCATTGCAGCTCTAATTGCACCCAACGATTGCACATATTTTTGCGGGGAAGTAAAGTCGACGCTGAATTCGGCAGCATATAAAAACGAACAGGTCGAAAAACACCACGAAATTAAAAAGGTCTTCAGAAATTTTTTCATCAAAGCTCCAACGTTATATTGCGTCATCTCAAAACGAAATTCGCGAATCTCAATGCCTTTTACTTATTAAGCGAAGTTGCCACATATTAAGCGCCATCAATTTTGTCTAAGATAGTGACGGTACTCTTGACGAGCAAAGCCGCGCCGCAGCGCCGATATGTGCTTCGCGATATTTTCAACGCGCTGCGCTGGATGGTGCAGGCCGGTGCATCTTGGCGCATGCTCTCGACCAGCTTCCCGCCGAAGGAAATTGTGCGACTGCGACGGTTGCTATCCGTCGCGCGCGGCGATTGGAGCCCGTGCCAGCTGTTCGCTGCGAGAACCCAATACGTCAAGGACGCTCTCTGGATGATAACGGAACCACGACCATGCCATCTCGATCCGTTGTGTCCGCACTCTCCGATTGCCTTGATTGCTGATGCCTTGGTTACCTGGCTCTCGCCACTGTCACGAGGCTGAAACTGCCGCCAGAACAGTTCCAGTGCCAGTCGCGAGCCGCCAACGGCCCCGATGCTACTCAGGCGTTTGAGGCGATCGATTCGCTCCCGCGAGGCTTCGGGAGACTCCCGAGCGTCTCCTTTTCCGGTGTCGCCAGTTACTGCTCAAGGGCCGGGATTCGTTAAAAATCCGCCACATCTCAGTTTAACTACATGATTTTAATGAAAAATCTATGGTTGGTTCGCTCCTTGTTCGGGAGAGTGGGTTCCCGGCGCTCCTTCCTGTCAGTTACGCATCATTAGGTGCACTGATAATTTGGATGCCATAAGAAGAACCAGAAAATCCTTTATCGGCAAGGATTCACCGTTTTTAAGCCGCGGCGTTTGCAGATTTGTCTGGAGCCATCGTTGCAGCGGGTTCATCGGATCCCGGAGCCGATAGGGCAGTTCAAAGCCATGTCTGGCGCGGTTTGGTGCCAAACCGTCTAACAGTTGGACGGAACCGAAAGTGCTAGCGGACCGCGCAACTGATGACGACCGCCGGAAAGGATTGGTCGCGATAAAGCCAACTCATCCTTTTCATGCCAATATGGTACACGACCGGCTCAGCAACGTGACCGCGCCGTCGCCGCCCAGATCCTCAGGGCAGTGGCGACGTCTTCAATCGTTTCACGCCAATCGCCGAACCTGCTTTGCCTGAACAGGCTGACGGCTCCTGGGTACCACGGCGAATCCGTTCGGTCCTGCAGCCAACGCCAGTCGCAACGAAAGGCAGGGAGCAGTACCCAGCATGGTTTGCCGAGAGCGCCAGCAACGTGCGCGATCGCCGTGTCAACACAGATTGTCAGGTCCAACTGGGCGACGATGGCGGCTGTGTCGGCAAAATCCTTGATTTTCCCTCCCAGTTCGACGAGAGGCTGTCCGGCGGACGCTTGCCGGGATTCATCGCCTTGCCCATGCTGCAGACTGACGAATGTCAGCCCCGGTACCGACCACAGCGGAGCCAGGTCCGATATGTCACGCAGGGAACGGTTGCGATCGTTTCCGTGTGTTCCCCTGCCTTTCCAGACCAACCCGATTCTTAATCCCTCAGCGGGTAGTTCATTCCGCCAGTATTCCAGCCGCGCTGGCGCCGCATGCACATAGGGCAGGGAGCCGGGTATGGTGTCAACGGTCGTCCCGAAATGCATTGGCAGACTGAGCGGAACGTCCAGTAGTCATGCTCCGGTACCGATCCCGAATCCGTTATCACGTCGTCAACCCCATCGACAGTCTCCAGCAGGGCGCCGAGGACCGGGTCGTAAACCACACTAATTCGAGACGGACCGCATCCCTTTAACAAGGGAATATAGCGCGTGAACTGTATGCAATCGCCAAATCCCTGTTCCGGCAGGAGCACGAGGGATTTTCCAGCCAGAGGCTCGCCCTGCCACCGGTGTTTGTCAACGTAGTTGTCGCGTCGGTTCACGCGCACTGCTTTAATTCGGCTCGGGGCACACGCTCCGGGTTGAGCCAGACCTCGTCCTTCAATTCCCAATTGCGGGTCGAGCGGGACCAGCGGCGCGGGTTGCTCGCCTTGGCTAGCGCATAGACGATTTCACGTTGTGCCAGCACTGCGTTGGCGACGCCGTTATGACGCTGCGCCGGCGTGACGAATTTCAAGCCGCTGTGCTTGTGCTCGTAGTTGTACCAACGCACGAACTGCTGCGTCCAGGCGCGCGCGTCGCCAAGGCTCGCGAACGCTTTACGCGGATAGTCGGGCCTGTACTTGCATGTGCGGAACAGGGCCTCGGCGTAAGGGTTGTCGTTGCTCACACGCGGTCGGCTGAACGAAGCCACCACGCCCAGGTTTTCCAGCGTGGCTAGCATCGTCGCACCCTTCATCGCACTGCCATTGTCGGAGTGCAACACCAGCGGACGTCGCGCCAAGCCCTCGGCGCAAACTCGTGCGCCGCATCAGCAACGACGCAAGTTCTGCAGATTCCGCTTCCTGGACTTCGTGACCGACGATCTTGCGGCTAAACACATCGAGCACCATGTACCAGTAGTAGAACTTGCCCTTGATCGCCGCCGGTAACCAGGTGATGTCCCATGACCACAGCTGATTCGGTGCTGTCGCACAATGGCTGGCGGGCATACGTGACGGAGGCTGCCGTGCCCGACCTCGGCGGTGCTGCTGCAAGGCACTTCGCAATACGCGGTAAAAGCTCGACTCCGACGCGAGATACACCCCGCGGTCCGCCAGGCTCGGCACGATCTGACTGGGCGGCAAACTGGCGAACTCGGCGCTATTGGCCACCTCCAGAATCCGCTGCCGTTCGGCTTCGCTCAGCTTGTTGCTGGGCTCGGGCCGCGAGGCCGTGCTGCGGCCGTCGGCTCGCACCGCCTCGCCATCACGAACCCAGCGCTGGAACGTGCGCACGCTCAGGCCCAGCTCTTCGCATGCCTGCTCCAGGCGGCAACCCGACTTCGCCGCCTCGCGGATCAACGATATACATAACAGGCGATCCGAGACGTTGATCAATCGTCCTCTTGTTCTCCCCAGATCGCCTGGACTTTTTTTCTGAGAACCAGCAGCGCTGCCGCTTCGGCCAGCGCCTTCTCCTTGCGCTGCAACTCCTTCTCGAGTCCCTTGATGCGCCGCTTTTCTTCTTTGGAATCTTCGGCATATCTTCCTGTCGCAAGGAGCAGCAGGCTCAGATTGAAACGGGCATCGACATAGTCAGGATTCAGTTCCAGTGCCCGGAATAAGGCCGGTTCCGCTTCGGCAAACCGACCGATGCCAGACAGTAAATGACCCAGATTGTTGTGGGCGGCAGCATACTTTGCGTTGAGTTCGAGCGCCTTTTTAAGAGCAGCTTCCGCATGGGCGTAATGTCCGGTTCTACCCAGCAGGATTCCGAAATTGTTGTGTCCCTCTGCGTGATGGGGTTTTAACAGCAGCGCATGGCGAAAAGCGGCCTCCGCTTCCACCAGTTGCCCGGTCTCGCCAGGAACCTGCCCCAGATTACTCCCATGCCTCGGCAGAATCAGGCCTGAGGTCAACCGACGCGTCGAAAGGCAGCTTCCGCTTCCGCGGCACGCTGTGTCTGGACAAGGAGAATACCGAGATGATGGTGCGCTTCCGCCAGATCGGGATTCAACTCCAATGCCTTCCGGAAAGCGGCTTCTGAGGCGGAAAGTTTGCCCTGGCAACCCAATGTCACACCCAGATCGGTCATGAAACCAGAGTCTTTGCGGTGTGTCAGCGCCGCAAGGATCAGCACCTCGGCTTCGCCCGGTCTGCCTCTTTGCAATTCGATGACTCCCAGCAGATGCATGGCGTCAGCGTGCGCCGTATTGGTCGAGGCAGAAGCTGCCGGTAGGCTGCTTCTGCCTCGACCAGTTGGCCTGCCCGGTGTGCGGCAACAGCGACCTAAAACAGGTTCATGGTGCGTCCTTTGCGCAATCGACAGCATTACCAGTATGTCCTTGCTCGTCGTTGAAGTTGAAGCTCCCTGTTCATCGATCATACCGGGGCATTGATTCGGTCAAGAGGTTCGGGGGAGGCATTGATCATCGTGTCTCTGACGGAATTGTGATGACGTATAGATGGTCGGCCGGGATCCATTAAAAATCCGGCACATCCAAGCCTAAGCTGCTGATCTGAACGCAAAATCGATGGTCGGATCGAGCGGCGGAACGGAGCGTAGGAGATCCAGCAGATAGTCCCCAAACCGGTTGATGTGTTCCCGTCGGTACGGCGACAGCACCTTGAGTACTTCGGCGTCGACCGGATGCCTGTTCGCCTGCAGCTCCTTCAGCTTGCGCGACATCCATTGCACGTTGTACAGGACCACCATGTTCGCGACAAGGTGGTTGTATTTCATCACCTTGCTCAGGAACAGCGTCCGGATCACGCGCCCCGCTCCCGGAATGCGAAGTAGAGCTTGTTTTTTGTGCTCTCCGATCCGAGGCGGCGCAGGATCGTCGACGGCGTCATCCTGCCTGCTTGGATTGACACTGCAACGCGCATCATGTCGGCATAGTGACGTTCGATTAGTGCCCAGTCAATCGCCTGCCAGCACAAGCTGTCGATGTGCTTGTATTTGCGCCGTCGGTCCGCCTTGTACAGCACGAGATCCTTGATGTTGCGCATGCGCGGCATCAGGTTGATGCCCACTACGTACGACAGACCGAAGACCGGACCGCTTTGTGCCTGCGTATCGCAGTGGATCGTATCGGGCTTGACGTCGGTGCCGTTCAGGATCAGCCCATCGAGGATGTAAACGGCTTCGTGGATGCCGCACGGGATGAAGTGACTGAACGGGGCGATGTACATGTCGGATACGTGATAGTAGCCGATCCCGCCGTATCCCCCATAGTTATTGGGAGAAAGCCTTGGCCATTTCTTTAGGGTGTTAGATCCTATGTAGCAGGAAGGCCGGCGGGCTGATCCGTAAAATCGGCTTGTCAACGCTTGCTCAAAGGAGAGCATCGTGCCCGCACAACAGGTCTCCAGGCCATGCGCAGAGGAAGCCGTACTGGCGGTGTCGCTCGAGCTTGCAACGGCGAAGTGGAAAGTCGCGCTGCATGATGGCCGCCGCGATCAGCCATCCGTGCATACGGTCACGCAGCCGCAGGCGGCATGCCGTCTGCAGGCGGTGCTGTCCCTGATCGAGCACCGGCAGAAATGGGCGTTGCCAGCCGAACTACGGATCGTCGTAAGCTACGAGGCCGGCCAGGATGCGTTCTGGATCTATCGTGCCTTGCAGGCTCGCGGGATTGAATGTTATGTCGTCGATCCCGCGAGCATCCCCGTTGAACGGCAGAAGCGGCGCGCCAAGACGGACCGGCTGGATGCAATCAGGCTGGTCATCAACCTGCGTGCGTGGCTGCACGGTGAACGCGACCGCATGCGCGCGATCCGTGTGCCGTCGCTGCAGGATGAGGCGTCGCGCCACCTGATGCGCGATCGTGGACAACTACAGAAGGAAGTCCTGCAACACCGGGATCGCATGCGCAAACTGCTGGTCACGCTCGGTTGCTGGGGCGAAGTCGACAGCCGGAAGTTCGCCGCACATCTGGCACGCGGTGACGTACGGTGCCACGACGGTACGCCACTGCCACTGGAGTTGCAGCAACGGCTACTGCGCGAATGCGAGCGACTGGCGCTCGTCGAGCAGCAACTGGCGGCACTGGAGAAGGCGCGGCTCGCGAGTCTGCCCGAGTCCGCGCGCGTGCGAATCGATCGCCTCACACGCCTGAGTGGCATTGGGGCGGTTGGCGGCTCGCGACTGGTACTGGAACTGTTCTGGAGACAGTTCAGCAACCGCCGGCAGGTCGGCGCGTGCGTCGGACTCGCCCCTCAGCCTTATGACAGTGGTGAGAGCCAGGTCGACCAGGGCATCAGCAAGCAGGGTAACAGGCGAGTGCGCGCACTTCTGATCGAAATGGCATGGTCCTGGATCCGTTACCAGCCAGAGAGCGTCCTGACACATTGGTTCTCGCAGCACACAGCAGGCACTGGTCCCAATCGCCGCGCGCGACGGATTGCAATCGTCGCGGTCGCACGACGTCTCGCAATCGCACTATGGCGGCACTTAAAGGATGGAGTGATTCCAGAAGGAGCATGGTTAAAGCACGCACAATGCACTGCAGCTCAGTAGAACGATGATTGGGGTGATGCGGAAAGAAGCGAAAACAGTCTGAAGTGAACATGCCCGTGAAAGTGCCGGGTTGCTCCACGCAACCGATTCGTTAGATGGGGCATGTTCCCGATGTTGAATACGGCGTAACGCGCATGCAGGATGAGGCTGGTATCACGCCAGCGGATAGAAGGTGGTGAGACGTAAAGTCTCACGAGCGCAAGAACCGGCTTCAGACCATCGCGGCTGACTGGCAACACACACTACTCATTCTGCGATGCAGCGGAAGGACCTACACATCACTCGAGAGGTTAGCTTGGGAACGGCTTGACAAACTACTGCTCATAGAAGGCACTTTCAGTTGGACCTGGTATCCTGGTGTGATGACACCACGCAAGCCATACCCGACTGATGTGACGGATGAAGAATGGAGCTTCGCAGCTCCGTACTTGACCTTGATGAACGAGGACGCACCGCAACGCCGATACGAACTTCGCGAAATGTTCAACGCGCTGCGCTGGATGGCGCGAGCCGGTGCCTCGTGGCGTATGCTGCCGACCAACTTCCCGCCGTGGGAACTGGTCTATCAGCAAACACAACGGTGGCTGAACGCGGGTTGTTTCGAGGCGATGGTCAGTGATTTGCGTTCGGTACTGCGTCTTGCCCAAGAGCGCCGGGGGCAACCCAGCGCGGTGATCCTGGATGGACGCACGTTGCAGTCCACGTGCGAAAGCGGCCCGCGTGCGGGCTACGATGGCTATAAGCGCAAGCGTGGCAGCAAGGTACACATGGCGGTCGATACGCTGGGCAATCTGTTGGCTGTGCACATTACGCCGGCCAACGAGCAGGAGCGAGCGCAGGTTGCCGAGCTCGCCCGCCAGGTTCAGCAGGTAACAGGTCAGACAGTGAAGGTGGCGTTCGCTGACCAAGGCTATACAGGTGAGGATGCGGCGCAGGCCGCGCGTGATGAAGGCATTGAACTGCAGGTCATCAAGCTGCCGGAGGCGAAAAAAGGCTTTGTCCTCCTGCCGCGTCGCTGGGTGGTCGAGCGCAGCTTTGGCTGGTTGAATCGCTTCCGGCGGCTTGCACGAGATTACGAGCGACTTCCGCAGACGCTTGCAGGGCTTCATTTCGTCGTCTTCGCAATGTTGATGCTCGTTCATGCTGCGCCGATTATCCAAAGTTGCTAACACCCTACAAGGGCTCCCCGTTGAGCACAAGCTCAATCGAGGTTCGCTGTTGATACGTACTGCAATGCCGCGCCGGTGCGTGTGAGAAGGTGAAGGACTGCAGTTCTACAACCGGTCATGTTGGGCTCATGGCCCGGACCCTGATGAAAGACGCGCGCAGGGGCCTCATTCTCTAGCCGGGAATAGATATCCCCGCCGTGTTAGCCAGGTACGCCCCGCGCGGGTCCAACCCGCTTCACATCACCGATGGCAGTGCAAAGTGATCGTTTCTATGTGCTCATGATGTCCGTGCTCGCGTCCAGTTGCTGGTTGATAGACAGGCTCGAATCGAACTCAGGCTGCCACTGGTTCGAGCTTGAAGTCATCGCCATATTTCAGCATGGCCCACGCCAATCTCGCGTTCTTTGCTGCGATTGCGACAGCCGCCCGCCAGTAGCCCCGGCGCTCGACCAGGGTTCGGACCCACTGGCTGAAGCGATCCTGTTTCTCGCCGAGACTGGCAATTACGGCGCGTGCGCCGTTGACCAGCAGGCCCCGCAGATAGGCGTCGCCTGCCTTCGTGATGCTGCCCAGCCGGGCCTTGCCGCCACTGCTGTATTGACCGGGCGTGAGTCCGATCCAGGCTGCCACCTGCCGGCCGTTTCTGAAGTCGTGCCCGGCACCGATACTGGCGAGCAACGCACCGGCCGTGGTTGGGCCGATGCCGCGCAACTGCATCAGCCTCTTGCTGCGCGCATCCTCACGCGCGATCTCGGCGATCGCACGGTCGTATTCGAGCAGGCGATCCTCGATATGGCCGGCATGCTCAAGCAGATCGCTGATACTGCGCTTCGCCCAGCCCGGCAATGTGTCCAGATGTTCCGTAATGTACCTGCGCAATTTCTCCGGGCTCTGTGGCAGCACCACGCCGAATTCCGAGAGCAGGCCTCGCAACCGGTTGTAGGTCGCGGTCCGCTCTTCAACGAAACCTTGCCGTGTCCGATGCAGGCAAAGTGTCGCCTGCTGATGTTCGTCCTTCAGCGGCACGAAACGCATGGTCGGACGCGTCACCGCTTCGCAGATTGCAGCAGCATCCGCCGCGTCATTCTTGCCGCGCTTGCCCGACATGCGATATGGCGCCACAAGATTGGGCGCCATGAGCTTGACCGTATGGCCGTGCTGCTGGAACAAGCGCGCCCAGTGATGTGCGCCGGAGCACGCTTCCATCCCGATGAGGCACGCTGGCAACTGCGCGATCAAGGTCGCCAGTTGATCGCGCGGCACACGTGGCTTGATTAACGTCGCTTTACCAGTCTCGTCCACACCGTGAACGGCGAATACATTCTTGGCAAGATCGATTCCGATAGTGACAATAGGCATGGACTTCCCCTCTCGCTGGTGTCGATGAACGTTCGCAACTTCATCCTGGCACATTGATGCCGACTCGCGGCTTCCGCCGCAGCCTCGGGACGGGGAAGTCCCTTTCATTCTCTAGTCGGATGCCGATGCCAATGCACGTTCACCATGCTCCTCGACGGCACCAACTACCAACCACTTCAACTGCTTGATCACTTCATTCTGGTGGCTTATCGATCGGATCGAACTTCATCACTGGACGAGCTTCGTAGCCCTAAAAATGACCTCCGAACCGGCGTCCACTCGGATCGTGGAAGGTGTGATCGGGCAATCCTAACGGCAGTTCATCCCTGATACAAGCGCAACTTGCTTAGGTCAGCATAAGTAGAATTTATATGGCTAGGAAAAAGTGAGCTGCTTGGATATAAGCCGAATTTATTTCAAATTCCTAATCGCGCAAAATAAAATAAGGCCCAGCCTCGGTCCACCGCAGTATTGTGCCGGGGTACCTTGATCCTTCTGAAGGAGGCTGACAGTTCGGCGCGTCGGGTAGATTGACAGGAAAGGCACTGCCGCAAGGGGTGGAAAAGGAGGCAACGTAGCGTCGAAAGGGTGCTTGCCGGTCCGAGCCCCGAAGCTGATCATTAGGCCATCAGGCTGTTGGCGCTATTCGAAAGCGCGGTTTTGTAGACTAGCCGGCGGTTGGCGTGACGAGGCGTAGACGGTCGATGCGCTGCTGCACCCCTCCTGCAATTGCTAATGCACATCGTTATTTCGGGATGGCGATTGATCAGCATTGGCGATCCACAAAAAGGCGGCCATTGACAAAAAGGGTGGCGATCTGATTGCCTCTTGACGCGCGCAACGACGGGTAGGCGACACCGCTCAACAATTGTCCAAGAGAGGTACCTGAACAACATAGCGTCACGTGAGATCGCTGCGCCATCAAACGCATCATCAAGCTGATGTTCGCTTCAGGAATTTTTGGATCTGATGCGTCATTCTGTCGGGCACATAGAGATCATGCACATGAGTCGAAGAGGGTAAGTATGCGGTGCTCGCAATTCAAGAGTCCCAGTTGAATAGTGCTATTCCGGGGCCACGCAAGAGAAATTTCTGGTTCTGTGTGATCGCTTTTGACGCTAGCCTTAGCGGGATGCCATGCGACTGCTGACGTGATCCGTGCGGCTCCGAGAAAATGTATTGCTCCGTCAGTAACGCTTGGTCGAGAAAACGTTGAAGGCTGTTAAATGTCGCGTCGACTCTGGGCGGAAAAGGGGCGCGTGGACTTTTGGAATATGTGGATTCGGCGGAAGCTTACGTGCATAGGGGGCAAAACGGATGGCAGCCCGTTATCAGTTGAGCGATGCAAAGAGAGGGGCATCCATGAATGGCATCAATCAGTCGTCCGCTTCGGTCGCGGCACTGCCGTCCGCTGTCCGCGTGGCTGGACAGCCTAAAGTCGCAACGGAGAGAGGTGCTGAGCCGCTGACAGGCGGGCAGTTGACCTTTGGAAGGAACGACGAAAGCGGTGTTCGAATCGCGGTTGAATATTTGAACAAAGTATCAGAAGCTGCAACTTGTTGCTCGGTTACGTTCCAAGTGCTATCGGAGGATGACGCAGTGGGTCGGGAACCGGGCGCGTCCTCCGTTCAGAAAACTCGTCTATTAGGGAGACACGGCGGCGATCGGTCGCGCGATTTCTGGCGTGATTTCGTGACGGTGCACAAGCAGATGCAATTCTCGACAATGATCGAGAAGTCGCATTTGATCAGACCGGCGACTGGATCGACGCACATGTGACGGTCTGTGCGATTTGCGACGATAGCCGCCATCGTACTGGATTATTTTTCGACCGGTAACGGACAGCGTCGCGCTGTTCGTTACCTCGTATCGACCCGTAGGCGGTCAACTGGAGTAAGAGACATGGACATTCTGGTCCAACAAATCATGAATGGTCTGATTCTTGGCAGTGTCTACGCCATCATCGCACTGGGCTATACGATGGTTTACGGCATTCTGGGCATCATCAACTTCGCTCACGGCGACGTGTTGATGGTGGGCGCGATGGTTGCGCTCTCCGCCATAGGTGTGCTGCAGAACCACTTCCCCGGCCTCGGCAACGTGCTGACGCTGGTCGTCGCGTTGGTCATCGCGGCGGCAGTCTGCGCGGTGGTTGGCTACACGATCGAGCGCGTGGCCTACCGGCCGTTGCGCCGCGCACCGCGTCTCGCGCCGCTGACCACCGCGATCGGTGTGTCGATTCTGCTGCAGACGCTCGCGATGATGATCTGGTCGCGCAATCCGCTGCCGTTCCCGCAGCTGTTGCCCACCGACCCGATCAACGTGATCAAGGCCACCGACACGACGCCCGGCGCCGTGATCTCGATGACCGAAATCGTGATCATCGTGGTGGCGTTCGTCGTGATGGGCGGCCTGCTGCTGCTCGTGCACAAGACCAGGCTCGGCCGCGCGATGCGCGCGATCGCCGAGAATCCGAACGTCGCGAGCCTGATGGGTGTGAGCCCGAACTTCGTGATTTCGGCGACCTTCATGATCGGCTCGGCGCTGGCTGCCCTCGCCGGCGTGATGATCGCGTCCGAATACGGCAACGCGCACTTCTACATGGGCTTCATCCCCGGCCTGAAGGCCTTTACCGCGGCGGTGCTCGGCGGTATCGGCAATCTCGGCGGCGCGATGGTCGGCGGCGTGCTGCTCGGCCTGATCGAGCAGCTTGGCGCCGGCTATATCGGCAACCTCACGGGCGGCGTGTTCGGTAGTAACTACCAGGACGTGTTCGCGTTCATCGTGCTGATCGTCGTGCTCGTGTTCCGTCCGTCGGGTCTGCTCGGCGAACGTGTCGCGGATCGCGCCTGATCCCGGGCCACAAGGAGTCAACAATCATGACCTCAATTCAACCGATCGAGCCGTCCACGACGCTCATTCCCGAAAAGAACCGCACCAAGACGCTGACCATCGGCATCCTGACGACGATCTTCGTGATCGCGGCGCCGATGATCATCGGTGCGGCGGGCGGCAACTACTGGGTCCGCGTGCTCGACTTCGCGATGCTGTACGTGATGCTCGCACTGGGCCTGAACGTGGTGGTGGGTTTTGCCGGCCTGCTGGACCTGGGCTACATCGCGTTCTACGCGATCGGTGCCTACACGGCCGCGCTGCTCAGCTCGCCGCACCTGTCGACGCAATTCGAGTGGATCGCGGCGCTCGCGCCGCACGGTCTGAACGTGCCGATCTGGATCATCGTGCCGATCGCGATGGCGCTGGCCGCGATGTTCGGGATTCTGCTCGGCGCGCCGACGCTGCGACTGCGTGGCGACTATCTGGCCATCGTGACCCTCGGCTTCGGGGAAATCGTGCGGATCTTCATGAACAACCTCGACCGTCCGGTGAATATCACCAACGGTCCGAAGGGGATCACCGGGATCGCTCCGGTGCAGATCGGCGGCTTCAGCTTCGCGCAGTCGCACTCGCTGTTCGGCATGCAGTTCCCGGCGGTGTACCTGTACTACTACCTGTTCGTGCTGTGCGCGCTGTTCGTGATCTGGACGTGTACGCGTCTGCAGCATTCGCGAATCGGCCGCGCATGGGCCGCGATCCGCGAAGATGAAATTGCCGCCAAGGCGATGGGCATCAACACCCGCAACGTGAAGCTGCTCGCGTTCGCGATGGGCGCGTCGTTCGGCGGCTTGTCGGGCGCGATGTTCGGTGCGTTCCAGGGCTTCGTGTCGCCGGAATCGTTCACGTTCTGGGAATCGGTCGTGGTGCTCGCCTGTGTGGTGCTCGGCGGCATGGGCCACATTCCTGGCGTGATCCTCGGCGCGGTGCTGCTCGCGGTGTTCCCCGAGTTCCTGCGCTCGACGATGGGTCCGCTGCAGAACATGATCTTCGGCCATGAAATCGTCGATACCGAAGTGATCCGTCAGCTGCTGTACGGTCTCGCGATGGTCGTGATCATGCTGTATCGCTCGGAAGGCCTGTGGCCCGCGCCGAAGCACGAAGACAAGATTGCGAAGCTGGCAAAGCGTAGCGGCAAGAAGCCGGTGCGCGCATAAGGTCCGGTGGAGAAAAAGACATGAGCGATAACGTAAGCAACAACGCGGCGATCCGTCTGTCGGTGAAGGGCGTCAACAAGCGCTTCGGCGGTTTGCAGGCGCTTTCCGAGGTCGGCCTGCAGATCCGCGCGGGCGAAATCTACGGTCTGATCGGCCCGAACGGCGCCGGTAAGACGACCTTCTTCAACGTGATCACGGGTCTGTACACGCCGGATTCGGGCGAGTTCAAGCTCGACGGCGAGAACTACACGCCGACCGCGGTCTATCAGGTCGCGAAGGCGGGCATCGCGCGCACGTTCCAGAACATTCGCCTGTTCGGCGGCATGACCGCGCTCGAAAACGTGATGGTCGGCCGTCATGTGCGCACCAAGCACGGTCTGCTCGGCGCGGTGTTCCAGACGCCGGCCGAACGCAAGGAAGAGCGCGAAATCAAGGAGCGCGCGCTCGAACTGCTCGACTACGTCGGCATCACGCAATACGCGGACTACACTTCGCGCAACCTGTCGTATGGCCACCAGCGGCGCCTCGAAATCGCCCGTGCGCTGGCGACCGATCCGAAGCTGCTCGCGCTCGACGAACCGGCGGCCGGCATGAACGCCACCGAGAAGGTCGAGCTGACCAGGCTGCTCGACAAGATCCGCGCGGACGGCAAGACGATTCTGCTGATCGAACACGACGTGAAGCTCGTGATGGGCCTGTGCAACCAGATGACGGTGCTCGACTACGGCAAGGTGATTGCGCAGGGTCTGCCGCAGGACGTGCAGAAGGATGCGAAGGTGATCGAAGCTTATCTGGGTGCGGGGGTCCACTGATGTCCACGACGCAAGCAATGTTGAAAATCAAGGGCCTGCAGGTCAACTACGGTGGCATCCAGGCGGTCAAGGGTGTCGACCTCGAGGTCGGGCAGGGCGAACTCGTCACGCTGATCGGCGCGAACGGCGCGGGCAAGACCACGACGATGAAGGCGATCACGGGCCTGAAGGCGTACGCGGCCGGCGACATCGAGTACATGGGCCAGTCGATCAAAGGCCTGCCCGCGCACGAGTTGCTCAAGCGCGGTCTCGCGATGGTGCCAGAAGGGCGCGGCATCTTCGCGCGCATGTCGATCGTCGAGAACATGCAGATGGGTGCCTATCTGCGCAACGATGTCGACGGTATCAAGTCGGACGTCGAGCGCATGTTCGGCTTCTTTCCGCGTCTGAAGGAGCGCGCCTCGCAATACGCGGGCACGCTGTCGGGCGGCGAGCAGCAGATGCTCGCGATGGCGCGCGCAATCATTTCGCGCCCGAAACTGCTGTTGCTCGACGAACCGTCGATGGGCCTGTCGCCGATCATGGTCGAGAAGATCTTCGAAGTGGTGCGCTCGATTTCCGCCGAAGGTATGACGGTGCTGCTCGTCGAGCAGAACGCGCGTCTCGCGCTGCAGGCGGCCAATCGCGGCTACGTGATGGACTCCGGTCTGATCACGATGTCGGGCGATGCGAAACAGATGCTCGACGATCCGAAGGTTCGGGCCGCTTATCTCGGAGAATAATGCTGTTGTGTGATACTGGCTGCGGTAAGTCGGGTCCCGGCTTACCAAACGATCCGCCGATGCTCAGGTCACGCTGATCAAAAAGCGCGCTTGGCACGTTAGATCATTTACAGGCATCTACGACTATGGCTACAACTCGCACCATCGCTTTAAGGCCGACAGTGCCTTCTATGAGCAGTAGTTTGTCAAGCCGTTCCCAAGCTAACCTCTCGAGTGATGTGTAGGTCCTTCCGCTGCATCGCAGAATGAGTAGTGTGTGTTGCCAGTCAGCCGCGATGGTCTGAAGCCGGTTCTTGCGCTCGTGAGACTTTACGTCTCACCACCTTCTATCCGCTGGCGTGATACCAGCCTCATCCTGCATGCGCGTTACGCCGTATTCAACATCGGGAACATGCCCCATCTAACGAATCGGTTGCGTGGAGCAACCCGGCACTTTCACGGGCATGTTCACTTCAGACTGTTTTCGCTTCTTTCCGCATCACCCCAATCATCGTTCTACTGAGCTGCAGTGCATTGTGCGTGCTTTAACCATGCTCCTTCTGGAATCACTCCATCCTTTAAGTGCCGCCATAGTGCGATTGCGAGACGTCGTGCGACCGCGACGATTGCAATCCGTCGCGCGCGGCGATTGGGACCAGTGCCTGCTGTGTGCTGCGAGAACCAATGTGTCAGGACGCTCTCTGGCTGGTAACGGATCCAGGACCATGCCATTTCGATCAGAAGTGCGCGCACTCGCCTGTTACCCTGCTTGCTGATGCCCTGGTCGACCTGGCTCTCACCACTGTCATAAGGCTGAGGGGCGAGTCCGACGCACGCGCCGACCTGCCGGCGGTTGCTGAACTGTCTCCAGAACAGTTCCAGTACCAGTCGCGAGCCGCCAACCGCCCCAATGCCACTCAGGCGTGTGAGGCGATCGATTCGCACGCGCGCGGACTCGGGCAGACTCGCGAGCCGCGCCTTCTCCAGTGCCGCCAGTTGCTGCTCGACGAGCGCCAGTCGCTCGCATTCGCGCAGTAGCCGTTGCTGCAACTCCAGTGGCAGTGGCGTACCGTCGTGGCACCGTACGTCACCGCGTGCCAGATGTGCGGCGAACTTCCGGCTGTCGACTTCGCCCCAGCAACCGAGCGTGACCAGCAGTTTGCGCATGCGATCCCGGTGTTGCAGGACTTCCTTCTGTAGTTGTCCACGATCGCGCATCAGGTGGCGCGACGCCTCATCCTGCAGCGACGGCACACGGATCGCGCGCATGCGGTCGCGTTCACCGTGCAGCCACGCACGCAGGTTGATGACCAGCCTGATTGCATCCAGCCGGTCCGTCTTGGCGCGCCGCTTCTGCCGTTCAACGGGGATGCTCGCGGGATCGACGACATAACATTCAATCCCGCGAGCCTGCAAGGCACGATAGATCCAGAACGCATCCTGGCCGGCCTCGTAGCTTACGACGATCCGTAGTTCGGCTGGCAACGCCCATTTCTGCCGGTGCTCGATCAGGGACAGCACCGCCTGCAGACGGCATGCCGCCTGCGGCTGCGTGACCGTATGCACGGATGGCTGATCGCGGCGGCCATCATGCAGCGCGACTTTCCACTTCGCCGTTGCAAGCTCGAGCGACACCGCCAGTACGGCTTCCTCTGCGCATGGCCTGGAGACCTGTTGTGCGGGCACGATGCTCTCCTTTGAGCAAGCGTTGACAAGCCGATTTTACGGATCAGCCCGCCGGCCTTCCTGCTAGATAGGATCTAAGCAAGATCACTTCCGCAGCGGTGTTGCGGGGTAGGTTCGATCCGGACGCGTTCTGGATATTACAAATCAGCGGACGTCTAGTGCTGAGTGCCAATGCGCCCTTAGAGCGACGTTTACGCAATACAAACGTTTCCGGACTGCCGTTGGAGCAGTTTCGGAATTGTATGGGACAGAGCACTTTGCGCACTTGCCGGAGCTGGTCAGATACCACGACTGTTCGATGAATTTGTTCGGCCGCTTGTTCTGTCATGCGCGGGCCGGCATCGAGCGTTTCGAGCGCAACCGGATGGTGCCGCTCTTGTGCTCTAGGATTCTTCCAAGTTCATCATTCTGTCCGCTCGCCTTCTCGAAGTAACATGGCGCGGCGGTCTTGTCGCGACGGGCACACGCAGCAGGAGATCGACTGTTTTACCCCCTGTCGACCGCGTAGCACAGGTACTTCTTACTGGCTCTTGGTAGGCGGAAGTCTCCTCGGCGGGTTGTGCGTCTTCTACATCATGCATGATGTAGAATTCGATTCGAACGATGCTATTCGCGCGCTTGACTCGACTGAACCGATCCAGCATCGACTTTCTGCGTGGCCACGTATTCACGAGTTCCGTGCTTATTTCTAAGAGAAGGTTGTATAAGGACTGCTGAACGCGCTAAAGAGTGTTCCAGCAGATCGAGCAACACCCGAGTTTGAGGAACGCTTCGTGAATAGAAGCGCGACGTTCGAAGCGCATAGCAGACGACGGAAATGATGCGGCTGGGCATGCGTACGCTCGGCAACCCGACGGACTTTCCTAGGTTCACTGCGATGCGGATGACCACGCCGCGCGATGCAAGTGGGAATAGTGCGCGCGAAGAGCGCGTCGTATTTGTCGTGGTCGTAAGCCCGTTCGGCGTTGGCGCGGCGAGGGACGGCTCAAAGGCCGCCTGCGCCTGCCGCCGATCGGCACGATGTGGCCTCAATCAGCGGGACTAGTCGGGTGACGTGGCTACGATTGGCACCCGTTAGGATCGCCACGATGCACGTGCCGTTGGAGGCGAGGTGGTGCCTGGTCGTGCACGATCGGTGGGTTCGGACCAGTTTTTCGCCCGCCCCGATCGCACGAATCGAGGAGGAATCCACGACCACGCGCGAGAAGTCTATCTTGTCCACCGCTCGCAACCTCGCCAGCAGCATTGCGTGAAGTCGATCCTATACGCCGGATTGTTGCCACTCACTGCCGCCGGAGCCGCATCAGGAAGGTGGTGTTGAAATCGCTGGACTGCCCAAGGGATGTAATCCGAAGAAAGTATAGCCAGCGCATTCAGGGCAGATTATTACCACGATATGCGGTCTGCTGTGCGACCACAACCGCCTTGGCTGCTTC
The DNA here is from genome assembly GCF_000092885.1 of Paraburkholderia atlantica. Classification (NCBI taxonomy): domain Bacteria; kingdom Pseudomonadati; phylum Pseudomonadota; class Betaproteobacteria; order Burkholderiales; family Burkholderiaceae; genus Paraburkholderia; species Paraburkholderia atlantica. The sequence continues at coordinate 277,789 of NC_014120.1, read as the reverse complement.
GGCGGGCGTTTTGCGCGCACACAGACCATCAACCGAAACGCCATTCAGCAATGGTATGGCTGAGTCGTTCGTGAAGACCATGAAGCACAATTACGTCGCCTATATGGATAAGCCTGACGCGCCAACGGCCCTCTCGCGTCTGGCCGTTGCGTTTGAACACTACAATGAGCGCCACCCGCACAAAGCACTGAAATATCGCTCTCCTCGCGAGTTCAGGCGTGCAGCGGAGTCATCAATCTAACCGTGTCCGCGTGTCCTCAGTTACAGGGGCAACTCCAGCTTGATAGAAGGCGCCGTCGCGCAGCATGTGAAACTCGCTCCCGGTAGCACATACTAATGCGCATCACCGATGCGTGCTGCGCGGCGGGCGATTACCGATCTGCGGTATTGCAGCGCCTGCGATGCGTCGTTGGATCGTGAAAGGGCCGCCCCGAGGCACTGACGTCAATGCCAGCGAGACGAATCCGACAGCCAGCGGGAAGTCGTCCTGATTGATCGCTGGCACTAGCGAGGACCGTAGGCCGACGCGGCGTTGAGAACGGACGAGGCCGTCCCAACTCGATAGGCGTAACCGACGGGCGCGATTGAAAAAGCCTCTCCCTTTGCCGATCTGCCGGTGGACTGAACGTATTGGTTTGCGTTTTCATGAAAAGAGTAGACATCGTCCGGCAAATCCAGACCGACCTGAATGCTCTGGTTAGTTTTAAGAAAATAGTTGCTTTCAACATAGACGACGCTGCCGCTTCCGATCTGCAGGGCGTTGTACTGGGTCTCGTCTGACCCGACGGCCGTGAGGCCAGTCGGTGCGGCGTCGTTATCGAAATAATTGTCGTAGGCGTGGACCCAGCCCCGCAGCAGCGGACGCCCCTTTAGGTTGGGGCCGAACTGGTTATGGTGCAAGGTGACATGTAGCCTGTGCCCACCATATGCATACGAATCCTGCCGAGATGCGCCCACTACCATCGCCAGGCGTTCATTGGCCAGATCTTGGTTCTTGCCCGTCCAGTCCCACAGGGGATCGGGGCGCATCGCCCGCCATTCATTGGTGAAATAAAACCGGCTATACGAGACCGTCACATTATCCGATGACAGCGTCACACTCATCAGATTGTCGCTCGTGTCGTAGAAGGAACAATGATCGACCCATGCATTGGTGACCCGTCGCAGCGACACGCCTTCATAGTTGATGCCGGCGTTGTTGGATGTGCCGTAGACTTGGGCGGGTAGGGCCTGTAGATCTCCGATGACGCCATGAAAAGTGATGTTTCTGATCACGACATTCTGGATGTTCTGGTCTGCCGGCAGCATTTCGCCGTCGAATTTAAGCTGGACGTTTTTCAGCACCGCATTGCCACCGCTGGCGCCTTCGATCGTCGTGTTGTTCCAGTCCGTGCTGGCGAAGGTGATGGTCGTCAGTCGCGGTCCGCCGTAGATTTCGCCCTTGACTAGGATGTGGTGCTGTCGCGCGCTGAACGCTGCCAGCAGATCAGCGAGGCTGTCGACCGTGACGGCTGGATCGTCCGATCCGGTCGCCGTTGCGAAACCGCCGGTGTCCGTCGGCAGACGCGCGGTAATTGCGGTCTGATTGAAATTGGACCGCAAGCCTGTCACTACTGAGGGGGCTGGCGCAGAAGACGACCCGTGCCCTCCAACACAAGCGCACAGCAGATATGCGATCAATATTGTCAGGATCAGCCGCGGCTTCATTTCATTTACTCCTTTCACGCCCGCATATGGTCAAGAGCCGGCATAGGCAGATTTCGGCACCAAGGTGCTTCCGCACTGTCAGCTTCTCTCATTCAGCTTTGGAGTACGCCGGCGCCGATGTGCATTTTGTGGCGTGGGTGCGAGTTCGTGCCGCGCCCGGTAAGGACCGCCGCCCGGGGGCGGATGTGAAATCCATGCCCACAGGCGCGTTCGAGATTGCGCCAATGCGCCGATGCGCGCGCCCAAGGCGCCATAAACGCCCAGCCATTCACCGAAACCCGGCGGATGCCGGATTTCTGTCAAAAAGAGGGAGAATATCGGCTTTGCTAAGGAGGGTCAATCCAGAGCCCAAGCGGGAGGAGGTACTGAGGGCGGCCGATACACTAGGAAATCTTGCGGTTCCCTCGCGTCCGCCCGTATTTAGGAGCCGCGCATTCATTGCCCGTTGCGATTCCACAGCCCGTGTCCGTCTGTAACCACAAGACGTGCGCGGCTCGTCGGCCGAGTGCGGACAGTCGCTGGTCGCGATTGCCGGGCAACCGTCCAGGAGAATCTATGTCAAAGGTCGATTGGACCTATTCACGTCCAAGCACAGTTTCGTCCGCCCTGAACACGTCGGTCCCGCGCGCGTCGAAGGTCGAACCCGTAACACCCCTGTAGTCGATCGACGGGACATCGCAGGACGAAGAGCAGCGGGAGCGCTGGATGCGCGCTCTCATCCGACTCGGCAACCAGCGCGGCTACCTGACTCATGCGGAAATCAACGATCATCTCCCCGACAATTTTGTGCATACCGCGGCCATTGAAATCATTGCCAGCACGTTCAACGACATGGGCATTGCAGTCTACGCGCAGGCGCCTGACACGGAGAAGCCGTTCCTGGACGAGGCGGCGCCGGCAGCCACGTCGGACGACAAGGCAGACCTGGAGGCCGAAGGCGGCGCGCTTTCAACCGTCGATTCTGAATTCGGGTGCACAACGGATCCCGTTCGGATGTATATGCGTGAAATGGGTGCGACCGAATTATTGACTCGCGCGGGCGAAACTGAGATTGCGAAACGCATCGAAGAGGGGCTCCACGAAATGGGCTTGGCGATCGCACGCTGCCCGCTGACTGTCTTCACGATCCTTCGAATGGTGAAGCAGATTCAATCTGGTGAAGTGCGCATCGATTAACTGGTCGACGGGCTTAATGAAGACTCCGAAGCGGTCCTTCGGTCGTTGCCAGAGCCGGCTAAAACCCCGGACATTGAACAGGACAGCGCTAAGGGCGACGACGCGTGGAGCGACAGCGGTGAGGGCAGGGTCGTCGAAGACCGGGACATGGTGAAGGGGAGCGAACCGCGAATGAAACAGCTCACGAGAGACGGCCTCGCTATCTTTGCGCGAGTTCGTGCCCTGTACGAACAGATTTCAGAAGCCGACGCCGCGCAAGAAAATGGACAGGTCGCCCGCGAGCGCCTTTTTGAAGCGATCCAGCGGGAGCTTGCGGCTGTTCGCTTCACGGCACGGACTATCGATGCGCTATGCGCTGATGTGCAACAGCAAGTCGCACAGGTACGTGTGGTCGAGCGACGTATTCTTCAGATTGCCGTTGACCGGTGCGGCATGCCGCGCGCGATTCGTCGAGTCGTTTTTGGGATACGAAACTGATTTCGCGTGGACTGAAAACTCGGCGACGTCCCGCGAGTACGGTGCGGCACTTTCACGCAGTCTACCGGAGATCCAGACTGAACAGCAGAAGCTTATCGATATTGAGGCCAAGGCCGACCTGCCCTTGCAACACTTGAAGAAGATCAACCGGCAGATGATGGCAGCCGAGTCGAAGATGCGTCAGACGAAGCGCAAGATGATCGAGGCGAATCTGCGTCTCGTGGTCTCTATCGCGAAAAAGTACGCGAACCGAGGCGTGCCCCTTCTGGATCTGATCCAGGAAGGAAACATCGGCCTGATGAAAGCCGTCGACAAATTTCAATATCGACGCGGCTGGAAGTTTTCAACTTACGCAACATGGTGGGTCAGGCAGGCAGTCACGCGTTGTCTTGCGGATCAGGCGCGCGCAATCCGAGTCCCCTTGCATATGATCGAGTCAATCAACAAGTTAAACCGGATTTCGCGGGAAATTTTGCACGAGACTTGGCACAAGGCTAATTTTGCTGCGTTGGCTCAGTGCGTATTCCACGCCAAACCGAACGCTGATTCCACGGCAAACCGAGCACGGATTCCACAGCAAAGCGAGCGCCGATTCCACGGCAAACCGAGCAAGGATTCCACGGCTGCCCGAGCGCGAATTCCACGCGTAACCGAGCAGTAAGCTGGGGAGACGGCGACGCGGATAACCATGGCACGCTCGACGATTTTGTCGGGCCGCCGAATGTCGAATAAAAGGTTATCCATGCGTCAAATCAGGGAAGTGCTGCGCCTGCGCTTCGTGTGTGAACGCAGCCAGCGCGAGATCGCGACGACGATCGGCGCTTCGAGCGCGACGGTCTGGGACTACCTGGACCGTGCGCGGCGTGCGCAACTGGACTTCGGGAAGGCGATGTCGCTGGATGACGCGGCGCTTGAGGCGCTGCTGTTTCCGCCGCCGCCGTCGTTGAGCCGGACACGCCCGCTGCCCAACTGGCCGCTCGTGCATCGCGAGCTTGGCAGGCGAGGCGTAACGCTCGACCTGCTCTGGAACGAGTACAAGGCCCAGGAGCCCGAGGGTTACGGCTACAGCTGGTTCTGCAAGCACTACGAGCGCTGGGCAGCGGCTTTGCCGGTTACGCTGCGCCAGACGCACACGCCCGGCGAGAAGCTGTTCATCGACTACTCGGGTAACAGGCTCGGTATCGTTGATCCGCACACGGGCGAGATCCGCGAGGCGGAGCTGTTCGTCGCGACGCTCGGCGCATCGAACTACACCTATGCCGAGGTCACCTGGACCCAGCAGCTTGAGGACTGGATCGGCTCGCATGTGCGCGCGTTGAACTTCATCGGCGGTTGTGTCGAGATCCTGGTGCCCGACAACCTGAAGTCCGGCGTACACAAGGCCGATTTCTACGATCCGGTTCTGAACCGGACCTACGGCGAGATGGCTGCCCATTACTCGATGGCGATCATCCCGGCACGCAAACGTCGGCCCCGCGACAAGGCGAAGGTCGAGCAGTCGGTACTCCTGGCACAGCGCTGGATTCTGGCCCGGCTGCGCAACCAGCGGCTGTTCAGCCTCGACGAAGCCAATCGGGCAATCGCCGCGCTGCTCGTCGAACTGAACAACAGGCCGTTCAAGAAGCTGCCCGGCTGCCGCCGCAGCGCTTTCGAGCAACTTGATCGCCCGGCACTTCGCCCGCTGCCGGGACGGCCTTACCAGTACGCGCAGTGGAAGGTTGCCCGCGTCGGCATCGATTACCACGTCGAGCTCGACGAACACTATTACTCGGTCTCGTACTGCCACGCCCGGGAGCAGGTCGACGTGCGCCATACGAAGACAACGGTCGAGATCTTCCTGCGCGGTCAGCGAATTGCCGCGCATGCGAAGAGCGAGCGCCGCGGCCATCACACCACGATCGCTGCGCACATGCCGCCGAATCATCGGGCCGCCACCACGGAGTGGAATCCGCAACGGCTGATCAACTGGGCCACCGACATCGGTCCGCATACCGCTGCGGTTATCGAACATCTGCTCGGCGGTCGCCAGCATCCGCAGCAGGCTTACCGCGCCTGCCTGGGGGTGCTGCGCATGGGCAAAGACTACGGCCGTGCGCGGCTGGAAGCCGCCTGCCAGCGCGCCATTGATCTGAAAGCGCCGAGCTACCGGTTCATCGCCTCAACGTTGAAGAATGGCCTGGAGAGCAAGGCCGATGCGCCCGTCGCCCAGACCGAACTGCCGCTCGTGCACGCCAACGTGCGCGGGCCGTCCTACTACCACTGAAAGGAGATCATCGACATGCTGCATCACCCGACCGTTGAGCGGCTGCACGAGCTGCGCCTGTTCGGCATGGCCGCGGCGCTGGCCGACCAGCAATCCCAGAACAGCATCGATCAGCTCGGCTTCGAGGAGCGCCTCGGGCTGCTCGTCGAACGCGAAGCAAGCGAACGCGAGTCACGCCTTCTCACGGCGCGGCTGCGCCGCGCGAAGCTGCGCTTCCCTGACGCGGTACCTGAAGACATCAACTACCGCGAGCCCCGCGGACTCGACCGCGCTCTACTCGCCCGACTGCTCACTGGCGAATGGATCCGGGCGCACCAGAACGTGATTCTGGTCGCGCCGACCGGCCTTGGCAAAAGCTGGCTCGCATGCGCGCTGGTCAACCAGGCATGCCGTCAGGGCTTCTCGGCCCGCTATCTACGCATGCCGAAGTTCAATGAGGAGATGGCCATCGCGCACGGTAGCGGCGGTTACGCGAAGCTGCTCGCGCAATGGGCGAAAACCGACATCCTCGTCATGGACGACCTCGCCATGGCGCCGCTGTCGGATTCGGCGCGGCGTGATCTGCTCGAGGTGCTCGACGACCGGCACGGCCGGCGTTCGACAATCGTAACCAGCCAGATTCCAGTCGACAGCTGGCATGCCGCCATCGGAGATCCAACGCTTGCAGACGCGATCCTCGACCGGCTGGTTCACAACGCGCATCGGCTCACACTATCGGGCGAGTCGATGCGCAAGCGCCGAAATGGTTTGACCATCGAAGACGAGAAGGAGTAAAAGAACTCACCCCGCGTCGCCACGTCCGCAGCGCTCGCTTTGCTGTGGAATCCCCGCTCGGCTTCGCGTGGAATGTCTGCTCGCTTTGCCGCGGTACGGCTGCTCGATTTGCGTGGAATACGCAGGCTCAGCGCATGGAATTATCAGAAGACAAGATTCGTTCGTGACATACATGAAGGTCATGAGGCAACCGCTATCGCTCGAGACGCCAGTGGGCGAAGATGCCGACGCCACGCTTGGCGATATGATCGAAGATCCAATGGCTGGATCCCCTGCGGATGCGGCCGCGCGCTCGAACCTGCGAGCCGCAACCGACGAAGCGCTGGATTCATTGTCGCCGCGTGAAGCGAAAGTACTGCGAATGCGGTTCGGGATTGATGTAGCGTGCGGCTACACGCTCGAGGAACTTGGCAAACAATTCGACCTGACGCGCGAACGGATCAGGTACATCGAAAGCAAGGCGATGCGAAAACTGATGCAGCCAAATCGCGCCGACAAGTTACGGCGACTTGTCGACAATTAAGTCCCACGTCCACGCATCGGCTGGACTTGTGGTCAGAGCAACATCGAGCTGCAGCATCCCATCCCGATCTGTGTGTTCGCCAACAAGGAACGCATCCGTTATCATCGAAATGTGATGGGCCCGCTTGTCTACGATCGTGGCCGCATCCTTGAACGCTCGGAGACGACGGCTCACGGCTTGGACGAACTCATGTGCATTGTCTATGCTAACGACTTGAAGCCCGGTGCGATGGTTTCGCACGAATACGAGACCTGCACATTGAGATAGTTAATGCTGGAACCGGAGAAGCTTCGGTTCGGTGTTGTCGAGAATCGTTGGCGTCTTTCGTGGCAGCGCGATACTGTTCAGACCAGTGCTAATTGCGATTGTCCGACGCCAAGGCGGCTTGCTTCGTCAGGATGCGGTCTGGGCGACCGTTGCCGAGACGTTCCTGCATGAACTGACGATTGCTCCCGCACTACGCTAGCGACCGGCCGTCGGCATGCTGTGTGGGAACACACGGCAATCAATCGATACTGTTCCAGGAATATTTTCAGATCGATGCCGGGATCTGGGTAAGCAGCGCAAGACACTTGTGAAGGGATACGCCGCAAGGCCGGAGTAACACCGGTGATTAATAGTATGCGGTCCACGAACGGCGCCCCTCGGAGCGAGGTGGCAGAACACGTGAGGTGTGGTAGTAGCGCGGGTCAGCGGAGATCAGCCGGCATCTTCCAGGGAAGCAGCGCGTCGTAGTCGTCGACGGTCGTCGCCAACGGCAGACGCCGGAACAGCCAGGTGAGATAGCGGTAGGGATCGATGCCGTTGGCCTTTGCCGTTTCGACCAGCGTATACAGATTGGCGCTTGCATTCGCGCTTTCGACGGTGTCCGAGAACAACCACGCGGCGCTTATAGAAGCTCTTCTATAACCGGAACTATCCAAAGGTCTTAGTTATGGAAGGCTTGGATGAATTAGGCATGCTGAATGGGTGGCAATGATGCCGCGCCCTCGCATTTGCGGGGAGACGGCATCAATGCCGATGTGTTCTCGGCGACGTGACCAATAGCGAACTATCCATAACTACAGCGCTTGCAGAAAGCGAAGAAGGTCATCCTTGGGCCGATAGCGAAGTGGCTTGCTCGACGGTGAGTGGAGTGCCTTCAGTGCCCGGTCCTTCATTTGCAGATCGGCTTCGACATAGCGATGCGTAGTGACAGGGCTCTCGTGACCGAGCCACAATGCGATGACCGTAATATCCACGCCAGATTGCAGCATATGCATCGCGACGGAATGTCGAAACAGGTGTGGAAATACGCGGTGCCGCGCAAGTTCGGGAAACTGTCGCGAGGCGCCCTGAACTGCAAGCTTAAGCCGCTCGGTTAAGCCGATGCGCGTAAGCGAAGCGCCAGCCCGCCCAGGAAATAATGGTTCCTCGGATGTTCGGGGATATTGCCGAAGCCAACGCTTGAGTTCTCTCGCGGTGTCGGGCCATAGCGCGACGGAACGCTCCTTGCGACCCTTGCCGTGAATGAGCACCCATGTAGTGGGCCCGAGCATGAGGTCGGACACACGCATACCGATCAGCTCAGAAACGCGGGCTCCGGTGTTGTAAAGCGTAGCCAGCATGACGTGGTCGCGTTGCCCCGTCCAGGTGCTAACATCGGGAGCGGCAAGGATAGCCTCAATCTGCTCGCGAGACAGAAATCCGACGAGCGGTTGCTCGAATCGCTTCATGGGAATCGCAAGTACGGATTGTGCCAAGGACAGGGCCGACGGCTCAGCGAACGAAACGTACTCCATGAACAATCGAATGGCGGCAAACCTGGCATTCCGGCTACGAATTGAATTATGTCGGTCCTGTTCAAGGTATTTAAGGAACTCGAGGATGAATGGCGCGTTCAGTTCCTCGACGGTGATATCGCTAGCCCGCTTGTGTCAGCGTTGATGCGCGAAAGCCAGCAGCGGTCGGAAACTGTCACGGTAGGCCGCCACAGTGCATGGGCTTGCGCGTCGTTGCTGAAGCAAACGTTCCGTGAAGAATTTCTGCAACAGGACTGGAAAGGACTGCGCTGCTGATATGTTCATGATGAACCATCCGCGATGGCGCACAAAGCGTTGGGCTGCGATTGCCAGGAGCTCGGGCGAGGCTGTTTCGTACCAGCACGTGTCGGTGACTTTGGCATGCCCGAGGTAAGTCGACAGCGCAAGAATGTTGCGGTCGACGTCCACCCCTTGCGCGTACCTGCAATCGATGGCAGACGAACGAATGTCGCAGATCATGTATCCGCGGTGCGGGATGGTCGCCGCGAGCTTAACCATGCTTGGCGAAAGAAAAGCAATCTGTATGCCTCATAGTCGCCCCGCGTGAAACCACGAAAAGCAACCGACTTGACGATAAGGGCGGATTCGATGACTAGGTCGTGTCCGGCTTCCTAGCATGAGCATCTGCGTCCTGGGAAGCCGCTTCACCAACAGTTCCCGCGCATGTGGACGGTCACTTTGACGTCTTTCTGAGTCGACCGCCTTGGACCGCCGCCAATCCACCTTTTGCTGAATCTTCTTCCAACGTCTGGTGCTCCATCTGCTCCCAATCGCTGCCAGCAAGCGAATGCGGCGGCTTAATCGTCCCCACGGCTTTTCGGCTGCTGAGATGGATTCGAGCCGCTCGCTTAGGTACGCTCTGCGAGCGACCCAATCGCGCAGCGTCGAATCCCTGAGTCGCGAAAAAAACGTCATCACACCAATCGTAGATATCGCTCGTCAGCCTCAGCATCCTCGACAGGTTACGTATCCGATTCGGTGTCCGCACCATGCACACGAACGGAGAAAGCGGCGACGAACTGGGCGACTGCCTCTAAATCGTCATCCAACGCGAGCGATGAGTCATAGTCAGATAGTGCGTTTTCCATCGCTTCGACAAGCATGGCCTCAAGCGTTCGTGGATCGATCCTTCTCCTGAGCATGGAAGACTCCTTGTGGTGAGGTGTGCCGCCATTGCCCGCAATTTGTGGGCCACGATAAAGAGACGGTCAGTGCAGGTTCCGACCGACTGGAACCCATCACTATGTCGAGTTCCGGACATGCGACCGTCATAAGTGCAACAACATGGTCGTGTGAGACGTGATCAACGCACCAGCAGAGAATCGGTTGTCATGAATTTAGTAAACCTCAATAGCTCCTTGACTGGCATGCCGGCATCGGCTTCCTTCAGAAAACCGATGAGTTGTCCTTCCGTAAAGCGCTGCTCCATGTTCGTTTTCTTCTCCTGAACGAACTCCACTAGGTTTCGGTTAGCTCTACTCGTTGGGAGCAGGTCACTGGGGGCGAATCATGCGGGGCCTAGTAGGCCAAAGCCACAAATATCGAGGCGGGAAGACAGTAACGGGGATCACAGCCGGGATAGAAGCGCGAGATCAGGGATCTCGACTATTGGTAGCGAGTGTTTCGCCGAAGCTCGATGATCGCGCGAAGCTCGTCTGCACTAAATCTACCTTCCAGCACGATCCTTCCTTGCCGCCAGTCCGGCGCGTTCCGGACGTCATTCCAGTCGATCCAGCCATCAGCCTGTCTGAGTAACACATATCCGCGCGACCGCACGGTCGAGGGCCGCGAGATGTAGGGCATCAAGCGACGTTTGTTGGGCGACGCGCCCCACTGCTGTTGCAACCTGTGTCTGGCAATCTGTATTGCTGCGAAGAGGCGCCACGCCCTTCAAATTCAGCATGATATTGGCCTGCAGCTTATCCAGAATTGGTCGAATAACGCCCGCCAAGCTCTGGCGAGGCGTTGCGGGAGCATTGCCCTGACGCATCCAGTTACTGAGCAGCTCGTACTGAATTTCTTTGTTGGCTTCAATTTGGTCCGAGAAAATGTTTGTCACATCCTCCGTGGTTAGTCCGTACTCAGACGCCATCGCCACCGCATTTGCAATGACTTGCGCTTCTCGCTGAGGGTCATAGACGGGTTGGCCCGTGTCCCACTTGTTCAAAGCGACCTGGTCCGCGGTGTTGAGGCGATCTGCCATGCTGCGCACGAGCGGCAGGAACGCATCCTGCTGTGCCCCGGCAGAGCAGCCTGTCACGAGCCATACGGCTAGTGCGAGTGTCACGGCATTCCGAGTGCAAACACGCCTCATGTTCTTCTTCAGTTTCAAAACTACTACTCCCTATTGGTTCATTCTCGCCTGCGGCGAAGCGCTCCGATACGACGTCCATCGCTACAGTCACTCTGCAGTTCGCACTACATTGGACCTCACATCCGGATAGTTAGGACATGGTCTGAGCCAAGACATTGGTCAACGCTAATTTTCGACGCCCACTCGACAAGAATTTTCCATTTTCCAGAGCGCCTGAGAATTTAACGTAATCATCAAAACTCTCACGGTCCAGACAGTTGTCAACATGACCAGCAAGCAAAACCTCAGATTCCGCGCCCCCCCATTCTCGAACTTAAGCCGGCAAGCTCCGGGAGTTTGTCGTCCGACGTCCTTGAGCTTACATGCTTCGCCGAGCGCCCCCAGTTTGCCTCCGTTTTCATTGGAGCCGACAATCGTCAGAAATCTTCCGATATCCCAACACGTTCAATCAAGGTCAGCTTGACCGCTTGTCGCGGAGCTCCTTCGTATAGACCGCTTTTGAAATTCGATTCATCCATACCTCCGCTTCTCGGTATTACGAAACGTTGGCTCACATTCTTTTCGACCGGGCCTCATTGCGCCCGCAAGTCTGTGTTGCGGACGAAATCGCGGATCTTGCTGAACGCAAAAGCGAGGCGAGAGAAATCGTACGCTTACGATTGCTCAGGTCAGGGCCGCCGAACGACCTCGAACCTACAACGCCAAGCGGCCCGCTCAGTGCATTCATAGTAGTCGAGATCGTAAGGTCCGGATTTCCGGCGCCATAAACCTACATCGACCCTTAGACCAGGTAGCGGCGGCCTAGGGTCGAACCGTAGATCCAAATGGCCGCCTTGGGCAAGTTCGTAGGAGCACCGGACTAACGGCGATCGCACAGAACCGTCATTATCAAGTTGCGGCGGAAAAAACATGGCAGAATTAAATTCCTTGATATTACCGTCGCCCGGCCCTCTCGAAGTACCAATCCATTCACCCTCGTTATCGTTGGTTGTTGCCGTGTACACACCCCGCGCAATGTTGATGTTGGCAGGCATCGGGCAGCTTTCGTACGTTTCAGCAGCAGCGCAATACGATGCGCCGAGCGCAAGGGCAACAACTAGTAAACTTCTCATCATCGGTTTCGTTTCTCCACTTTGTAAAACGGCAAGTTCAAGCATCTGATGGTCTGGCTGAGCACTCAACACATTCTATTATGCAAACTATAGGTGGCAGCCAATTTCGCTTTTTGATGACCTATAGTCCACGATGACCATAGAAACCAAAATCATAGTTATACATTAATGACGCGGATGATGAAAAGTAAAAGTAACTTATGCCTGATAAAATATCGTTGATAGTATGTCGAGCCCATGGTTCTCGCAGTGGCAAGGAGGGCGGCGATAACGCAATGCAGAGGACACGAGGAAATGACGAAGATAATCCGACGCGCACACTCAATGACATTCAGCACGAAACGGCCACCCGCAATAGTCTGCGGACAATATGAACACTTACCAGGGCGGCGGGATCGCGACAGGTGCATGAACCAGGACCGTGCTGGCCCGCGGCACTTGCCCCTCGATGAACGGCAACAGTCTGTTGGCAGGAATTGCGAGGAAATGAAGATGGCATCAAAAAGTAACCGGAAAGTCGTGGACTCTTTGCCCGCATGGTGCCCGAAACCGCCTCTCGACCCAGCAGCGCGGTCCCCCAACGACGATCGTGCGTTGGCATCAATATATTTGATGCTTTTCTTCTGGCAGTTGCTCAGATAATGACCAGGCGTGGGTCGAGCAAAAGAATGGATCAGTCGTGCGCCGTCTCGTCGGGTATGGCAGGTTGCGTGGAATTGCAGCCACGGAAACCGTTGCCTCCCTTTACGCGGTGTCGCGTCTGTACATTAACTTCTTCCAGCCTTCATTCAAGCTGAAATCCAAGACACGTCATGGCGCGAGAGTCACGAAGCGATATGAAGCGCCCTTGACGCCACTTGAGCGCGTCCTGCGCTCGGCGTCGGTGCCGGAAGCGACAAAACGCAAACTACGTGCTCAGTTTCGGGCACTCGACCCGCTCGACCTTCTGAGCCGAATGCGCGAAGCGCAGCAGCATGTCGCGCAATGCAGCGAATTGGGCACTGCGCCGAAGGAGGCAAAAACACCTGGATGCGTTTCCCTCGCGGATTTCCTGGTGTCTTGAGACAGCGTGGCAGGACGGCGAGGTAAGACCGACGCATCATCGAAGGGCGCGCGTGCCACATGACTGGCGCAGCCGGGAAGATCCGTTCGAGCACACCTGGCCGACAATACAGCAATGGCTTGAAGCAGAGCCCGGCATCACGGCGAAGAAACTACATGAGCGTATCGTCGCCATGGCACCGGCAATGTATTCTGGCGCCCAGCTGCGTACTCTGCAGCGCCGCGTAAAGGCATGGCGTGGATAGCGTCAAGCGGCATGGCCGGTTTACCGACAACCATCTTGGCCGGTCGGCCAAGATAATTTATATGAACGCCCCCGATGCGCCAGGTTTTCTTGCGTGTTGATTCGACAGGATGGGTTGCAGCTTTATATGCGGCCTCTTGCAGCTTCATACGCTGCGGGCCCCGATGAAATCCGCTGACTCGCACCTCATTTGTCGCACGAGCTGAACGCTCGAATTATCTTTCAGGTTCTGCGAGTCAAGGTCCGACCTGTCTTGTCATCACGTTCGATTGCCAACGCAACCTTTCGACATCGTTCCTGCAAGCTTACTTTTCTGTCAAACCTGTCAAGCCGCCCTTGCTGTCAGATGGGCGGGATCGTACGGTCTGTCGTATGCCAGGATCGCCCAGATTGTCCGGGCCATCTTGTTCGCCAGTGCTACCGCGGCCACGTTTGGCGGCCGCCGCTTGTGCAGTTGTTCGGCCCACGTTCCGCCATGCTTCCCGTGGAAGAGCACGCTGCGTGCGCCGCGGATCAGCAGCGTTCGCAAGTATGTGTCGCCACGCCGACTGATGCCCAGTAACTGGACCTTGCCTCCGGTGCCAATCTGTTTGGGGACCAGGCCAAGCCAGGCGGCGAATTCCCGCCCAGACCTGAACGCTTTCGCGTCGCCCATCGTGGCAACAGTCGCCGTTGCCGTCAGCAGCCCCACGCCAGGGATCGCGGCGATTGCCTTGCACGCCCTGTCTTCTTTCATCCACGTCTGCAGACGCCGTTCGATGTCGGCGATCTGCCTGTCGAGCCGGTCGAGATCGTTCCATAGCTCGCGCAGTGAGTCGATCAGCATCGCCGGCAGTCTCTCGGACAGCCTCGCCAGCACACCCGGAATCGCCTTGTCCAGCGCAGCGCGGCTCTTCGCCATCACCTCGCCATATTCGGCGAGCAAACCTCGCAGAGTGTTCATCCGCATAGTGCGAAACTTGACCTTCTGTTGCCGCAACCGGTGAAGCGCCAGGACGGCCTGCTGAGTCTCGGTCTTTACGGCGACGGGTTTGGTCGGCATCTGCGTGGCCATCCAGATCGCGCGAGCGTCAGCGGGATCGTAATGGGATGGTCCTCCCCACCTGACAGTGGGTTACGCTGTATCGGCTCGTTCAACCGGAGGCAATGCCATGCAAGACGTAACAGTCATTGGAATCGATCTCGGCAAACGTTCGTTTCACCTACACGGCCAGGACAAGTCTGGTAAGGCTGTGTTCCGCAAGAAGGTATCGCGACAGCAGCTGATCGAATTTCTAAGTAACTTTCACGCTTGCACGGTAGTTATGGAAGCCTGCGCCGGCGCCCACTTCATGGCACGCAAACTTGCAACCTTCGGGCACCAGATCAAGCTCATCTCACCGCAGTTCGTTCGCCCATTCGTAAAATCACACAAGAACGATTTTGTTGACGCCGAGGCAATCTGCGAAGCTGCCTCACGGCCGGCCATGCGATTTGTTACTCCGAGGACGGAATCGCAGCAGACGCTGTCCGCACTACACCGGGTACGCGATTCACTGATTCGCGATCGCGTATGCACAACGAACCAGTTAGATGCCTTCCTGCTTGAGTTCGGCATCAGCCTGCCGATTGGCAACGCGGTCGTCAGGCGACTCCCGGCCCTGCTCGCTGAACACTCATTGCCACCGCGTCTGGTTACCATTCTCGAACGCTTACATACCCACTACAAGTATCTTGCGCAACAGATCGCGGAGCTCGACAGGGAAATTGCACAGCAACTCGCCGACGACGACCTCGGCCGGCGTCTGTTGACGATCCCTGGGGTCGGCCCGATCACCGCTAGCGTCCTTACAGCAGAGATGGGCGATGGCAAACAATACGCCCGCAGCCGTGATTTCGCGGCCTCGATAGGTCTGGTTCCGCGTCAATACAGTACAGGAGGCCGAGCGAACCTTCTGGGCATCAGTAAAAGAGGCGACAAGAATCTCCGCCGGCTGCTGGTTCAATGCGCGAGAGTGTTCATGCAGAGAATTGACAAGAATTCAGGCCCATTGGTCACGTGGACGCGGCAAATGCTCGCGCGACGACACTCCAATGTTGTGGCCTGCGCATTGGCCAACAAATTCGCGCGAATCGCATGGGCGATCGCAGCGCGCAAGACGAGTTTTAACGCTGGGGCTGCAGCCATGCCCGCATAGCGAGTTTCACACAGCACCAAACAAGTTACCCAACTGGTTTTGCGACCGCTGACACCTGATGACGTGAACGGCACAGTGGCCCGACGAGGAACCCGAAACAAGAATAGGCTCATATGAAGCCGCCATCGTTCTGAGGTTCGTCGGGCGCGACTCTCATCGTGGCGCGGGGAGTGATCCCCTTCAAGACGCCGAATAGATTCACGCAAGCCAACCACAAAATCGGAATCAGCGTTGCAAAAACGGGGAGGACCATAGATTCTTGTTGCCGATATTGAAGGCCTTGACGAGCTTCGCCGGCATTAGCTTGACCTGATGACCCATCTCCATCAATCGTCGCGCCCAGTGCTGGGAGCCGCCGCAGGCCTCCATGCCGATCAGACATGGTTCGCGATTCGCAAAATGCTCGAGGAATGCAGCCCGTTTCAGCTGTCTGTTCACGATCTCACCCGTGCCGGCGTCCACCCAGTGAAGCTGGAAGACGTTCTTCGCGATATCCACCCCGACCGTCGTATACTTCATTTGGACCCTCCGGTTTGCCTATGAAGACCTCAATGATCTTCCTTTTGGGCACTTTGATGCCGTCGGCCCGCGAGGGTCCGCCTTTTTAGCGTGTCCCGCCCGGCAGGTGGGGGCGTTCATTCCATTTGTCGTTCTCTACATTCCTATAGACCGCTTTTGAAATTCGATTCATGCATGTCCCCGCTTCTCGGTATGACGAAACGTTGGCTTCCACATTTTCCGACCGACCTCGGAACGGCGAGTTCCGGATCTGCGGCGCACACGGGTTCCGGACCTTGGGTTCAGCACGCCGAGCGAGCTCAGGCGTTACGTGTGTGACTTCAACGGCTATTCTCGATCGCCCACTAGTCAGGAAGTCTCACCTTGATCATGGTGCCGGCTCCCGGCGAGCTGATAACGTCGATCGCACCGCCCAGCATCAGAACACGCTCTTCCATCCCTGCCAGTCCGAATGACCTCTTTCTCGTTGCAAGAGCATCGAATCCGCAACCGTCGTCGTGCACTTCGAGAAGGCAAGCATCGGGGGTTCGCTCTAATGCGATGATTACTCTTCTGGCCGCAGCGTGTCGGGCGACATTGGTCAGTGCCTCTTGAACGATGCGAAACAACACGATGGCGCGATCCTCGCTTACGGCGATATTCTCGTCCTGCAAGTTGAGATGACAGACCGTCCGGCCGTTGCGGTTGAAATCGGCCACGAGCCACTCGAGCGCTGCTGCAATACCGGAATCTAGCGCTGCGGGGCGCAGCGACGCGATAACGCCTCTGACCACTTGCATCGTTACATCCACAAGTGAAACGAGCGCCTGCGCATGCTCGACCAGATCCGGGTGATCCGCGCCAAGCCTCATGCGCAATATCGACGCCCTCAGCCGAAGCGCGGTAAGGTGTTGCCCGAGTTCGTCGTGCATTTCCCGCGCAATGTGCTTGCGTTCCTCCTCGCGAGCCGTCTCGCGATGTGAGGCAAGTTCACGCAGCATCTCGTACGACTCACGCAAGCGGTGCTCAGCTTCCTTGCGCTCCGTGAGATCAACTACAAAAGCAACGCCTTCCTTCCCGCTACAGTCGAAAGCAGCGCGGCCGACCATGACCGGTATACGACTGCCATCCTTCCGCATGTATTCTTTTTCCTCGGGTTGAACGTCACCGTGGTTTCTGATTTGGGCCAAAGCCCGTTCGCTGTTTTCCTGCCAGTCAGTTGGCGTGAGATCCCTCCAGCGGAGGCATCCTGACGCAAGATCCTCTCGCTCATATCCCACCATGTGCAGAAAAGCGTCGTTGGCTTCGAGAATGTCGCCGGCGGCATTCCAGACGATGATGCCAATGATATTGGCGTCGACGAGGCGGCGAATCCTGGCCTCCCGTTCCTGCAGGTCGCGGTACAGGCGGGTGTTCTCGAGCGCAGTCGCCGCCTGCGACGCGAGCAACCGCAGCAGTGCAATCCGGGTCGATGCGAAGGCGCGGGTGATCAGATTGTTTTCGAGGTACAGGGCCCCGATCAGCTTCGCTTGATTCATTAATGGCAGGCATAAGACGGAACGAGTCAGATACTGCCGGATATGAGGATCTGTCGCGAACCTGGGATCGCCCGCAGCATCATCGAGAATGACACTTTCGCCTGTGCGCAATACATCGTAGAGAACTGGCTCGGGAATCATAGTCGCGCTCACGGGTGCATCACGCAATTGGACGCATGTCTTGTCGCTGTCCGTCCAGGCTTCCGCTGCGAGCCGCTGTTCTCCTGTATGCGAAAGGATCAGTAATCCACGCTCCGCTCCCGCCTGTTCGATAGCGGTACGCATGATCGTCTCAATCAATCTGTCGAGGAAAACCTCTCCGGAAACAGCTTGCGACACCCTTATGACAGTAGCAAGGTCAAGGTGTTCGAGAGGCGTCCCGATAGTGCTGCCTGAGTCAAGCGCTCGCTCGTCGGCCCTGAGACCTAGGTACAGTTCGTCGAGTTGACGCACCTTGCCTTCTGCCCCCCAGCGTCGATAAGCCCGTCGTGCGTCCTGCAAATAGACACGGGCAATCTTCTCAAACCCGCGCGCCGCGTAGAACGCGGATGCGAGTTCATTGGCAAGCGCTTCATTGTGTATGAGGTCGTTTGCGCGCGCAAGGTGAATGGCCTCGTCGTAGAGTCGCATCGCCTCGATATCACGGCCTTCCAGGCGCGCCATCTCGGCGCTTACCAGTGAAACCCGATTGCCGAAATTCGCCGGACAGTTGTTCGCCCAGATCTCCAATTGCCGACGATGCGCGGCGATGCTGTGGAGGTGCTCCTGTCGGTCCTCGGCCGGCACCCGGTCGAAATGCGCGGCCCTTGTGAGAGCGGCGTAAAAATGGTACTCGCATTCCTCCAGGTGTGGCGACGAGCTCCAAAGTAGCTTTTGCGCGATCGATGCCGCGTTCATGGCGGCCACATAGTCGCCTGAAAGGAATCGTCCCTGCAGTTTCCGGATCCAGTACCAGCACGCGGCCGTCGCGAGCGCGGGGTTGCCGGACAGGTGCTCCTCTGTACGAAGTTCGTTGAACTCGTCATAGTCAAAGTGGCCGAATTTCAGTGTGACGCCGCGGAGCATCCGGATCAATGCGAGTTGCGTGTTGAGGTTATCGACGACCAGGCCAAAACGTGCCTTACTGGAAAACGCGAGGCCCTGTTCAATTTCGAGTTCGACATCGCTTAAAGGGTCACCGCCGAAAAGTCGGTCCGAAACGATATGGCAGCAGGTATAGGCGCCAGACGGAAGGTCCCCGGTCCGGCCCGCTGCTTCGAACGCGCGGCGCAGCACTTCGCTGCTGAAGCGCACGTGTTTCGTCCAGCGCACAACGTACAGCGCGTAGCAAAGATAGGTGACCGCCTCGAAGCGTTTCAGTCCGCGTCGCTCGACCAGATCGAAGCCGAGCTGACCGAACTGGACTCCAGCCTGGTAATCGCCAAAGCGAGGCCCAGCGATCCGCGGGAACATTACATACGCGAAGCACGAGGCGTCGCAGTTCCCGCACTCCAGACTCAAGCTGATCACTTTGCATATAGCGAGAGAAGCCAGATTCGCGTCAAAAAACCAGGCTGGTCTCAGGAGCTTGCTAAGCACGTCAGTGATTGCGAGCGACGCTGGGTCCGACATCAACGGCATATCGATGAGTGCCTCGATAGTCCGGCCCGCAAGCCGCAACCGTATGTTTCCGTACTCCCCCCGTACGTTGCTTTCATGTGGGTGTGCCGGCCAGTCGATGCCGAGTTGACGGAGGTGATCGAGGCAAACCTCGACCGCCAGATCGCTTCGATCGAGAGTCAGGTAAACATCCATTCGCAGACACGCGACGCTCGCCTGATCGACCGTGTTCGTCGCACGGTTTGACAGCATCGCCAGCCGCTCTTCGGCATCGGTTAGCCGCCCGGTGAGGAACTCGCATTCTGCCAAGTTCAACTGGAGCGTAAAGACCAGTTCGTGCCTGCGTCCCCAGCAATCGTCCTGGAGGAGTTCAGCGCCGGCAGTGAGATAGGTGAGCGCCGACGCATAGGCTGTCGACGCCTTGGCTCTCTTGCCGGCGATCAGGTTAAAGGCAGCCAGTTGTTGGCGTTCCTGCCTGGATCTCACCAGCGCCGCGCCTCGGTTGAGCTGACTGACGATATCGAAGATCGCCTCTTCCCGTTTGCTAGCGGGAGTTTGCGCCGCGAGTAGCCGTCCCATCCGCAGATGCGTGTGAGCACGTAACTCTTTGGGAATCAGCGAATAGGCGGCTTCCTGCACCCGGTCGTGCACGAACCCGTAGGCGTCTTCTAGTTGCTCCACCAACTCCTGCGCGAGTGCCGGCTTCAGCAGCGCCCGGATTTCCTGCTCCGAGACGCCCAGAACTTTAGGCAGCATCATATAGGAGGCGGTGTTGCCGAGACAGGCAAGCTGTTGCACGGCGCGTTGCGTTGACGCCGGTAGGCGCACTAGCTTTAGCACCATTAGGTCGACTACATTGTCGGTGTACTCTTTGCGGTGGATGCGGGGCAAGTCCCAGCTCCAACAGGCCGTGTCATGGGCAAAGCTCAGCAGATCGCTATCAGCAAGCTCGCGCAAAAACTGGATGACGAAAAACGGATTGCCCGCCGTCTTCTCATGCACGAGGTGCGCAAGCGGTGCCGCACGTCCCTGCTCACAGTGAAGCGCTTCGACAATCAGTTGCTCCACGTGTTCACAAGCAAGAGGCGCGAGAACAATTTCGTCGAGCCTTGCGCCGGCAGCCCTCAACGTCTGAAGCTTGTGCAGCAGCGGATGTCCGGGAGTTACCTCATTGCTGCGATAGGCGCCGATTACCATCAGATGCTGCAGATCCGAGCGCGCAAGGAGCCCGTCGAGCAAGTCGAGCGTCGCGGCGTCGAGCCATTGCAGATCGTCAAGAAATAGTGCCAACGGATGTTCACGTCGCGCAAAGACGCCGATAAAGCGCTGGAAGACGACTTCAAAACGGCGGCGCGCCTGATTTGGCTCGAGCTCTGGGACGGGCGGGGGATCGCCGATGATCAGCCTGAGCGCAGGGATCAGATCGGTCACAAGTCGCGCGTTAGCACCGAGTGCCCCGATCAACGTCTCGCGCCAGGTTGCGAGTTCCGCGTCAGGCTCGCCGAGTAGCGGCCTGATCAGGCCCTGAAAAGCTTGAACGAGCGTCGCATAGGGTATGTCGCGCTTGTATTGGTCGAACTTGCCCGACGCGAAGAGCCCGCGCGATGGTACGAGTGCCTTATGCAGTTCATGGACGATTGCGGATTTGCCGATACCCGAATACCCGGAGACGAGCACGAGTTCAGGGATGCCAGTCCTGACTACGCGATCGAACGCAGTGGTCAATGCATCCACCTCCCTCTGTCTCCCGTAGAGTTTCTCAGGGATAAGGAGGCGGTCGGTCATGTCGTATTCGCCCAGCACAAAGGGATCGATGTGGCGTTGACGCTGCCATTCGGTCAAGCAATGCCTCAGATCCCGCTCGACGCCAGCCGCCGTCTGATACCGTTCCTCGGGCGTCTTGGCGAGCAGCTTCATGACAAGCTCTGAGACGGGAAGGGGGATCGTGTCTACCCGTGCTATCGGAGGCACCGGCTTACGCGCAACATGGCAATGTACCCATTCCATCGGATCCGCAGCAGTGAACGGTAGGGACCCCGTGAGCATTTGATAAAGCGTAACTCCGAACGCGTAGAGGTCGCTGCGAGAGTCGATCGAGCGGTTCGTCCGCCCAGTCTGTTCCGGCGCCATGAAGGGTAGGGTGCCGGCGATCGTTTCGGGTGGCTGTGGAAATTGCCGCTCGCGCGGCAGTCGTGAAGCGATCCCAAATCCTGTGAGCCGCGGCCGGCTGTCCGTGCAGTCAACTAGCACATGAGCAGGCTTGAAATCCTTGTGAACGAACCCACTCCGGTGGAGCTTCTCAAGCGCCCCGGCAATGCCGACGGCGAGGCACAAAACACGTTCCACCCCGAGAGGCGCGCCCACCAGTCGCTCAAGTGGTTCGCCGCCCGGATCCTCGAAAACCAGTGCCATCCGTTCATCTTCGCGTACCAGCTTTATCGGGTGCACCGCCCACGTACCATTCAGTTGTTCTTTCAGCGCGAATTCGTGAGCAAGGCGCTCGAGAAGGGCGATCGATGGATGTTCCTCGGTGGTCCGGAGAGTCAGGACGCTATCGCTGCCGCTCGGGGACCGGACGCGACAGAAAGTGCGCTCTGCATCCTCCCAAAGGATGTGGACACTGAAACCTGTGTCAGAGCCATGTGGATCGTTCATCTGCCGTCATTCACTGCTACGCGTTAGAACCATAGGTCAATTGCCGCACAAGAGCGTCGCGACGCCGCAATGGCCACCTGCATCGTACCTTTGTGTAGTTGATGGAAATCATAGCAAAAGTATCTGAACCACTGGCTGTCCGGGCAAGGTTCTAACATATGATGAAACTGCCGAGAAGGCTCAGTGAGGTCTTGACTACACCGGAACGTCGGGGTTTTGCCAATGGAAAACCCGCGTTCATCGCAAGCGTGTAGCCCATCGGAGGTCCAGTTCCAGGGGGCTTTAATGGCTGCAGCAACAGAGCGAACGGTCGCGATGCGCCCGCTGGACAATTCCATACCATTTTGAACGTCGTGGTGGATAGCAAGCTGAAACCGCTAACGTTCCGCGCAACGGCTGGAACTGACGGGCGGCAGAATCGCCGGCTTGTTGTGCGGCTCGGAGTTTGGGCCGTGGACTGGCTTCCGGCCACATCCCGCGCAGTGAGACGCTGTCGAGATGCTTTGTTCCGATCGTGCTCACGATTATCCGCGGTTGATACGCCGATTTTGGGCCGGTCCCTAGCGTTGGAGAAGCCACGGGACCCCCAGAGTCCGCACGGCGACGAAAGGGGTCATATCGAATGACGAGCGAAGGCCTGTGGATCCTGCGTCGACTGCATTGAAATTGACCCGGCAAAACGGACACCTATTCTTTGGAGAAGGAGGTGCCGAAAATGGGCAGACATCGTACGCCATACCCGGCAGGGTTCCGGGCGCACATGGTCGAGCTGGTGAGGGCCGGGCGCAGACCGGAAGACCTGGAAAAAGAGTTCGAGCCGACTGCGCAGACCATCTACAACTGGATCGCGCAGGCCGATCGCGACGCTGGTGTGCGTCATGACGGGCTTACCACGGCCGAACGGCAGGAGCTGACGAAGCTGCGTCGTGAGAACCGGCAGCTCAAGATGGAGCGCGATATTCTCTCGCAGGCGGCGGCCTGGTTCGCGCGCGAGACGGGCGCCGTTCGCGAAGCGTCGCACCACACATGCAGTGATGCGCAATTGCTCGCACGTATCCGTACCCTGCATGCAAGCTCACGCGGCACATATGGTGCGCCCCGTATTCACGCGCAACTCGCGCGTGAAGGCGTACACGTTGGACGCAAGCGGGTGGCGCGCCTGATGCGTATGGCAGGGCTATGTGGCGCAAGCCGGCGACGCTGGCCCCATACCACGCGCCCACGTGCGGGGGCACGGCCGGCGCCGGATCTGGTACGCCGGCACTTTAGCGCCGACGCAGCGAACGTGCTGTGGGTGGCTGACGCGACCTACGTATCCATGCATGCGCAAAAACAAAGACCGTCGCCGCGCGGGTTGTCCACCGGCGGGCAGCGTCGTGGTCGTGAGAAGCGACCCGCCGCCCGCCCGTGGACAACCCGCGATTCAACGTCATCAGGAGGATCCATCGCATACTGAATCCAACTGCAAATCTATCCGTGAAAACGGGTCAACTTCAATCCGGCATGGCACGACAACCTTGTTTGCTGCGCTCAATGCGGTGACGGGCGAAGTCATCGCGCAATGCAAGTCGCGTCATCGACACCAGGAGTTTCTGGCCTTTCTGAAGCACGTTGATCAGGCTGTTCTGGAGGAGCTTGACGTGCATCTAATTGTCGATAACTACGCTACGCATAAGCACCCCAAGGTCAAGGCCTGGCTGGCGAAGCACACGCGTTATCACATGCACTTTACGCCGACGTATTCGAGCTGGCTCAATCAGGTGGAGCGCTGGTTTGGCCTGATCACGCAGCAGGCTATCCGGCGCGGCTCCTTCAGAAATGTACGCCAGCTCATTGCCAGCATTGAGCGCTATGTTGTGCAGTACAACCAGCACAACCGTCCGTTCGTCTGGACGGCAACCGCCGCTTCCATCGTTCAGAAAGTGGCTCGGCTATGCAAAGAATGAAAGGGACTTCCCCGTCCCGAGGCTGCGGCGGAAGCCGCGAATCGGCATCAACGTGCCATGATGAAGTTTCGAGCGTTCATCAACACCAACAGGAGGGGAAGTCATGTCCATTGTTACTCTCGGAATCGATCTCGCCAAGAATATCTTCGCCCTTCACGGTGTCGATGGGGCCGGCAAGGTGGTGCTGATCAAGCCCCGCGTCTCGCGCACTCAGCTGGTGACGTTGATCGCACAATTGCCGCCGTGCCTGATTGGCATGGAAGCGTGCTCCGGGGCGCATCACTGGGGTCGCGTCTTCCAGCGGCACGGACATACCGTCAAGCTGATGGCGCCCAAGCTTGTTGCGCCCTATCGCATGTCCGGGAAGCGCGGCAAGAACGATGCTGCAGACGCGGCGGCCATCTGCGAGGCGGTGACGCGTCCAAGCATGCGTTTCGTGCCGCTTAAGGATGAACATCAGCAGGCAACGCTTTGCCTTCACCGCACCCGCCAAGGATTCGTCGAGGAACGGACGGCGGCCTATAACCGGATCCGTGGCCTGCTTGCCGAATTCGGTATCGTCCTTCCGCACAGTCCGGAGCGTTTGAGAAGAGAAGTTGCGCCAAACATGGACGCCTTGCCGGGATGGGCGCGACGCTGCATCAGCGATCTGCTCGCGCATGCCGACAGCATCGAGAACAGGCTCGTCGAATACGACCGGGCAATCAGCGAAATTGCGCGGCATGATGAGCGCAGCCGGCGGATGATGTTACTGCGTGGAGTTGGGCCGACCTCAGCCAGCGCATTACTTGCGAGCCTTGGCGCCGGACATGACTTCAGGAACGGTCGGCAAGTAGCGGCGTGGCTCGGACTGACGCTCGGCCAGTACAGCAGCGGTGGCAAGCAGCGGCTTGGTAGTATTACGAAGGCAGGTGATGCTTACCTGCGTGGCCTGCTGGTAAATGGTGCGCGCTCCGTCATCGCGAGCCTTGGAGAGAAGCAGGACCGATTCAGCCGCTGGGTTCGAAGTCTGATGGAACGTCGCGGCTACTGGCGTACGGCTGTCGCGATCGCGGCCAAGAATGCGAGGCTTGCGTGGGCAATCCTGAAGTTCAGGCGACGATTTCAAGCATGAACCGCTCACCGCGTAAAATGAACCGCTCACCGCGTAAAGCTACCGCGCCGACAAATTACCACCTCAAATGATCATGGTCACGATCGGATAGAAGATCACTTTGCACTGCCAGCGGTGATGTGAAGCGGGTTGGACCCGCGCGGGACATACCTGAAGAAATAACTGGAATATCCATTTCCGGGCAAAGAATGAGGCTCCCGCGCGCGTCTTTCATCAGGGTCCGGACCAAGGCGTCCGACATGACCGGTTGTAGTACCGCAGTCCTTCACCTTCTCACACGACGCCGGCAAGGCTCATAGCAACAGAAAGCCACGTTGAGTACTTGTGCTCAACGGGGAAGCCCTTGTAGTTATTTCTGGGACGGAACACTAGACAGGTTTGACGCACCGAAGGGGCTCGGCTAGGTGCGGCGCAGCGTGGTGCTGCGGCCCCTTGCGACGGTGCATGTCTTTCGCTGCGCGATCACGCTCATCCTGACGGCGGCTTGGCTCTATCGCGACGCCGAGCGCGGCATCGCCAATTGAAGACCCTCGTCAACATAGAGCCCGCCATCGTGACAATCTCGGCGAAGCGTTATGGCGGTTCGATCCGCCGCAACTGAAGGTGGAACTGCAATGCGTACTTTGCCTCGCGGACGCGGCCGAGGTGCGCGAGTCACTGTCGGCCGGCGCAGCGATAGTCGCATTTCCAGGCGAGCTCAGGCAATTGACTGTCCCGCCGGAGCTGCCCCTATACCGCTTGCAGGAGAGGGTGGAACGCGTCGGCACCCTTCTGTGGCGGCTTATTGTCGCGGACCTCGTGATGTCGGATATCGACGGTCCGGAGGTGACGCCGCATCTCCGTTCGATACCCGAATTCGCGTACGGCCGATCATATCGGTATCGGCGGCGCCGCTCGCTGTGGACGGCGCGAAGAGTCTCCATGCAGATCCCGATGCGTTCATCGGCAAGCCCGTGGATTCCGATTTGCATGCTCGCATGCATGGCGGATTTGCTCGGCATCTCCTGGATTCAACGTGACGCGTGGGGCGACGTTGCGCGCGATACCCCTGACGTTTCCCGACGCGAGGTCCACCCGCGCAATGAAGGCACTGCATCAGCTCGCGTGCGACGGCAACAAGCGAGCTCAAGAGGTGCCTCACGCACGACCCGGAGCTAATGAGAAAGGCCGACGACATGCGCGAGCTAGTCGAAGGCACGATCCGAATGGAGCGCAAAGTCGCGAGCCATTTGCGGCCGGTCGCACTCAATTTCGGCATCGTGTCGGCGCTCGAATGGCTCGTCGATGAATTCAACCGCCGCAGTGCGATTCCTCGCGAGCTGCGCATCGTCGGTGGTGAGCACCTGTTGTCGGAGCGCACGCGACGGTTGTTTTCCGCATCGTGCAGGCGCCCCTGACGAACGTCACACGTCATGCCGACGCGAGCGCGTGGATGTGATGCTGATCTCAACGCCGGAGAAGCTCGAACTGATCGTGCGCGATGACGGCTGCGGCTTCGACCAGCAAATCGTGGGGCGCAATTATTCATATGGGCTGCGCGGCATGAACGAGCGCGCGCGCCTGATCGGTGGCTCGCTTTCGATCAGCAGCTCGCTTTCGATTAGCAGCACGCCGGGCACGGGCACTTCGGTTTCGATTCACATTCCGCTCGACGGCCGGCTTCCAATATGATCAGGCTATTCATGCATGCGATCTTGCGATCGTCCATGACGGATTCAGGCAGATCATTGCGACCACGAGCGGCCGGTTCACGTGCACACACTGGCTAAGTTAGGGCCGCGGGAGATCGGATTTAACCCGGTAGCCGTATCTATCGAGCGCCGAAGGCCGATTTTGATGCCTGTACAAGCCTGCACCATTACGTGTTAGCGACCTTCGCGCGAGCGGAGTCACCTTGAACGGTTTGCAATCGGAAAAAATGGATAGTGAACGCAAATTGGCCGGATAGTCTGCGTGGCCCAATCGGTATTCAATGGTGCCATGGATATTTCGAGCGATGGCACGGAGGGGCAGAAATCATGAGTGAAACGCGAAGCGCATCTGAATGGGCCGAGTTTGTCGGCGGCTGTCTGGATTTCCGACCGGCGGAAGGTGTCTACCGGATTGCACGGGAGATGTTTACCGAGCCGGAACTCTTCTCGCTGGAAATGGAGTTTATTTTCGAGAAGACCTGGATTTATGCATGCCACGAGAGCGAGATACCCAATAAAAACGACTATTTAACTATGCGCGCAGGCCGGCAGCCGCTGATCATTTCGCGTGACAGCAACGGCAATCTGAACGCGATGATCAACGCGTGTCAGCACCGCGGTGCGACGCTCACGCGCATGAGCAAGGGAAATCAGTCCACGTTCACCTGCCCATTTCATGCATGGTGCTACAAGAACGACGGACGGCTCGTTAAGGTCAAGGCGCCGGACGAGTACTGCGAAGACTTCGACAGATCTGCCCGTGGCCTGAAAAAGGCGCGCATCACGAGCTACAAAGGCTTCGTGTTCGTCAGCCTGGACGTGAATGGTACCGACACGCTCGAAGACTATCTTGGCGACGCGCGAATCTTCTTCGAC
Source organism: Paraburkholderia atlantica (assembly GCF_000092885.1). NCBI lineage: Bacteria > Pseudomonadati > Pseudomonadota > Betaproteobacteria > Burkholderiales > Burkholderiaceae > Paraburkholderia > Paraburkholderia atlantica. The sequence goes on along the minus strand of NC_014120.1, from coordinate 250,241 downwards.
ATGATGGTGGCGCAATCGCCCACAGGGGAACTGGAAGTCTTGCCGGGGCGTTCGACGTACACATTCGACGGCAACTGGAAGCTGCAGAACGAAAACGGGTTGGATGGCTATCACGTCAGCACGGTCCACTACAACTACGTGGCAACCGTGAAGCATCGGCAGGAGTCGAATAGCAGGAACGGCGACGGCGCAAGCGGGACGCTCGACTATAGCAAGCTAGGTGCGGGCGATGCAGACACAGACGACGGCTGGTTTGCGTTCAGAAACGGGCATAGCGTCCTCTTCAGTGACATGCCGAACCCGGAGGTCCGTCCCGGCTATGGAAGCGTGATGCCTCGCCTTGTCGAAGCGTACGGCAGACCAAAAGCCGAGTGGATGATGCACCGCCTGCGCAATCTGAACGTCTATCCGAGCCTCTTCTTCATGGATCAGATCAGTTCGCAGTTGCGTATTGTGCGCCCCGTTGCCTGGAACAAGACGGAGATCATCAGTCAATGCATCGGTGTCAAGGGCGAGTCCGACAAGGATCGCGAGAACCGTATCCGTCAGTTCGAAGACTTTTTCAACGTGTCGGGAATGGGCACGCCTGACGATCTCGTCGAGTTCCGGGAGCAGCAACGCGGCTTCCAGGCAAGGCTCGAACGTTGGAGCGACATATCAAGGGGGCATCACAAGTGGAGCTCCGTCCCGACCGCGAATGCTGATTTGCTTGGCATCACACCCGTCATGACGGGCACCGAGATGACGCACGAAGGCCTGTACGTGAACCAGCACGGAACCTGGCGCGACGTCATTCTCAAAGGGCTGGCGAAGTCGGGCGCGATCCAGGGAGAGCAAGCATGAGCGAGCTTCAGCATGCCGTAGAACAGTTTCTTTATCTCAAGTCCGATCTATGCGACCGGCAGCAATGGGACGACTACCTTGACCTGTTTGATCCGCAGAGCGTCTTCCACGTGCCGCAATGGGACTCCGAACATGTACACACCCACGACCCTGCACGGGAGATGTCGTTGATCTACTACGCAAATCGCGCAGGACTCGAAGACCGCGTGTTCCGCCTGCGGACCGGCAAGTCGGCGGCATCGACGCCGTTGCCTCGTACGATGCATCAGATCAGCAACGTACGCGTCACCGAAACGGACAACGCGCAAGTTCAGGCGGCGGTGAACTGGTCGACGCTGTACACGCGGCAGGGCGTGACGGACTACTTCTATGGCCGCGCGGTCTACGATCTGCGGCCGGCAGCGCACAGCTGGAAAATCGCGCGCAAACACGTGCTGTTGCTGAATGACACCATCAACGCGGTGTTGGACTTCTACCATTTGTAACCGGGAGCACGGCCATGACGTACAAGGTCGCGTTGAATTTTTCCGACGGCAAGACCGCTTTTTTCGACGTTCACGCCAACGAGTTGCTGCTCGACGCAGCGCTGCGCAACGGCGTGAACATTCCACTCGATTGCCGGGAAGGCGTCTGCGGGACCTGCCAGGGACGCTGCGAATCGGGCGCCTTCACGCAAGACTATGTCGATGAAGAGACGTTGAGTGAAGAAGATCTCGCACAACGGAAAATGTTGTCCTGCCAGACGCGGGTTCAGTCCGATGCGTCGTTCTACTTCGACTTCGATTCGAACCTGTGTCAAGGCGGCAGCACGCGTACTGTATCTGCGCGCGTCGAAGCCGTTGAACTCGTCTCCGAAACGACCGCGATCCTGCGTATCGATGCGAGCGCGCATGATCGAAGGATCGACTTTCTTCCAGGGCAATATGCGCGCGTGAACGTGCCAGGTACGGACGAATGGCGGTCGTATTCGTTCGCCCATCATCCGAATGACGTCAACAGGCTGCAATTTCTGATTCGCCTGCTGCCCGATGGCGCGATGAGCAACTATCTGCGCGACAGATGCGCTGCTGGCGACGCAATCGAATTTGAAGCGCCGCTTGGCGCGTTCTATCTGCGCCAGGTCGAACGGCCGCTCGTGATGGTTGCGGGCGGCACGGGTCTATCGGCGTTTCTGGGCATGCTGGATGACATCGCCGGCAAACAGAGCATTACCCATCCCGTGCGACTCTACTACGGCGTCACCCATGCACGCGACCTATGCGAAATGGAGCGCCTGGCCGGCTACCAGGCGAAGATCGGCGTGTTCACGCTGGAAACGGTCGTGATGAATCCCGTTGCAGAGTGGAGGGGAAAAACGGGCCTGATACCCGAGCATTTCGACCGGTCGTTTCTCAAGTCAACGGGATTCGACATGTATGTGTGCGGGCCGCCGCCGATGGTCGAAGCTATCAAGACCTGGCTCAGTGAAGAAGGCATCGAGGACTATCGGCTGTACTACGAGAAGTTCGGCGAGAGCCACGCGCGATAGCGCCGACCTCGAACACGCTGAACGACTCTGGGGCGCAGCGCCGGCGAGTCGTTCAGCGTTTGATTCCACTTTTTTTTGCGTTCCGCTTGAGCGTGTCGGACGGCGACTCGCCGAACAGCGCCTTGTACTCGGTGGAAAAGCGCCCGAGATGCGAGATGCCCCAGCCCATCGCAGCGGACGAGATACTGCGCAAAGAACCGTCTCCGATGATTTCCCGTCTCACGGCCTCGAGCCTGTATTGCTTCAGATAGCCCATCGGCGTGCAGCCGAAATACTCCCTGAACCCTTCAAAAAGCTTGAATCGGGACACATCCGCACACCGTTCGATATCTTCGAGCGCAAGTGGATCTCGCGCATTGTTCTCGATGAACTGACGTGCCTTCGTCAGATAATGCGGCGGCGTCTTCGCTGCCCGCCCGGTCAGTTGTTCCGAGTAATTGTGCGGCTGCGACAGAAGCAGGCCCTTCAGCAACGTCAGTTCGAAATCGCCGGATAAATAGAAGGGCGGCAAAATCGGTCCGGACAGTTCCAGCTCACTGATCAGGAGCTTCACCATTCGCCACCACGACGCCTGATCCCCGGTGACGGCATCCATATCCGGATGAAACATGATATACGTGTCGACGGGCCGTTGCAGCATGGTTTGCAGCACGCGTTGCAATGCAGCGCGAGGAATCGCCAGATGAATTTTCCGGCAGTTGCCGGCGATGTCGAGATCCTGTGATTCTTGCGGACTGACGATCAACCCGCGATCCCGATCGGAGAGCCAGAGCTGCCCATGTGCGGACAGTTCCTGCTGGCCGCACACGGGCAGGCTCACGCTGTAGCAGTTAAGCGGACTTTCGCTGCGCACCGCGATGGTGACATCCGTTCCATACTCGACATAACCGATTGTCGTAGCCGTCGAGTGCAGCACCGTGCCCGACTGATGAAAATTCAGCCGTTCCGGTCGTGTGACGCGTAGCCCATGAGGCCCGCATATGGACGCCATCCAGTCGCGCGCGCCATCCATGTCGCTGATTGCGGTCTGCATGTCGGGAAATCTACGCTCCGATGTGGGCTGCATCTGACTGACCCTCTACCGGGAAATTTGCACTGCGGCGGTTGAATGGACGTCAGGCGCCGAGGCCCGGTGAGGGATAGGGTCGCCTTCCGCCAGTCCGATGTTCCCCGGAAAGAAATTGATGGTCAATCTGGAGCAGGGAAGGCCTGGCATGCGCGAGCGTCGAGGTATCGAACGCTTTCGACCGACAATGGTCGTCGGCGATATGTCGTGCACAGAGTCCGCGCCCTCTGTCAGAAAGTGCCGCACAATTCGCGTCGCGCCGCGCGTACCAAGGTGGTGATGTGGCGCAGCCATTAGCCGTTGCGGTCGGGTCCCAGACCATGATGAGCTCATATTCCGTGGCGGTGTTGATACGCATCGCCTAATACGGCCTGAAACATCTCGCGCGGTTCCCAGACCCTGATAAGGTCGGCTTTTCTCTTCACCACGACAAACCTCGACGAAGAATCGATCGACCAGAACCGATCGCCGGGCTTGACTGCTTGCCGTTCAGACGCACGTAGCGTTAGAGCGCATCCGCTGCGTCTCAAGGAATTCGCGGATGTAGATCATGCCCGTCTCCGGCATCGCTCTCGCATTCTGATCGTCCGACGGGAGCAACCATCTGTCGATTGTGTGGGCCGCCACGCACAGCCGTCTGCCCAGTTGCTCGCGCGTCAGCCCCAGTTCGACCATCGTCAGGTTGAGCAGTTGCTGTTGCGTAAGCGCGTTGTGGTTCAATTGGTCTATAGCCATCACTCGATCCTCCGGACGCTGGCCCGGCGGTTGAACCGGCTCAGCAGATGGCTTTTCATACCCCTGCGGATGCCGACACCGAGCATGGCGCGCATTTCACATGAGGGACGAAAGCCAGACGTCATTCAAGTTAAAAATTGCGCTCCAATAAAGGTCAATACGCGCGGATTGCCCTGATTCGCGCGGGCAGGGGCGCGAAGTCAATACAGTAGCGATGCAAGCCCCGATGGTTTTGCTTAAAAAGCAAAGAGCAAATGTCGGTCAGGTCACAGCGCCGCGCGCGGCAAACTCGGGCGCACGCCAGGTCTCTTCGGCAAGCACGTGGCGCAGATGCTCGACGGCATCCCATACGTCCACGTAACGCGTGTACAACGGCGTAAAGCCGAAACGCAGCACATGCGGCTCGCGATAGTCGCCGATCACGCCGCGCGCGATCAGCGCCTGCATCACTTCATAACCATGCGGATGCTCGAAGCTCGCATGCGAGCCGCGTTGCGCGTGCGCGCGCGGGGTCACGAGCTCGAGTGGAAATTCCTTGCAGCGCGTCTCGACCAGATCGATAAACAGATCCGTCAGCGCGAGCGACTTCTCGCGGATCGCCTGCATGTCCGTTTGCAGGAACACGTCGAGCCCGCATTCGACGAGCGCCATCGACACCATCGGCTGCGTGCCGCACAGGAAGCGGCCGATGCCGTCGTCGGCGGTATACGTCGGGTCCATCGCGAACGGCGCGCGATGTCCCCACCAGCCGGACAGCGGCTGTTCAAAGTCGCTCTGATGACGATGTGGCACCCATGCGAATGCTGGCGAGCCGGGCCCGCCGTTCAGATACTTGTACGTGCAGCCGATCGCGCAATCCGCGCTGACGCCGTTCAGATCGACGGGCACGGCGCCCGCCGAGTGCGCGAGATCCCACAGCGCGAGCGCGCCGGTGTCGTGGATCAGCTTCGTCACGGCCGCCATATCGTGCATGTAACCCGTGCGGTAGTTGACGTGCGTGATCATCGCCACGGCGACATCGTCGGTGAGCGCGGCGGGCAGCTCGGACGGATCGTCGATGAGACGCAGTTCATAGCCGCGATCGAGCTGCCTGATCAGCCCTTGCGCGATGTACAGGTCGCTCGGGAAGTTCGAGCGCTCGGACACAATCACGCGGCGCTTCGAATCGCGCCTGTCCTGCATGCGCAGCGCCGCCGACAGCACCTTGAACAGATTGACCGAAATCGTGTCGGTGACGACGACTTCGTTGTGCGCCGCGCCGATCAGCGCGGCCAGCTTGTCGCCGAGGCGTCGCGGCAGCGAGAACCAGCCCGCCGTGTTCCAACTGCGGATCAGGCCTTCGCCCCATTCGGCGGCGATCACCGTCTGCGCGCGCTGCGCGGCCGCGGCGGGCGGCACGCCGAGCGAATTGCCGTCCAGATAGATGACGTTCGGCGCAAGCGTGAACTGGTCGCGCAGTGGCGCGAGAGGATCGGCTGCGTCGAGCGCGAGTGCTTCTTCACGTTGATTCATGGTGGTCGGGTCTCGAGATACGAAATTGAGGGGGGCGCGTGGAACGCGTTGGAAAGTTGTATCGATTCCTGTGTCGGCACACCGGCAGGTTCACCCGGAACGGCGCTGGGGAAATTCGCATCAGCGTCACCTCACGACCTTGAATACGGACACGGCGCTGTGCAGCCTGGTGGCCTGCTCATCGAGGGAGAATGCCGCTGCGGCGGACTCCTCCACGAGCGCGGCATTTTGCTGGGTAGCCGTGTCCATCTGGTGGACCGCCTGATTTACCTGCTCGATACCCTGGCTTTGCTGGTTCGACGCAATAGCAATTTCACCGACAATGTCCAAGACCCGCTTGATGGCCTGCTTGACGTCATCCATCGTCACGCCTACTGCGCTCGCCTGCTTCGCTCCCTGGTTGATCGCGTGGACTGACCAATTGATTAACTCCTTGATCTCCTTTGCGGCAGCAGCAGAGCGTTGAGCAAGGGCGCGCACCTCGCTCGCAACAACGGCAAAGCCTCGGCCTTGCTCACCTGCGCGCGCCGCCTCAACCGCTGCATTCAACGCCAGGATGTTCGTCTGAAAGGCGATCGCTTCTATAACAGCCGTGATTTCCGAAATCTGAATCGAACTGCTGTTCATCTTTTCGATCGTACTGACCATGTCCTGCACGGCGTCGTTGCTCGCGTCTGCTATGACAGCCGCTTGCAACGCGAGTTGATTGGCTTGCGATGCGTTGTCAGCATTCTGCTTGACCGTCTCAGTCAACTGGGCCATGCTGGCAGCCGTTTCTTCCAGCGACGCGGCTTGAGCCTCGGTACGCGCGGATAAGTCAGCATTGCCACTAGCGATCTCTCGTGACGTGACGGTTACTGAATCAGTAGTTGCATGTATACCGGCGATGAATTCCGCTAGCTGCGTGTTCATCTTCGCCAATGAATGCAGCAGACGTCCCAACTCATCGCGGCCGTCAGTTTCGATATGTGACGTCAGGTCTCCGCACGCGACGGTCTCCGCGACGGAGACAGACTTGCGCAGAGGAAGGACAATGGACCTCGTGATCGCTAATGCGGTGATAGATCCCGCGGCCAGCGCTAAACCAATCAACACTGCTGTAGTAACGATGGCAAACCGGTAATCCTCTGCTGCGGTGAGTCGAGCACCCTGGCTTGCATTGCTGGCAAATTGCACCTCCGCTTCAATCAACTTCGCAACCGTTGTGAACGCGTCCGCGGAATCGGCAGTCGCGAGCGAACGCGCGGCAGCCAGATTTCCATCACCCTGTTCGGAAAGAGCCAGCAGCTTGTCATCCATCTCCAGATAGGACTTCCACGCTTTCCGGGTTTGCTGGTTCAGATGGTCTTCTTCCGCAGATGAAATGAGCCGCCCGTAGGCCTCTGTCTTCGCGTCGAGCGTGCGAAGCGCAAAGTCGCGCATGGTGTGCTGGGTTGCTTTTTTTGCGGGATCCGTTTCGAGCACACTTCGCAGCGTGGCTTTGCGAACGTTGTTGGCCCATGTACGGATGTCTGCAAGCAGTACGACTTTCGGCAGCCAGCTATCAGCGAACTGAACGGCGCCTTTGTATACCTGCGCTGTCTGAAACAGCGCGACGGAGCCGGTCAGACAGAGAAGGATCAGTACGAGCGCGAAGCCAGCGCCGAGTCGAACGCCAATGCGGAGGTTTCCCAGTAGGTTTCGCATAACAAGGTACGTCTGATCGATAGAGTCAGGTCGCTGGGGTCCCACCGACGGGGGTGCCATCGGTAGGCGCACTCTCCAGCTTTTGCGGGACACGTCCTAGAATTTGTGGCGAATGCCGGTTGCCGCCACGAACTGACTGCCCGTCGAAGAGCCCGAGAAGCCGGTGATGTCGGCGACCGCTGACTTGCCCGTCGAGTCGATACCCGTCGCGTGCTGGTATATACCTGAGATATAGACGTCGGTTCGCTTCGAGAGGAAATAATCGACCCCCGCGTTAACCTGGTGATAAGTCGCATGATTAACGCCGTATCCCTTCGTGTAATCGTAAGAGACTCCGAGATTCAGGGCGGGGGTCACGAGGTACTTGAAGTTGATCTCTGCATTGTGGAACGCGGCGTTACCATGATAGTGCAGCGTATTCAGGGCGCTGAGTGCGCCAAGTCCGCGAAACTGCGTATTGGTGTACATCGCACCGATCGTCGCCTGCCCGACCTGATATGCAGCGCCCGCCGCAATGATCTGCTGCGTGCGCGCTGACGCATAGCCTGAATAGACGGTACTTGCCGTCATGTTAGACGCCGTCGTGCTTGACGTCGTATTGTTGCCAAAGAACGAGAAGTTGGGGTCCCGCACATTCAGATACGCTGCGCCGAGTGACAGCGGACCGTTGTCGTAACCCGCGCCGAGTGACCAGATCTGATTCGTGCCAAGGTGGCCTGCGACCCCGCCCAGGCTGTACACGCCCCCGAACTTGAAGCCAGCATAGTCCACGCTCTTGAACTTGATCGCGTTGTTGATGCGGTTCGTGTTCTGCAGGTTGTCAAGGTCGCCCGGATGCGCACCATAGCCCGTTGCCCACTGCGCGGCCGATTCGAAGCGTGCTGTATAGTCCACCACCGCGTCATATTGACGACCAAGAGTGACGGAGCCGAAGCGATCCGACGCCAGACCAACATACGCCTGCCTGCCGAATAGATCCCCGCCTTGCAGCAGTTTCCCGTTAACCACGCTATAGCCATTTTCGATCGTGAACAACGCCTTCAGTCCGTTGCCGAGATCCTCCGCGCCGCGCAGTCCCCAGCGGCTGCCTTGCATATTGCCGCTCGTCAATGTGTACTGCTTTTGACCGCCCGAATTACTATTAAAGGCAAATCCCGCATCGACAATGCCGTATAGCGATACGCTGCTTTGTGCATTAGCAAAACTAAATGATGACATCATTGCCGCCGCGGCAAGCAGGCTTTTTCTCACGATGATCTCCAGGTGGACTTGAACAGACTGAATACACGCTGCGCGTGTGATCCGCGATCTCAGCGTTGGCGCACTCTACCGCCTCTGTTCCCCTGGTGTATTCGAAATCAAACAAACGCGCTTTGCGCCTATCGCAAAGCTATGCTATGCCGAGGGTGGATGTCGGTCGTTCGTCCGCTGCAGATCCGCGACCAGATGGTCGAGACACAGAGTGGCGAATTCGGTCAATGGGCGTGTCGATGAGATTTTGACCTGCAGCCGCCGTTGTTGCAGCACCGCATTGGCGAACGGGATCGCGACCAGCCCGTCAGAATCCATGCGATTGGCGACGGATACAAAGCCGGTCAGCATGATGGCGTTTGGGATCACCTGGGTAAATCGGTACAGTGACGCGACGTAGCGGCTCGTAATCGGCGTCACCACCTCGAATCCTTCCACATTGCAGGCGATGTCGAATAACTGGCGCGCCGTCGTGCCGGTGTCCTGCAACAGAACGGGGTAGAGGTGGAGGTCGGGCAGTGCAAGCGATGTCTGGCGCGCAAGCGGGTGCTCTCTGGACATGAGCGCCAGGACGGGCGCGGGAAGCGTAAGGCGCGCAACTACATCCGGTTCCGGCTTCAGGCTGAACGAAAGCGCGATCGACACCTCGCCATCGACCAGCATGCGGCTCGCGTTATCCGACGAAGTGACCTCGATCGAGACCACGGCCTCCGGGTGCAGAGCGTAAAACGCTGCGAGCGAGTTCGGCAGGAAATCTAATGCAAAGCCTTCCGTACATGCAATCTTGATCTTACGCTGGCGTCGCTTCTGGTCGCCCTGGATCGCGCTCATCACGGCCTGTGCATCTGTCAGACTATTTTGCGCATAACGCAACAGCATCCGGCCTGCGTCCGACAGGACCATGCCGCGCGCGTGCCGTTCGAAAAGCGGCGCGCCGACGTCACCTTCCAGTTTCGCAATGTGGCGGCTCAGCGCTGATACGGTAGCGCCTAGCTTTTCGGTCGCGGCCGTCAGCGATCCACTTTGTGCTACGACGGAAAAGTAATACAGAGAGGAATCCAGCAGATTGCGCATTTCGGACGTGGAATAGAGGATTGCGATTTTCGCAAATATACGTTGTTTGATTGCGAATACAAAAGATTGTTTACCCGGGTACGCTGGAAGTCATCGATTCTCTGACTCTCCGACATGACCCGCACAGAAGCCATCGCGCACGTTTCCCGCCACTTCGAAAGCGGTGCGTTTCAATCTGTATTGCGCCGACGCGTCGGCTATCGCACGGAGAGCCAAAACCCTGCTTCGCAGGCTGTGCTGCTTGGCTACCTGTCGGATGAGATTGCGCCCGCACTTCACGCGATGGGATTTACGTCCGATATTGTGGACAACCCTGACGCAGGTATGCCGCCGATGCTGATCGGCGAGCGGTTGGAATCGGTCGGACTGCCGACCGTACTGATCTACGGCCACGGTGACGTGGTGAACGGTGACGCGACGAACTGGACGGATGCGCTTTCTCCGTGGGAACTGCGCGCAGACGGGGACCGCTGGTACGGCCGCGGTACGGCGGACAACAAGGGCCAGCATTCGATCAATCTTGCCGCTCTCGCGTCGGTGCTCGCCACGCGTGGTTCGCTCGGCTTCAACGCAAAAGTGATCTTCGAAATGGGCGAGGAGGTAGGCTCGCCCGGACTTGATTCCACTTGCGCCCGGTATGCCGACCGGCTGTCTGCCGACCTGCTCATCGCCTCCGACGGACCACGGCAACGTGCCGCTGCACCGACGATGTTTCTTGGGTCACGCGGCGCCCTGCATTTCCGGCTGCGTGTGTCGAATGCGTTCGGTGCCCGACATTCGGGAAATTGGGGTGGCGTGCTGGCCAATCCCGCGACCGTGCTGGCGAATGCACTTGCGAGCTTGGTCGACGGCAGTGGCCGGATTCGCGTCAACGGCCTGTTGCCGCCACCGATTCCGCAGCGTGTGCGCGAACTGGTCGCGAACCTCGAAGTCGGTGCGGATGAAGGCGATCCACCGCTGTCACCGGGCTGGGGCGAGCCCGGCCTCAGCGACGCTGAGCGGGTCTATGCCTGGAACACCATCGAAGTTCTTGCGATGCAAGCTGGCGATACTTGCCGGCCTGTGAGTGCCATACCGGGCAGCGCGGAAGCGGTGTGTCAGTTGCGCTTCGTGATCGGAACGGACTGGCTCAATGCCCGCGATTTGCTGCTTGCGCACCTGCACCGCGAAGGCTTTGACAACGTCGACGTAACCATCGAGGCGTCGGGTGGCGCGACGCGGCTCGACCCAGATCACCCGTGGTCCAGATGGGCAGAAGACTCCATTGCGGCGACGTCGGGCAAGCCGGTGACGATTCTGCCCAATCTCGGCGGCACTATCCCGAACGAGTGCTTTGCGACGACGTTGGGCCTCGCGACCATCTGGGTACCGCACTCATATCCCAACTGCCGCCAGCACGCCCCTGATGAGCACCTGCTTGGCAGCGTTGCGCTCGAGTCGCTGAAGATCATGACAGGTCTGTTCTGGGATCTGGGGGAGTCGGGGCACAAGGTTCGCGAGACGGTCCGGGCTTCGAGCAAGCGGTAGTACCACTTTTAAGCAGTTTCTCATCTGGGATCTCAAGACCATGCAATCTATCGCTAGTGAAGGGCAGGCTCTGCGCCTAGGCAACCGGCCATTGAAGCGCCTTATCGTCGCCAGCAGCATTGGTAACGCGCTGGAATGGTTCGACTTCGCAGCGTACGGATTCTTTGCCGTCACGCTGTCGAAGCTGTTTTTCCCCGCGCATGATGAGACAGTGTCGCTGCTGCTGACCTTCGGCACGTTCGGGATTTCGTATATTTTTCGTCCGCTCGGCGCGCTGGTACTCGGACGCTATGCAGACCGCCACGGCCGCAAGGCGGGTCTGCTCGCATCGCTTTGGCTCACCACAATCGGCACGCTGATCTGTGCGCTGATTCCGACCTACGCGAGCATCGGCCTTGCCGCACCCATCGGTTTGATGCTGGCCCGCGTGCTGATTTCGTTCTCGACGGGCGGTGAATTCGGCAGCGGTACCTCGTTGATGATCGAACAAAAGTCAGCGCGAAAGTCGTTTCTTGGCAGTTGGCAGTTTTCCAGCCAGGGTATGGCTACCGTGCTCGCATCGTTTGCAGGCCTGGCACTCAGCAGTCAGCTTTCGACGGATCAGATCGAAGCATGGGGATGGCGGGTTCCATTTATTTTCGGCCTGCTCGTGGCGCCCGTCGGCCTTTACATTCGCCGTCATGTCGACGACACCCATCAGTCGTCCATGGAGAAACAGGGCGCGCCCGTTCGCGATCTGCTTGTGAGCCACAAGGGCCGCGTCCTGCTCGCGGCAGGCATCATGGCAGTGTCAACGGCGGCAAGCTATCTGATGATTCTTTATATGCCGACGTATGCCGTGAAACAGCTGCATCTGCCGGCGTCGACGGGTTTTGCCGCGACGGTACTGACTGGCACGATCCTGATGGTGTTGACGCCGTTAATGGGCCATCTCGCCGACAAATATGGACGCAGCCGGATGATGACGGTCGCGGCAGTTCTCACGCTTTTGACGATCTATCCCTGCTTCCGATGGCTGCTCGCGGCCCCATCAATGTCCGTCTTGATGTCGATCATGGTGCTGGCGGGCGTGTTGAAAGCGATTTACTTCGGACCGCTCGCAGCGGTGTTGTCATCGCTCTTTCCCGCCTCAATGCGCAGTACGGGTCTCGGCTTCAGCTACAACATCGGCGTCATGGTATTTGGCGGTTTCACGCCGTGGCTCGTGACGGCCATGATCGGCTGGACGCACGATCCCGTATCGCCGAGCTTCTATCTGATGGGCTGCGGCATATTGAGCCTTGCTTGCATCGGCATTTATCACCGGTTCATTGTCAAACACATCTAGTTCAAAGAGAAGTGCAGACATGACTTCATTTTCCTCCGCGCAGGCTGCCGACTATAGCGGCTGGCTCATGTATCACTCCGTCGGCGTATTCCCAGGCCAGAAACAAGCGGTGACCGACGCACTCGCACGCTTCACGGCCGATTGGTACGCACCGGACGATCGACGCTGGAACGTCGGGCTTGGCGCACGTAACGCATTGCTGTCGAACTGGGCGACGTTGATCGGCGCCGATGTGGCGCAGGTGTTCGGCGCCCAGAACGTCACCGACGTGGTTGCACGTATCATCGACAGTCTTGAGGATAAGGTGTTGCGGGGTCGCACGGTTCTGATCGCTGCCGATTGCTTTCCGAGCCTGCACTTCCTGCTGAGCGGGATCGCACAGCAGCGAGGCTTCGCATTGAAGACAGTCCCGGTGCGTACGGGCGAAGCGTACGTGCGCGACGATGACTTCATCTCAGCATGGGACGCGCAGGTCGCACTCGCGCTGATCACATGGGTTTCGTCGCTGACGTCCAAACGCGTCGAGCTAGCCGCAATGGCAGCTCATGCGCAGACCACAGGCAGTCTCGTGGCGCTCGATATCACACAGGGGGCCGGCATCTTGCCGTTCGATCTGCGCGAGACGCCGTTCGATTTCGTCTGCGGTTCAACGCTCAAGTGGCTGTGCGGCGCACCGGGAACTGGGTTGGGTTATGTGGCACCGGATCTACTTGATGGCGCAATGAAGCCCGGCGTGCGCGGGTGGTTTAGTCAGGCGGACCCTTTTAACTGGAACCTCGACACCTTTTCCTATGCGCCGGATGCGCGACGCTTTGACACGGGTACACCGTCGCTGTTGCCATTCGTGGCATCGAAACCGGGCTTCGACTGGCTGCTCGCACAACCATCGGGAAAGCTGCGCGAGCATAACCTTGCGCTATGCCGTCAGTTGATCGAGATTGCGGACAGTCTCGGTTATGCGCTGCTCTCGCCGCGCGACGATGCATCGCGCGGAGGCAGCGTCATGCTGCTGACGCCGGCGCATCTTGACCCGCAAGAGGTCGTGGGGCGACTCGGCGCGCAGCACATTCTGCTCGACTCGCGCGGCCGTACATTGCGGCTGTCGCCTGGTGCCAGCACGACGGTAGCGGGGATCGACCGGCTCGCTGCATGGTTGCCGCGATGAAAGAGAAGGCGCCGCACGTCGTGCGGTCAAACGCACCGCGCGCCCAAGGCGTGTCGTGCGTCCTGACGGGTCCGCCATCGATGCAATCTGCGACAACGCTGCATTTGTGAAACCCGCTTTCCAGTTCAGGATACTCATCATGACCAGTACATCACTTCTTCCCGCTCCGCTGGCGGGCATCCGCGGCTTTCTCGTTCCCATGAAGTGCGCGGATCTGGCCGCGACCACCCAGTTCTTCATAGAACGTCTCGGCTTCCGTATAGACGCCATTTTTCCGGCAGACAATCCCCGCACGGCCATTCTGTCTGGCTGCCACATCACGTTACGCCTGGGAGTCGACGTGGCCGACGGGGTGACGAAGCTGGATGTGTTGTGCGACGACGCGTTTCAATTGGGTGGCGAGGCGAAGACATTGACCGCACCGAACGGCGCAGAGATCAGGCTCGTCCCCGCCGACCCTCCCATGAAGCAACCAGTGAACCGGCAGGAACTCGTCCTGTCCCGCACGCGCGATGGCGCAACGTGGACTGTCGGTCGCGCCGGGTTGCGTTACCGCGACCTGTTGCCGAATCGACATGGGGGCGCATTTATCGCATCGCATATTCGCATTCTCGAAGGCGGCCCCGTTCCCGACTATGTGCACTTTCACAAGATCCGCTTCCAGATGATCTTTTGCCGAAAGGGGTGGGTGCGCGTCGTATATGAAGGGCGCGGTGAGCCATTCGTGCTCAATGCGGGCGATTGCGTATTGCAACCTCCGCAGATCAGGCATCGCGTGCTGGAGAGTTCGGCTGGCGCGGAAGTGATCGAGATCGGCACGCCGGCCGAGCACATCACGATGGCTGATCACGAAATGAGCTTGCCGAGCGCGACGCTAGAACCCGATCGCGAGTTCGACGGCCAACGGTTCGTTCGCTATGAGCAAAAGCACGCAAGCTGGAACCCGTGGCGTATCGAAGGTTTCGTCGCTTCGGATACGGGAATCGGCGCAGCGACGAGGGGACTCGCGGGGGTTCGTGTCGTACGTCCGAAAACGTCGCCGGGCGCCAATCAGCAGCAGCATGCATCGGAATTCTGTTTCTTCTTCGTGCTATCGGGACGCATGACGGTACTGCAAGGCGCCGACGCGTATTCGTTGGCGGCGGATGACAGCATCACGATTCCGGGCGAGACACCGTACAGCTTCGTCGATTGCAGCGCGGACCTGGAGTTGCTTGAGGTCACTTTGCCGGCGGAACTGTCAATCTGACGGCAAGAAATACCGGCTTCTGCATGGCTGCGTCACGCGATCGGGCTAGTGACCTGCGGGGGAGCAGTGACAATGTTGCTGCTCGCCGCTATTACCTTGCTGCTCAATGAGCGTCATTATTGAGTCGACTCGCACGAAATTAACGCCCTGACATCGCCGACATGGGAATAGGGACACGCAGAGATGCGTGAGTTCAAATGGGAGAGGGCCGGAGTACGACATGACCATCCATTTGCTCGTGGTCGAGTCCAATCAGGAAAGCCGCAACGTGCTGCGCTCGCATGTGCAGCAGCACAATATCGTCTATCTCCCGAAAAGAACAATGTCCTGTCACGGACGCGGCCCGCAGTCTGACGGCACATTGCGGCACGCGTCGCGGGACATAGTTTGTGACTAAAAGCTCAGAAACGCCCGTAACGTTACCTCTGGCTGCGTTTTGCATCGGGATCGCCCAGCCGACGAGCGCCGGGACGTGCTCACTCGTTGCACGCTCCACCGAGCGTGCTGGCGCCTCGAAGAAAGGGCCACGGTCTTCTCCGTTCAGGAAACAGGACTGGGGAGAGAGAATTTCAATGACTAGCCTCAGGACCCGGATGAACGCCCAGCCCTTGCGGGAGAACAGGTCCATTGGCCCACGAAGCCTGAACCTCGCACCCAGGGACGCGATGATATTGGAGCGGGTCGCGGTGTCCAGCATTTCCTTGCTCGAGTAACCGGCTGCCGAGAGCGCGGCGATCAGCGCACCGGCCGAGGTGCCCGCCACGCCCTTGATGCGGATTCCCAGTTCTTGGACCGCCGCCAGCGCGCCGACGGCCTGCTCGCCGGACTGAATGGCAAGACGGCCTCAGGGGTCGCCGATGTGAATGCCCCCTGCTTGCCATCACTTACTTCAGAGGAGCGACCGGCAGCCTCGGATGGCGCACCGCTTAGGTGATCCTGCTGGCCGAGAAGGATCGCCGCTTTCTCGTCTGCGACATCGGTTAAAGCAGGCGAGGCGCTTTCGTGCTCGACCGCGACGCCCGTCCGCGCGCGCCGCGTGTGCGCCTTCGCAGTGACGGGTTTCGCAGGCGATTGCTTAACCACATTAGGTGAAATCGCACAGTAGACGTCACGATTAGTTGAAATCTCCGTCCGATGAATCCAAAGTCTGCGGAAACGGTAGTCCAGTAAGGGATTGCGGCAATCCATCCGCTGGTAGGAATGCTCACAACTTTACTTGTGCAAGCGGGCGTTCGCGCCGGTAAAAGTTGGGGCTAAACATCAGTTAGAGTTGTGTCTAAAGGGCCAAAGGGTCCAGAACGCCTGATCGACGTAGCGCGCCGCACGTTATCACCAAGCAGGCGGAGCCCGCGCCTGAGTGCGTAAAGGGGTCAGCGGCAGCCGCTGTGGTTCGTTTCGGCCAGCGTCAGTCGTTCCCCTCGCCGTCGCGTCGACCGTTACGACACAAGATAAGTTGATAAAGTGCATCGCGACACAATAGTGCTGAAGCGCGGCTAGGCGATAGACAGCACTTCACTTGCAATGGAAACTGGCGTGTCAGCCTTGCCTGGTGCAGCTGATCGATAATTTACGCGACACACAGCGATAGGCCAAACTTTACTTGCGGGAGCGTCCACGGCTTGTACTTCCGTCTCGCATTCCGTTCTACCGGTCGCGTTAGTTGTTCGCTGCCTGACACGTATTCGATCAGAGATGGAGGGCAATCCAGAAATCGGCCCCCTCCCATGTCTGGCTTGCTGTCCAGAAGTTGCTCGGACAAGGCTAGGGCCCTATCGTTGGATGATGCATACAGTGTAATCGGTGCTCCCAGCTTCCTCAGAGCCGGAACGAGCTGCTCCGTAAATTCGACTGTGCCGATATCCGGTGCCGCCAGGATGACTTCCTTGATTCGCTTGACCTCTTCAGGCTCCGTGACCGCCAGCGCGGCGAGCGTGCGGGCGAGTCCTCGACTCCCCATGCTGTGAGCGATGAGGTAGACATTTTCTGCGTTTGACTGTTTGAGCACATCCCTCAAAAACTGCTCGAGATGTGGCTGTGCGTCGATGATGCTTTGCTCGTCGACCATGTATGCC
This sequence comes from Paraburkholderia atlantica, assembly GCF_000092885.1. Classification (NCBI taxonomy): domain Bacteria; kingdom Pseudomonadati; phylum Pseudomonadota; class Betaproteobacteria; order Burkholderiales; family Burkholderiaceae; genus Paraburkholderia; species Paraburkholderia atlantica. The sequence continues at coordinate 233,206 of NC_014120.1, read as the reverse complement.
AGCATCCGATCTTGCGACGGCCAGCTAAAAAATACAGGGGCTCCGTCGAATCCGAGGTCATACGCCATTTGCGCGGTCCGTCGAGCCGCGTCGGCAAAACTCACGTGGTAGCCGTGAACAAACACCATCAGGCTTTTCCTTTTGCACTTTTGCACCTGCGCACGCAGCGCGGCGAAGAAGGCATCGGGAGACTCGGGGGAGATGCTTAGCAACATCACGTCCCTCTGCGGGGTTTCGGTAAAACGCAGACTCCACCATGAGGGATTTTCGAGTGCGCCCATATGATGATCACGCGGGATACTAACGGCAACTTCACCATAACTTATCGTGTCGGAGCGCGTACCGCCAAATCCGTCGGAAGTGCTCTTTTCACCATCGGTCGCAAAGAATACCGGCACTACCTTGTAAGGCGCTGAGGCATACGACGTCGGCGCATTGGGGGGATGGCGGATGTGTCCCGTGAAAGTGCCCACCGCGCTGCGAATCGATGGCCGCATCAAACCCGGTTTCGTCCACTGGCTGGGGCGCGATTAGCTCATAGGCAGGCAACTCGTTAGCGGGCGACATACTTACATGAGGTGATCCTCCCTCATTGTATCCGGCACCTCCGGGAAGCATTGAAATTACCGCGCTGAGAAGGACACAGCGGATTCGCCCCATGATCTCGTCTCCTGTCGATATTGCGCGCGGCTGCGGCACATGCGTGGCCTGTACTGTAATGGTCTAATTTCCTCGGACAGGTCGATAGGAGGACAATCCTGAATCGACGAGGAAAAGAGCAAGATGACAAGAAGGCGCCGACAGTTTGATGCCAGCTTCAAGCTGGAAGTAGTAAGGATGGTGCGAGACCAGGGGCTATCGGTCAGCGAAGTGTGCCGGTCGATGGACCTCGTTGAGACAGCCGTGCGCCGCTGGGTGGCGCAGTACGATGCGGAGCGTGCTGGTGGCCCCGGCGAGGGCAAGCCGCTGACGGCTGAGCAGCAGCGTATCCGGCAGCTCGAGGCGGAAAACCGGCAACTGCGTGAGGACAACGCGCTGCTAAAAAAAGCATCGGCCTTCTTTGCCCGGGAACTGAAGTGATTTACCGCGTGGTAACTCATTTGCAACAGGAGGCCGTATCGGTCAGTCACGCCTGCCGGCTTCTGCAGGTGAGCCGCTCTGGCTACTATGCGCACAGGAGCGCCGGGCCGAGCGCGAAACGGCTGCAGGAACACACACACGTCAAGGCAGCATTCGCCGCGAGCGGCGCGAGCTATGGTAGCCGCCGCGTGATGCATGCGCTTCGGGACCAAGGGCTACGAATCGGTCGTTACCGGGTGCGGACGGTGATGCGAGAAGCGGGCCTGCGCACGAGCTGGAAGCGCAAGTTCGTCTCGACGACCGATAGCAGGCATACGCTACCGGTGGCACCGAACGTGCTCGATAGGCAGTTTGATGTGGCCGAGCCCAATCGCGCGTGGGTTTCGGACATCACTTATATCCGCACGGGGCAAGGCTGGCTCTATCTGGCAGTCGTTCTGGACCTGTACTCGCGCAGGGTGGTCGGCTGGTCAATGGCACCAACCATGCCGGCTGAACTGGTCATGTCGGCATTGACCATGGCGCTGCAGCAGCGTCGGCCAGCACCGGGACTGGTTCTGCATTCGGACAGGGGCAGCCAGTATGCAAGCGAGGACTACCAGGCCTTGCTGAAGCAGCATCACGTGGTTTGCAGCATGAGCCGCAAGGGAAATTGTTGGGACACTCAGTCTAAGATGGCTTCTGAACGTTGGACCGATCTGACCCGTGTTGGGATTGGCCGAGCTGCCCTGGCATTGACCTGTCGATCGGGGTTCCAGCGTTCCCCGAGTGTTGCCGGGCCCAGCGTCTGTGACCTGATAGGAGCTTTGTATTGCACCGTGAGTGTCCTGTCCTGCGAGTGGGGTTGGCAATGCGCCCACTACAACGGATAAACGCATGGAACAAAACGAAGTGATCCTGGGCGTTGATACGCATCTGGATACGCATGTCGGGGCTGTGATCAGTGATACAGGCAGGCTTCTCGGAACGCTATCGGTAGCGACCGATACAGCAGGATATCTCGATCTGCTCACATGGGCGAATTCGTTCGGCCTTTTACGCCGCGCCGGGGTTGAAGGGACCGGCACCTACGGAGCTGGATTAGCCCGCATGCTGCGCGATCATGAGATCGAGGTGCTTGAAGTCAATCGCCCTGATCGCGCGATGCGCCGATCCAGAGGGAAGTCCGATCCCACTGATGCTGAAAACGCCGCACGTGCTGTCCTCTCCGGGAGAGCTACGGCTATTCCAAAGGAACAGTCCGGCGCCGCCGAGGCAATGCGCGCAGCTTCCGTTGCCAGGCGCAGTGCAGTCAAGGCAAAGACGCAGGCGATCAATCAGTTACGAGCCTTGCTCGTGAGCGCCCCCCAGGAAATCCGTGATCGGCATCTGAAAGCGAAGACCGCAGAGTGTGTTGAGAGTTGCGCACGTCTTCGCTCGTTGGGAAAAACGCCAATGTTGCAAACGCTCACGGCCACGCTGCGGCTGTTAGCTAAGCGCTGGCTGATGCTTGCAGAAGAGCTCAAAGCTCTTGATACCATGCTCGATAGTCTGACCAGCCAGCATGCCGCGCGAGTTCGCGAAAGATTCGGCGTCGGTCCGCAGACCGCTGCAGTACTGGTTGCCGTAGCCGGAGACAATCCCGAACGCCTGAAAAGCGAAGCTGCGCTTGCTGCGCTCTGCGGCACAAGTCCGTTGCAAGCATCGTCCGGCAAGACGGTCCGGCATCGTTTGAACAGAGGCGGCGATCGGGCTGCCAATAACGCCTTATGGACCATTGCCATGGTTCGGATGCGCAGCGACCCGCGTACCCGACTCTATGTTGATCGTCGGACCAAGGAAGGCATGTCGAGCAAGGAAATCCATCGCTGCCTGAAGCGCTATATCGTCAGAGAGCTGTACCCTCTAATCTTGGCCGATCTGGCCGATTCGACGGGTATCGGTTGACATAGGAGCGTCAACTCGGTGATGGAAAGATTCTTCCTGAACCTCAAGATGGAGCGTGTGTGGCAGCGTCGGTACGCCAACCACGATGAGGCTCGGCGCGATATCAACCAGTACATCGTCGCTTTCTACAATCCGGTGCGCTTGCACTCCACACTGGGTTATCTGTCACCCGCCGCCTACGAGGCGAAACCGACAGCGAAAGAACCTATCCGCCTGTCCGAAATTAGTTGACCACTACAGTACCTCTGATGTCCGCCTTTTAAGTGCCCTCGCTCGAACCTTCCTCCGAAATAACAGTGAGCAGTCTTCAACTATGTCGCTCGCGACCTGCGATCTACCGGTTCAGTTGCACGATGCCGTTCCGGCACACATAGCGTCCGAAGCCCGGGAACAGTCCCGGCTTTTCTCTCGGCGACTGTGAATCAGGTCGCCGTCTTCGCTGGGACAAGGCTGTGGCATATCGAAGGGTATTGCAGGCCCGGTTGTGGCGTGGACTAGATCCGCGTCATTTGACATAATCTTAATTATCACCACAAATTTTGTAGCGGCCAGATGGTAATGTCCGCTTTTAGCCGCATAGAAATGTCCGCTTTGGATCCGTCGTATGTAGCCACCCACCGTTTTCGGGCGCTCTAGACATCGATGGCTGTGACAGAACGGATAACAATGACGATGCGGGAACTAGACAGATTTAAGGTCATCCAGGAGGTGACGGAGGGACGGCTCAAGCCATGGCGTGCCGCCGAACGTCTAGGTCTGACGACGAGGCAAATACGGCGGTTGGTGGCCCGATACCGCGAGTCTGGCGCGCCCGGACTGATCTCCCGCAAGCGCGGTATGCCCGGGAATTGGAGGGGTGACGGCGAACTGGCCCAACGTGCTCTGGCCATCGTCCGTGAGCGATACGTCGATTTCGGCCCGACACTGGCGTGCGAGAAGCTGCGCGAATGTCATGGCATCCGGCTCGCGAAGGAAACCGTGCGCAATCTGATGATGGAAGCCGGACTGTGGATACCGCGCCGGCAACGCCCACCAAAGATCTACCAGCCGCGGGCCCGGCGTGCATGTCTGGGCGAGCTGGTGCAGATCGACGGCAGCGATCACCGGTGGTTTGAGGACCGGGCGCCGGCCTGCACGCTGCTGGTGTATGTGGACGATGCGACCAGCCGCCTGATGGCGCTGCATTTCACGGCGACCGAGTCAACTTTTAGTTATTTCGAGGCGACGCGCGCGTACATCGAGCGCCATGGCAAACCCGGCGCGCTCTATAGCGACAAGTACAGCGTGTTTCGCAAGACGGGCGCCAACAAGGATGGCAATAGTGTGACCCACTTTGGGCGAGCGATGTACGAGCTGAACATCGACACGTTCTGTGCGAACAGCAGCCCGGCCAAGGGCCGCGTGGAGCGCGCGCATCTGACGCTGCAGGACCGTCTCGTGAAGGAATTGCGACTGCGGGGCATGAATACGATCGCCGATGCCAACGCGTTCGCCCCTGTCTTCATGCCCACCTATAACGCGCGGTTCGCCAAGCCGCCGAAGAGCGATTTCGACGCGCACCGGCCGCTGCGTGCCGATGAGAGCCTTGAGCTGGTGATGACGTGGCGCGAGTCGCGCAAGGTGACAAAGTCGCTGACCGTGCAGTACGACCGCGTAATGTATCTGCTCGAGGACACGCCGGAGCACCGCAAGCTGATCGATCGATATATCGAGATCTGGGAGTACCCCGATGGACGTATCGAACTTCGGGCGGACGGACGTGTCCTGACCTGCAGGCAGTACGACCGGCTGGCCGAGATCGATCAGGGCGCAATCGTTGAACACAAGCGATTGGGCCACGTGCTCCAAGTTTCACAGGCAATTCAGGCACAACGCGATAACAGTCGGATCGGTAAGGCACCTTCCCGGACTCATCTGAGCGCCCCAACCCAAGCCCAAAGTCGTTCGCCCGGCAGGAAGAAACAACGCGAGTTCAATCAGGCCGACATTGAACATGCAATCGTGGATCTCGCCCAGCAAAGACAGGCGCAACTGCAACTGCAACCCCGCAAACCTGGCCGGCGGTCTGCAAGGGACAGTGGAACGGACGTAAGCGCCCTGCCCGTACAAACGCCATCCTTCGACACTGCGTGATCTCTAACCCATGAAAGGTAAATCCTGAACCCCTTAAACCCGGACATTTCTATCTGGCCAGAGCCCGGACATTTCAATCTGGCCTCGACAAATTTTGTAGTAGCTTTATTGAAATGTCGTGTTCTGGCTATTTTCAAATGTCGTGTTTTGACCTCGGTATGCTTGCCGGTTCCCCGTGGGACCTTGGAGCCGGCCATGCATCCAGCGACACTGGTGACACTGAACATGCGCGAACTCGACCGGCTGAAGGTGATCCAGGCTGTTGTGGAGATGGGACTGAAGCCCGGACGCGCAGCTGAACGGCTGGGTCTGACGGTGCGGCGGATCGAGCGTCTGGCGATCCGGTACCAGGAGTCGGGCGCTGCGGGACTGGCCTCACGCAAGCGCGGGTGTCAGGGCAACCGGCGTCTGGACGAGGATCTCGCTCAGCGGGCTCTGGCGATCATCCGTGAGCGCTACACCGATTTTGGCCCGACGCTGGCCTGCGAGAAGCTGTACGAATGCCACGGTTTCCGTCTGGCGAAGGGAACGGTCCGCCGGCTGATGACGGACGCGGGCCTGTGGGTGCCGCGCCGGACGCGGCCACCGAAGCTCTACCAGCCGCGGGCCCGGCGGTCGTGCCCGGGCGAGCTGATCCAGATCGACGGCAGTGAGCATCCGTGGTTTGACAACCGGGCGCCGCAATGCACGCTGCTGGCGTATGTCGACGACGCCACGAGCCGGCTGATGCACGTGCTTTTCACGGCCACCGAATCGACCTTCAGCTACTTCGAGGCGACGCGTGCGTACATCGAGCATCACCCGCGGCCTTTGGATTGGGCCCTTCCCTTTACAACGACCTTTGTTCCCCTTGCCTTTGCGGCTTTCGCTCGATGCCTTTGTCCCGCACTGGACAGCACACATGCCTCAGGTCCCGACGAATGGCACGGGTGCGAATAACCCCGCGCCCCGCATCTTTTCCGTGCAGGCATTCCTGCCGCCCGAGCCTCTGCGCTGCCTACAGTGAAGCCGTCAGTCCTTCCCCCTGGACTGACGCGCGCTGTTGACCTGCCGGGCTGCACCCCGCTCCCGGCAGGTCCTTTTTCTTCAAGGCGGTCCCACCGGACGAGGTCGACGTGAAGCGTGTCCCGATCATGCCCCTGTGTGCATTGCTTGTTGCCGCGACGAGCCGCGCCGACTGCCTCGACGATGCCGCGCGGTTTCATCACGTCAATGTCCGCCTGGTGCGCGCGATCGCCACTGTCGAATCGGGACAGCGCGCCAGCGTCGTCCATCTGAATGATGACGGCACCACCGACATCGCGCTCATGCAGATCAACAGCCGCTGGCTCACGACACTTTCGCTCTTGGGTGTCTCGCGTGCGGGCCTCCATGATGGCTGCACCAATGCCTATGTCGGTGCATGGATCCTGTCGCAGAACATCCGGCGCCTGGGACTCACCTGGGATGCCGTCGGTGCCTACAACGCGGGTTCGCACGAGAAGCGCATCATCTATGCGCGCCGCGTGTACCGCGAACTGCGCGCCGTTTCGCCATCCATGGCCCGGGGCCAGCAAACCGTGACTGCCCGTCCTTCCAGTTCGAGCTTCGTCGCCCGGCATTTTGAGCCCATCGAATGGGGAAACGGGCAATGAGCCGGCTCACGTACGAATACGCGATCGACGTCCTGAACGATTACCTCGGCCCGCTGCAACCGATGCTCGCCGATCCCGACGTACAGGAAATCATGGTCAACCGCGCCGACTCGATTTTCGTCGAGCGCAACGGCGTCCTCTCGTTCACGGCCGGATGTGACGTGAATCCCGACGCGCTCGATCGCGCCATCACGATCCTCGCCAACGTGAACGCGAAGGCGCAGACCGGGTTGCTTGACGCACGCCTGCCCGGTCTGCGCCTCGCTGCCGCCCGCCATCCGGTTGCCGTTCACGGCGACATCATGTCGTTCAGAAAACATTCGCGCCGCCGCATTGGGCTCGCCGACTACGAGCACAGCGGCACGTTCGACGTCATCTCCGGTGTGCCATCGCTGACCGCCCGCCGCCGCCGTGCCGCGGTGCTTGAGCGTCTGGCTTCGGGCGGCGCCGCGCTGCGCGCTTTCTTCGAATGGGTCACGCGCGAGCGCATCAACGTCGCGTTCTCCGGCGGAACGTCTTCCGGCAAGACGACCCTGCTGAACGCGATGATCGATGCGATGCCGGCAAGCGAGCGCATCGTAACTATTGAGGATACGGCCGAGTTGCAGGTCCATGCTCCGAACCATGTGGCACTGGAGACCAACCTCGGCATCTCCATCCGCGATCTCGTGCGCTTTTCACTGCGTATCCGCCCCGACCGGATCATCGTCGGTGAAGTGCGCGGCGCCGAAGCATTCGACTGATGGAAGCGCTCAACACAGGGCACCCAGGCTCCATCGTCTCGTTTCACGCGGATCCGGCCGATGCGGCACCGGCGCGCCTCGAATCGCTCATCCGCATGAGCGACGAGGGGCGCCTGATGACCCTCACCGACCTGCGCCAGAAAATCGCCTCGACGTTCCGCTTCTTCGTGCATGCCGAACGGCAGGGCGCGGTGCGCGGCCCCGTCGAAATCCGCGAAGTGCTCGGCGTCGAACACGACCGTTACCGCACGCGCCGTCTTTTTTCCCGCCACGCCGACTACGCCGACGTCGAGGAGGCAGTCCATGCATGAACCAACCCATATCTGTAGCGACTTGCATTTGAAACCGTACCTGCTTGCAATCGACGCGGTTTCCTGCTCGAAATAATTGCAACTGACGGAATCCGCGTGCCCGGATTATCTGCAACTGTGCTTGCATTCAGCCGGGCGTGCTCGCATTCCATCTTCGCCTGCTCACACTATCTGCAACTGACTGAAGTCAGATCGGCAGCCCGGGCTGCTGGTAGCGGCACGAACATTCGGCGGATGGCTCCCAGCAAGAAGCTGACGATGGTGCCGTCCTTGTCGACGGCGTGGTACGGATACTCCCACGTACTGCGGCGGGGAGTGCGATGCCCCGCCCCGGCATTTCGCGCAGGCCAAGGTCAAAACAAATATCGCCCCCGCCGTTGATCAGCCACCCCGTGAAAGTGTCGTTGTCGATCGACTGCTGTTACGACGCGCGCCCATACAGGAGTGCCGTCAACAATGGGATTTTTATACGCCAGGCGCTCAGGGCGTGCATCACGCCGCTATTCGTACTGTCGCTGCGCGCACGATTACGGGCGCGCCCGATGCACCGCTGTCGCCAACATGTTTCCACTCCAGACCTCACCACGTGTACCGGAATCCGATATCGCCCCAGACACCCTTGTGGCTGCCCGTCGCCGAAGCATTGATCGAGAACTGGTAACCGAACTGTCCGTACAGGCTCATGCGCGTGTCGAGCTTCGCGGTCACGCCCGCGGCGAAGTCCATCCGCGTGGATTGCTGGCTGAGCGGTACGTGGTCGACCCCCGAGTACGTCGTGGTCGCCCCCGCGCCCCAGTCGCGCCAGAGATTGGCGCGCACGTACGGCTGCCACACCTGTCCGTTGGCGCGCTCGAGGGTCCACTGCCCGCGCAGGCCGAGCCGCCCGCTCACACCCGAGGTCGAGCCCGGATCGACCGGGCCCAGCCCGTCGTTTTCCTCGGAGAGCCCGACATGCTGCCAGATGACCTGCGCCTGGGGCTCGAGCACGAAGCCCGGCCCAAGCGGCAGACTGAATGGATAGCCCGCTTCGAGCGACGTGGCGAACCCGGACCCCGAGATGGGCAAACGGGCGTTCTGTGTCGTCGCGTCGCCGTCGTAGTGGGTGCCCTGCAGGATCGCGTCGATGTACCATCCGCCCGGACCGTAATGGGTCCAGTACGCACCGCCCGAATACGCGTTGAGGTTCACCTTGCCGGTGTGGCTCAACACATAGGCGGTCGCATCCGCGTTGGTGACGAGGCCGTCCACGTCGACGTTGCCGTTGCCGTACGCGAAATAGACACCGGCCACGTCGTGGTGGCCGGGCAGGAAACTGCCGCGCCACAGATCCAGTCCGGCCTGCACGCCGATCACCTGGCCGTGCGCGCGAGCATCGGTATAGGTCTGGTATCGATTGTCGACCTGCTGACCGAACACCCGACCCCAGGCCGAGCGGCTGATCCCTCCGCCGCCCATACCGCCCCCTGCGTCGGTGAGCGTGTCGCCGATGCGCTCGTGCATCGTGCCGAGCATGGTGAGGCCCAGTTGCCTCGCGAGCGGTTGCACGACCGAGTAGGTGGCAATCTCCGGCCCGAGGATCGGGTACAAGCCTGGAGGCAGGACGGACGGCGGCGGATCAAGAGGAAGTTCTTCATTGTCCGGGATCGCAGGCTTTTCAGACACCCCGGGCTCCTCAGGCTCCCCGGGCACCTCAGGCTCTCCAGGCCCCTCAGGCTCCGGCCCAATGACCATATCCGAGCGCAGGAACCAGTCTTCGGGTTCGGAGCCGGCCACTCCTCCCCGGAAAAGAAAGTAGGTGAACATGCCACCGCGTACTTCATGGGCGAGCGAGAATTTTTCCTGCTCCGTGGTGCCGCCGTTGATCGCTTCCACAACCGGGATGCCGTCGGATACCGTCAGCGCTCCGGGACCGCCAGAATTGGCGACCAGCAGCTGGGACGTACCGGTGGCGGTGCCTCCGTCGAGGATGAGCTTGTCCGAGGGCGCAAAGTCGCCGGCGAGGTAGGCGCTGAGGGAGATGGTGCCGTTCTCGCCGAGATAGTTGTGCGCGATCGCCACGGTTCCCGGATCGCCGGAGACGCGAATGAGGCCCGCGTTCACTACGCTCGCCACGTGCTGGTCGAAGCCGCGCAGATCCATCGTTGCGCCAGACTCGACGGTATAGTCCGAATTCGCGCTGAAGACGTGGGGGGCACCCGCCGCGAGGACGCCGCCCGCGACCGTGGTCAGGCCGCTATACGTGCTTGCGGCGGTCATCACCGTTTCGCCGCTCAGGACGTCGACCGTCCCCGTACCGGCAATGGCGGCAGGGAACACGTAGTTGCCACTGGTGTTGGTGTGGTTGAACACGAGCGTGCCCGTACCGGCGCCAAACGTCACCGTGCTGGCATTGAGCGTGCCTGGCGCGACCGGTGCCGCGCCGGCGGCGGCGCCAATATTCAGCGTCCCGGTGGAGCCGGCATTCGTTGCAATGGAGACCGTGTTCGCGACTACCTGTGCGCCGTTCTCAATGGTCAGCGTTCCCGAGCCGAACTGGCCGACAGCGAGGGACGTGCCCGCGTTCAGCACCGAACCGGAGTCGGTAACAGTGACGGTGCCGGAACCTCCCTGAATCGGCGTGCTACAGAAAGATGTCAGTCCTGCGCCGCACTGCCCCGCGATGGATGTGCCGCCACTGCCTGTCACGTTGACGGTTCCCTGGTTCGAGACCGTCATCGTTCCGTTACCCTGCCCACCCACGGTCAGGTCGCTGTTTTGCACGTTCAGGATCGCGCCCGGACCACTGACCGCGAGCGAACTGGTCCCAGCGACGGCGCCAACGATGGTTGGTCCGCTGATCGTCACGGTGCCGTTGGACTGGATGTTCAGATCCGCGGGGCCCCGCGTGCCGACCACGAGAAGCGGTGAAGTGAGCAGCCCGCCGTTCGACACGGTGATGGTTCCTGTTGAAGCGGGCACGCTACCCGAGGCACCGTTGAAAGTGAGATAGGTCCCGCTTCCGCTCGTGGCCATGCCGCCATCGGTAATCGTCAGCGTGCCGGCACTGCCGGGACTGACACCGACGCCTAGAAAGGTTCCGGCGCTGAGGCTGCTATTGGTTCCGCTCACAAGCGCAGTCGCAGTCGAGCTGCCCCCGATCTGCAGCGTGCCCCCCGGACTGGAGACTGCGCCGCCGTTGGTCACGTTAAGTTGCGCAGGGCCGCCGTTCCCAACGACAAAGAAGCCCGTGTTCGTGTACCGAGACCCGTGGCCATCGACTGTGAGCACACCGCTGCTGCCCGAGTTGTAACCGACGAAGCTGTTAAAGAGACTGGTGACAGTACCGCCGTTGCTCACCGTGAACGTTCCGGAGCCGTTAAAGCCGGTGTAGTACTGCGACTGTGCGGTGGTCGTACTGATCGACCCGCCATTCACGTCGACAAGCCCCGTACTCCCGGCCGCCTGGCCGATATGGATACCGCTGAGCACGACGTTCGCACCGGTCGGAACGATGAATGTCCCGCCCGGAACTCCACCGACTGTCCCGCTATTGAATCCCGCAACGAGGGTAGCCAGCGACGTCGTCCCGGCTGCGGCGGTCTCGGTGGCGTTGCCGTCAATGTGAAGGTTCTGTTGAGCGAAGCCGGTGGCGGGGATGAGCATCGGCCCGCAGAGGAGCACCGAAACGCCAGCCGCGTACCGTGTCAGCACCTGACGTGCCTGACGGATAGGACAAGGTCTCATCGGCCACCTCCACATGTGATTCGTATTGGCAAATACAAATATCTACATATGAAAAAATGTTGGCGAAGATTTTTCCTGTCCTCGCCACCCGCTAACAAACTCGATCCGACTACGCCAAATGCAAATTAATCCTCTTCACCTACTGCATGTAAGTCCCGCAACCAATCCCCGTGAATCCCTTGCACTGGTTTGGCGTACCGCAGGTCGCGACCACTATTGCTCAGGTGTCGTCACATGCATTGAGCATATTTTTAATTCGTTTTCCATGGGCACGCTGGCAGCGGACGATGCGCTCAGGCTCGAATCGCCAAAGCGCCGCCGCCCCACGAACTACGCTTGATAGCGTATGTCTCATACGCGTACGTCAATTATCGAGATGCGGGTCCGAAAATTTTCCGAACACGATGAGATGCATGAACTCGGAACAATAGCCAGGCCCGTTAATGTATTCCATGGATTATTCGTTGTGCCAGCCGCTTCCAGCAAACAAACGCTGTATAACGACGCGCGTGCTGTTCAATGCAAGCTCAAACACTTCACTAAGAGACGGGAATTAATCTTCTGTGATTAACGAAGGATTTATAGATCATCAATGCCATGTTTTCAATAAATTGCCCCTCCGGATGGGCCTTCATAGTCGGGTCTGAATAATTCGAAGAGCCCTGTGCAACAAGGGTTTAAAGCGGAAAGTGGTTGATGCATTTGCAGGAACCTGGCATTTTATGGGTAATTTCCTGCAAATTCTGTCGAGGTCTGGATGGGTCCGAAGGCAGTGGTGAGTGAAGGCGATTTGTTCCGGCATCCTCTGCGCGAGCAGATCAACCTGAAGCATCCGCTGGTGCGTCTGACCGATCTGATCAACTGGGATGGATTGAATGCGTCGATGAGCGCGAGCTTCGTCTCTCGCAAAGGTCGGCCGGCCACCCTCACCGAGGTTGATTGCTGGTTTGTTGTATCTCCAGCATGCGTTCGATCTGTCGGACGAGGACGTGGTCTGGCAATGGGTGGAAAACCCGTATTGGCAGGTCTTTACGGGCGAAACGTTTTTCAGACCGAGCCGCCGATCGATCCGTCGAGCCTGACCCGCTGGCGCAAGCGTCTGGGCGAAGCCGGAGTTGAAGAACTGCTGGCCGAGACGATCGAAGCGGCGAAGCGCGCGGGCGTTATCAAGGCTTCAAGCGCAAAGCGCGTAATCGTTGACACGACGGTCATGCAAAAGGCGGTCGCCCATCCAACCGATTCGCGTCTGCTCGAACGGTGTCGCGAACATCTGGTGAAGGCTGCGGCACGGCACGGGTTGAAGCTGCGGCAGAACTACAACCGCGAGGCGCCGCACCTGGCGCGTCAGATTGGCCGCTACGCGCATGCGAAGCAGTACAAGCGCATGAAGAAGGCGCTGCGCACGTTGCGCTCGCGCGTTGGGCGGGTGATGCGTGATGTCGAGCGTCAGCTCGATTCAGTCGCCGACACTGGGCGCATCGCGCTGCAGGAATTGATCAGCCGCACGAGGCGGATCCTGTCTCAGAAGCAGAAGGACAAAAACAAGCTGTACGCACTGCATGCTCCAGAAGTTGAATGTTTGGCGAAAGGCAAAGCCCGCACGCCCTACGAATTCGGTGTGAAAGTGTCGATCACGACGACACACAAGGAAGGGCTTGTGGTTGGCGCGCGCTCGATGCCCGGTAACCCATACGACGGTCACACGCTGGCTGAAGCGTTGGAGCAAGCGGCGATCTTGAGCGATGTGAAGCCCGACGTCGCCATTGTGGATCGCGGTTACAAGGGTGTCGCTGTCGAGGGAGTGAAGATCTACCACCCGGGATTGCGACGCGGAATCACGAGGGGCCTGCGCGCGATGATCCGATGGCGAAGCGCGATCGAGCCGGCCATCGGTCACATGAAGGCCGACGGCAAACTCGATCGGAACTGGCTCAAAGGCGCACTCGGCGATGCGATGCACGCAGTGCTGTGCGGCGCTGGCCAAAACCTGAGGATGATCCTCAGAAAGCTGAGGCTTTTTTACGCCCTTGTTCTGATCGCCTGGCTTAGCCGATCAATCACCGTCGACTTCCAGGCTTGAGGGCAAGCGCCGACCCAACCGAATTATTCAGACCCGACTTCATAGCAGCAACACCGGAATGTGTCGATCGACCCAGCCAATAACGAATGACTGCCCGGCTCCGTTGATGATATGTGGGCTTCCCCGGAGACGAACGGCGGCTTCCGTTAAGCGTTGCTCGACATTACCAGGTCGATGGCCGCATGCTGGCCCGGATCAGCCGGCCGGAAATGTTCCAGGAAGGCATTCGGCGGATACGTTGTGAAGCCGCGATGATGGAAACGCCACCGTCACGACGGAAACTCGTCCTGGGCGGATGACGCTCGAGCTCCTCACTACTGCGCGCCCCCAATAATCCAGGAAACGATGGTTTGTTGGATGCTTGCTGGTCGTGGCCCGGGCATCACCCGGAGCCACATGAACGGCATCCAAGATCAGTTTCCATTTTTCAATGTCCGACTATACTGAATTTTCGGTGGACAAACTGGAAATCGTATGTTGATCGGATACGCTCGCGTCTCGACAGACGACCAGCATCTCGACCTGCAACGCGATGCGTTGGCCAAGGCCGGGTGTGAACGCGTCTTCGAAGACACCGCGAGCGGGGTGAAAGCCGAACGCACGGGACTGACCGCGCTACTTGCCGCGTTGCGCGCGGGCGATACGGTCGTGATCTGGCGGCTGGACCGGCTCGGGCGGTCGCTGAAGGACCTGATTTACCTGGTCGAGCGGCTCGATGCCGCCGGCGTCGGCCTGCGCAGCTTGCAGGAGAGCATCGATACCGCGTCGATCGGTGGTCGACTCGTGTTTCACCTGTTTGGCGCCCTGGCTGAGTTCGAGCGCAACCTCATCCGCGAGCGCACTCGCGCCGGTCTGTCGGCGGCCCGCGCACGCGGCCATAAGGGCGGTCGCAAAAAGCGGCTCGATCCCGCCAGGCAAGAACTGGCACTGCAGCTCTTACCGCGCGCTGCATCGCTTCCAGCAACCACATTCCGCGCATCGGGCCGACTACGGCAAGCCGCGCGTGTTGCAGCAGGCAGAACTGGAGCGTTACTGCGAATTGATCGCGGCGCTGAAACTGCGGACCACGAACAAGCAGAGACGACACCTCTCGACCAAACGGGCGATCGAGTTGCTGGAGGACTACGGCGTCGAAACCGTGCAGGGCCTGGTCAAGGCACCCAAGGGCGTGCTGCGCGTACCGACGATCAACCATTACCTGTCAGCGCTGCGGCTCGATCAGCCACACCTGTTGCGGCAGCCGCCCGCAGTGCGCTTCCAGGCCGAACACAGCAATGACTGCTGGCAGTTCGATCTGTCGCCCTCCGACCTGAAGCACATCGAACGACCTGGCTGGATTGATCCGGCCAGGGGCGAGCCGACGCTGATGCTGTTCAGCGTCGTCGACGATCGCAGCGGTACCGCGTACCAGGAATACCGCTGCGTGTACGGCGAAGATGCCGAGTCGGCGCTGCGCTTTCTGTTCAATGCGATGGCCCCCAAAGCGGACCCCGGTTTCCCGTTTCAGGGCCGGCCAAAAATGATCTATCTGGACAATGGCCCGGTCGCGAAGAGCCGGGTGTTCCAGTGCGTCATGCAGGCCCTCGACATCGAATGGCAGACGCACCTCCCTGCCGGCAAGGACGGCAGGCGCACGACGGCGCGTTCGAAGGGCAAGGTCGAGCGGCCGTTTCGTACCGTCAAGGAAGCGCACGAAACGCTGTACCACTTCCACAAACCGGAGACCGAAAAGCAGGCCAACAACTGGTTCTTGCGCTATCTACTGCGCTACAACGATCAGCGACACCGGTCCGAAAAGCACTCGCGACTTGAGGACTGGCTTGCCCGCTTGCCGGCGGAGGGAATTCGAGACATGTGTACGTGGGAGCAATTCTGCCGTTTCGCCCGCGAACCGGAGCGGCGCAAGGTCGGCATCGACGCGCGCATCACCATCGACGGCACCGCTTATGAGGTCGAACCCGACATGGCGGGCGAGACGGTAGTGCTGCTGTGGGGGCTGTTCGATGACGAACTGTATGCGGAGTTCGACGGAGAGCGCTTCGGCCCGTACTACCCGGTGTCCGGCCCGATCCCGCTTCATCGCTATCGTGCATTCAAACGCGGCAAGACCGACGAACGCGCTGACCGCATCCGCTCGCTGGCTGACCAGCTTGGATTGCCGATTGCCGCGCTCGCCGGCGACGACGTTCGGCTCGCGCCATCCGCGACGGCACCCAAGCCGTTGCCGCACCAGCCGTTCGATGCCGACGCGCACGAATACCGGTTCCCCAGCGCGATCGCGGCCAAGCTCGCGATCGCCGACGATCTGGCGCAGCCGCTCCCGAAGCTGCCACCGCAAGATCGCTTGTTCATCGACCAGGTGCTGGCTGAGACACTCGTCCGCCGCATCGTGCTGGCACGCGTTCGAGATTATTTCCGCCGTAAGAAGTCAGGAGAAGGACATGCGAGCTGAAGTGATGCAGCATTATGGATTGACGGTGCCACTGAATCAGGCGGGCTACTTTGAAACCACGCACCATCAGCAGTTGATGAAGGACATCAAGGGAGCAACCTTCGAAGGACGGTTGATCGCCGTGTGCGGTGTCATCGGCAGCGGCAAGACGATGATGATGCGCCGGCTTCAGCAGGCGCTGGAAGATGAGAAGCGCGTCACCGTCTCCAGGTCGCTCGCCATCGAGAAGCATCGCATCAAGCTGGCGACGTTCATTGCGGCGCTGTTCTATGACCTGTCGACCGAGAAACAGGTCCGCATTCCGACGCAGGGCGAGAAGCGCGAGCGCGACCTGCGTGAGCTGGTGAAGAAGAACAGGCGTCCGGTCGCATTGTTCGTCGACGAGGCTCATGACCTGAACGGCAATACCCTGACGGGCCTGAAGCGCCTGATGGAGCTGGTCGAGGACGGCGACGGGAGCCTGTCCGTGATACTTGCCGGTCACCCGAAGCTGCGCAACGACTTGCGGCGCGCGACGATGGAAGAGATTGGCTACCGCACAGATATCTTCTCGCTGGACGGTATCACCGGCAGCCAGCGCGAGTACATCCACTGGCTGATCGGAGCGTGCGCCGGTGACGGGACCGACGTAGATTCGATTCTGACCGAGGAAGCTATTGACCTGCTGGCGACCAAGTTGCGCACGCCACTGCAAATCCAATTGCATCTGGCTCTGGCGTTCGAGGCGGGGTATCTCACTGCCGAGAAGCCGGTTTCGGCGGCTTTGATCGAGTCCGTCCTCTGACGACAGCTTGACGACCTGGAGCCGACCCTGACCCGTCACGGCTATCGCGTCAAAGACCTCGTGGAGCAGTTCGACGCCAAACCGGCCGAGATAAAGGCGCTCTTCAGCAACTCACTGGACCCGGTGCGGACCGCGACGTTGCGTGACAAGATGCTCGCGGCCGGGCTGCCGATCTGAGTTCCGTCAGTTGCAGATAATGTGAGCAGGTGACGATGGAATGCAAGCGCGGCCGGCTGAATGCAAGCACAGTTGCAGATAATCCGAGCACGCGCGCTCCGTCAGTTGCAGTTATTTCGAGCAGGGAACCGCATCGAATGCAAGCAGGACCGGTTTCAAATGCAAGCCGCTACACATATCTTGCGGGGCATGACTGCCGTGCGTCGCGCAATCTCCGTTGCCGTCAGTTGGTGGCGCGCAGTTCGCGCGGCCTGGCAAGGCGTCCTGCTGCGGCATGAACGTCCCATACGGGCGCTGCCCATTGCGCTCTGGCTCGGGTCGGTACCCGTCATCGCGCACGCGGGCATCTGGAACGGGGGTCTGTGCACCGTCTATCAGGACGTGCTCGACAACGAACTGCTGGAAGTCGTATCGCTTTCCGCGCTGGTCGGTTCGATCGTGCTGTGGCTGCTCGACGACGGGCGCAGCAACATCAAGACGCACGTGCTGCGCGGCGTGCTCGGCACGCTTGCGATCGTGAACATGCCGCTGCTATGGGCGCAGGCCTTTAACCACGGGGCGGCCCGCACGGGCACGCTCTGATGGGCGGATCTGGGGAACAGGCAATAGACACACAGCACGCCGACCCCCGCGATGTCACCGGCGAACCGGACGATCCGCTCGCCGCGCGCATTCGCAAGACCATGCTCGAACAGTTCCTGCTGCTCGGCATCGATCGCCGCTGGTGTATCGCCGAGGTGGCCATCGTCATCACATTCGCCGCCGGCATGCGCAACGCGTGGGTGCTGCTCGCGGTGCTGGTGACGCACCAGGTCCTGTGGCTTGCGGTGCGGCGCGATCCGGACCAGATCCGCTGCTACACCCGATACAGTCGGCAGGGCGACTATTACGAGCCGCGCCAGCTGCTGCGCCAGAAAGTCAATGCGCGTCCGAAGGGTTTTGCGCGGGGACTGCCATGCTGACATCTGCGTTCGCACGCTCCCCATTCGACGCCGAATCGCTCGCCCGCGTCGTGCAGCGCACGGACGGCGACCGCCGCTCGACCGCTGAACTGGTGCCGTGGCTTTTCCGGTTCAGCGAGTCGCTCGTCGTCAACAAGGATTCGGCGTTGATGGCGACGTACGCGTTTTCGGGACCTGACGCCGATGCGCTGTCCACCAATCACATCCTCGAGCTGATGGACAATCTCATCACGTCCCTTCGCGACATGGCGCGCCGACCGGTCACGATGTGGTGGACGGTGCATCGCCGCCGCCGTGCACAGTGTCTCAGCGCACCGATGCCAGATCCGGTTTCGCAGCAGGTGGACGACGCACGGCGGGCAACGTTCGAGCACGCCGCGAACTACGTGAACCGTCATTACGTGACGTTCACGCTGGCGCCCGAGGTCGGCCTCGACCGCTTCGCCGGCAAGGTCACGCACGGGATGACGCACGACGGGTTGTCCGTCGCCCGCTCTCTGATCCAGGCCGCGCGCGGCACATTCTCGGACCAGTACCTGTTCGCGTACACCGCGTCCGAACTCACCGCCGTCGTCGAAGCCTTCGAACACACCCTGTTCGGCTTCGTGGCCGGCAATCCGCGCCTCATCTGTCAACGGCTGTCCGGTGAGCAGCTGGGCGCATTCATGCATGCATGCATGCGGGTCGCCCGCCAGTGATCATCTGCAGGCAGTACCTGTTCCCGACATTCCAGCCCTCGACGTCGCGATGTGCGATACCGAAGTGCGCCCCGGTCACGACTATCTCCATTTCTACGCCGGGGGCCGTCAGCGCTACGGCATCGCCACAGGCATTCCGGCCCGTCGCGACTTCTGGCCGGATAGCGTCCTGCCGACCAGTCTCGACGGCCTGCTCAAGGTGTCGGGCGAAGTGACCATCAGCCATTGCTTCCGGCTCACGTCACCCTCGGCGGCGATGCGCTTCATCGACGGCGTGCGCCGCTATCACGAAGGACGTCGGCTCGATAGGCGATCGCTCCTTCCGCCACGCTGCGCGGTGGCGACCTGTCGGGCGCGCGACAGAACCATGCGCGCTCGGCAGCCGCGGACGAAGCGAACCGTCGGGCCGGCAAGGTCGAGATGGCCGAGGAGCTGTACGGGTATTACAACCTGTCGGTGCTGTGGTACTCGCCCATGTTTGAAACCGGCCCGTTCGATGACGGCCAGACCGCTGACGCAGCATGGACCCAGGCCGTCGCTATCCACCGGGCGGTGGAGGAAGCATTGCGCGCGGCGCACTTCACGCCGATACGGGAGACGCTGCATGCCCTCTCGGCGTTCGCGACCACGATCCCCGGCATGTGGCGCGAATGCGCGCGACGGTCGTTCATCGACACCGACGCCCTGGCGCGTCTGCTGCCGCTGCGCGGCGTCTCCGATGGCCACCGCATCAACGCGCATCTGACGAAGGAAACCGGAGTGCTCTGCCCGGCGCTCGCACCGTTTCCAACCGAGTTCGGCACGCCCTACTGGTTCACCGGATTTCTCGGTGATGTCGGACACATGCTCTTGTGCGGGCGCACCGGTTTTGGCAAGACGATTTTCATGCTGCTGTGTGCGACGCTCTTTCGCAAGTATCCGAACGCCTGGCTGTACGGCTTCGACAAGGACCTGTCGATGCGCATTCCGACGATCCTGCAGGGCGGCCGCTACATGCAGTCTGACAGCGAAGCGGACAACGTTCATGCCGATGAGCGTGCACAGATGAATCCGCTGGTGCTCCTCGGCGACCGGCGCCATCTCGAATTTCTCGTCGAATGGATCGTGCTGCTCGTGCAGCAGCGCGGCACCTATTGCGTCACCGCCAGTAACCGGTGCGAACTGGAAACGGCGCTTGCCGCTGTTCGTAGCCGCGGCGACCGGCGGCTGTGGCGGCTGCGCACGGTCCACGCGTCACTGCCCGCCGGGCCACTTGCCGATGAGCTCGGCCTGTAGGTAGGGTCAGGCCGTGCACGCGCATTACTTTGACAACATCGACGACAGCTTCGGTGACGTGCACTGCGTCTCGATGGCAACCGACCGGATCCTCGCGAATCCCGTGATCGCGCGCCCGTTCCTGTCGTACGTGACCTACCGCATCCACTCGACGATGAAGCGTTCGCGAAGCAGATCGGCAACTGGATCCTCACGATGCGCAAGAAGCTCGGCTGCGTGTGGATGGATGCCCAGTCGCCCGAGCAGGTGTCGTCCTCGGCCATCTGGCCGCAGATCCGCGACAACGTGCTCGTGCGCGTGTTTGTGCCCGTCGAAAACTTCATGCCGTCCGCGAAGGCCGCTTATCAGCGGGATTTCGGCCTGTCAGACGGGCAGATCCACACCATCCAGATGCTCGTCGCAAAACGCGACTACTTCATCGCCGAACAGGGTGGTGCATCCCGCCGCATCTCGGTGCCTCTCGAACCCCGCACGGTCGCGATCCTGCGCTCGGCAATGCGCGCGCGGATCCTGTTCGACCAGCATCTGCATGCGGGTCGTCCGGACTGGAAGGAACGATACGTCGACGCAGCGACGGCGCAGGCGTGCGGCGAACCGCCGCCCGCGGCCGCTTCTGAGGTTGATCTTGCTGTCCATCCCGAGGTCGATCGTGCGTAACGCCTGGCTCTCGCGCGTTCCACTTCACTCGCCGTCGGTCTGCTTCTGTTCATCAGCACCGCCCGCGCGGGTGGTGGCATGACCGGCGGCGCCACCGAGATCACGCAGCTCCTGAACCACGCGGAACTCGCCTCATCGGTGGCCCAGCAGGCACAGATGGTCGAGCAGAATGTCCAGGCGCAGATCACGCGCCTGCAGCAGTACGTGACAATGGTCCAGAACCTGAAACAGGTACCGACCTCCCTCATCGACCATGGCGATCGCCCCCTACCGCACGCAGATTCGGACTTCCAGTCGCTGTCTACGGCAATCACGCAGTTGCAGCAGGCGGCGAACGCCACGAGCGGCCTCTTCGGGCGCAGCCTGCCGGAGATGAACACAACCGGCATGTCACCCGCGCAGTGGCTGTCGGCCTACACGTCGCTTGCCTCGAGGCGCGGAGGCATCTCCGACGCTCAGGCTGGCGCCGGGTCAACGCATCACATTCATCACGCAGCGAGACATGATGCTGCCACCCGGCATCACTGACGGGAGCTGCCATCGATGAAACATACGACCGCCCTGCTTTCCGTGCCCGTCCTGTTCGCCAGCTGCCTGCTTCAGTCGGCCTGCGCCGAACCGCCCGTCGTGACGGGGCCGGTCTACAACTTCGACTGGCGTCTGACCGGTCCCGCCGACATCTAGCCATACCAGGTGTTCGACGACGGACAGAAGATCTATCTGCAATTCGCCGATCCCAAACATGTCCCCGCCGTTTTCGCCGACACACCGGGTGGGCTCGTGCTCCTGCACTGGGATCCCGATCCGCCCTACATCGTTGTCAACCGGATGGAAAACGCACTGGTGTTTCGCGCAGCAGGCGGGGAAGCCCGGGCTGTTCGGGCCGAGCCAGGGCGGCCGCCGCGGATGGCGCATTTCGGGCCAGCCCGACCATCCGAGGAAAGCTCGGTCACCCCGCCCCAAGTCGTCGGCCGCGTTCACACCGGCGTCAATCCCGCTTCCGGGGACAAATAGCTTCCGCGCGCGGTCCTGCAGCCGCAGGAAGGACAAGACGGAATCGGCAGTCCAGGTTTCTCGTGGGAATCATGGATCACCCCCAGCTCCGTCCAAACAACAACGCTGTCCACGTTACGTGAACAACATAGATTTCTGGACAAGCGTCTGACTTTGTCCGTAATTTCGCCATGTCCACGGAACGTGTACAATACAAATAACTGGACAACCATGGACGCGCCATGCCCGCCGCCGATCAAGATTTGTCTGCTCTGGTGCAAGCTGCCGCAACGGCGTTTGGCCAGGCGACCGGCATTGCTGTCCATGCGCGCAAGGCACCAGCCGGGTCAGGAGCCGATGCCGCACTGGAATTTCACGTTGGCGCGCGCCGCTTCAAACGTCCGGCGCACGTCAAGCAGACGATCGACCGCTACGGCACGGTCGCCGCATTCCGCGCGCACGCCGCGCCCGGCAATGACGAGAGGCTGTTGCTCGTCACGTCGTATCTGTCGCCGAACATGATCAACGCGTGCCGCGACATGCAGGTCGATGCGCTCGATCTGGCCGGCAATGCCAGTCTCCTTCTCGGCGACAATGTCATTCTCGTCTCTGGCCGGCCGCGCCTCGACAGTGCGCCCCTGCAGAGATCGTCCTGGACCCGGTCGACGCTGCGGGTCGCCCTCGCGCTGCTCACGGATCCTTCGCTGCTGGTAAAGACCTATCGTGACATTGCACAGGTCGCTGCCGTCAGTCACGGAACAGTGCAGAATGCCATTCACGGCATGCGGGAGCGTCGCGATCTCATTGAAAGGCGCGGCGGGCCTGGCTTGCAGTTCACCGACAAAGACAGGATGATCGACGAATGGACCACGCTGTACCCGTCGCTCCTGCGCGGATCACTTGAGCTGGGGCGATTTCGCACCGACATGGCCGACTGGTGGCGCGACGTTCCCGACATGCGCGACCGGTGTCGGTTTGGAGGCGAGCCCGCTGCAGCGATGCTCACCGGTTACCTGAAACCAGCCACGTTCACCCTATACTGCGCGAACGAGGTACCGAGGGAGTGGATCGCCAAGGCTCGTCTGCGCCCTGATCGGGATGGCAACATCGAGTTCCTGAAGTCCCCCATCAGGTTCACCGCTGCGACCGAGTACCCGCAGAATGTCGCGCCGCCCCTGCTGGTCTATGCCGACCTCGTCGCGAGCGGCGACTCGCGCAATCTCGAAACGGCCAGGTTACTGCGTGAACAATATCTCCCCGCTTGAGCCTCGTTCCCATCGCGCCTTTGCACCGGAAATGATCACCCTTCTGCGGGAGGTGGCAGTTGCGGCCACTGCCAGGGGCATCCCGTGGTTCGTCGGCGGTGCAAGCGCGCGTGACATGCTGCTCACGCATGTTCACGATATTGAACCGACACGGGCCACGGCAGACGTCGATATCGGTATCTCCATTGAAAGCTGGGCCGGGCATGAGGTGCTCAGAGCGGAACTGCTTGCGTCGGGTCACTTCGAGCAGCGGGGTAACGCGACGCACCGTCTGCACTACCGGGTACCGGTCACAGGCGTAAGGACATGGCTCGACGTCGTCCCATTCGGGCGCATCGCGGACGACAGCGGCAAGATCGCCTGGCCTCCGGACCAGGCGATCCGCATGAACGTAGCTGGCTTTGAAGAAGCGTTGCGCGCGGCGGTGCCGGTGCGCATGGATGCCAACCTCGTCGTGCCCGTCGCTTCGCTCCCGGCCCAGGCGATGCTCAAGGTCATTGCCTGGCAGGATCGTCACGACGTCGATCGCAAGGACGCGAGCGATCTGCTTTTTCTGCTCGCGTGGTACGGCGAGGCAGGAAACCTGGAAAGGCTGTACGCCGACGATGGCTTCGATCTGATCGAACAGCACGACCATGACCCCGACATCGGTGGCGCAGCGCTCCTCGGTCGGGACATGGCAGATATCGTTACGCCGGAAGTGAGCGCGCAGATCCTAGCCGTTCTCGCGCCGGACAACCCGTCACCGCTAATACTCACGCACATGATGGCAAGCCGGATGCGGATTCCCGGAGGCGATTCGGCTGAGCGGACTGGTCAACTGTTCGACGCGTTCCGTCAGGAATTTCTCGCGGCGGTTCAGCGTCGCAGCGGCGTATGACCGCCGGAGACCACGGAAGACCTCCCAGCGCGTGTACGGCTATGCACGAGACGAACCTTCGCCCTAAGCGTAACCGCGCACGTGCCTTCCGTGCCGACGAGTGCGTGTGCAACGTTGAAGCCGTTCTCCGGGAGCAACTGATCCAGATTAAAACCTGAGACGCGCCGCTTGATTTGTGGATACTTGTCGCGGATGTGACGCGCGTAGCGGTCACGCAGATCGCGCAGGTTTCGATAAATCTCACCGCGCCTTCCGCCTTCGCCAATGATGGCGTCGAGTTCCGCGGCGCTCGTCGGGCCCACCCAGAAGCGCGCGCCATCGTAAGTGACGATCTCGAGCGCCTCAACGTTTTCCACGGTCTTCCCAGCCATCACTGAATGCGCCCCGCACGCGTTGTTGGCGATCATGCCGCCGAGCGTGCAACGGCTGTGCGTGGCCGGGTCGGGGGCGAACGTAAGGCCGTGCGCTTCGGCGGCGTCGCGCAGCGTGTCGCAGATCGCGCCTGGCTCGACGATGGCAGTGCGCGTCTTCGCATCTACCGATACCACGCGGTTCACATATTGCTCGCGTCGGCCACCACGGCCACGTTCACGCATTGCCCGTTCTGCGAGGTACCCCCTCCGCGGGTCATAAATGGAACGTCCTTGCGATGGCATACGTCGAGCGTTGCGACAAGATCTTAATGTCAACAGGCACGACGACACCGAGCGGTATCTGCCGATAGTTCGATGCATCGGACGCATACAGCGCCTTCGATCCTGCATCGAAACGCACTTCGCCGCGCACATTCGCACGCAGTTCGGTTTCGACGTCCTGCAAAAGGCGCTCGCTCGCCCGAAACGGTGTGGCGGCTTTCACTTCAATTCGCCGCGTTGGCTGTCATCTTGAAGATACCAGTGGCGTTGCCTGCATCGAAGCGCAGGTCTATCTGCCAACGGCACTTTGCCCGATCGAACTCACGCTTGCGCGTGATGAACTCATAGAACGAGCCAGGCACCTCTCGGGTAATCTCCTTGCCATCGGACGAGCGGAAGGCGCGACGCACCGTGTCCGCCCTATACGCTGTCTGGAAGACGCGCCCCGAACGCGAACGTTCGACCTCGGGCTTCATTGGGGGCCCTTCGACTTCTCATCTTCCGAGAGGCTGAACACGTCCTCGACGCGATCCGTTGCATGGTTGAAGGCGTTCCCCTCAGTCGCAATCAACGCCATCTCGGCCGATTCGAGCAGTAACGCGTCGTAATCCGCTTCCCGTGGAATGTCATGCTGACGGGAGAATGCACCGACGATGACGGGCAACAACTGTTCGGCAGCGTCGATGGGCAACGAACCGTCTTGTTCCAGTTCCGAAAGCTGCGAGATCGCGAGCGGCGTCAGGGGATCTTTGGACGAAGCGACGACGTTCGTCACGGCCTGCCGGAACCCCTTTAAGAAGTGCTCCGGATGAAGCTCACTGACGAAGAACTGTGCGATCTCATCCGGTGCATCTTCTTGCGCATACGCACGGCCAGTCATGCCGAGCTTGTCGAGTGGATAGCGGCCGTTGAGCCTGAAGCCGAGCGGACGAAGAATCCGGGTAAACGCGGCCTCGCCGGGTGGCAGCCCGCCGTTATGCGGCCAGCGCACCGTACGCAGCGCTTCGTGATCGAAGAAGACGGAACCGCCGTTTGCTATGACATCCTCCGTATAGCCTCGGGCGTTTTCCGACAACTGCAGAAGATCATCGAAGAGCGCCATATTCATCGCTTACGCCAACTCAGCACGCGTTACAGTGCCTTCTTCCCAGTCGTTCAGAATCGAGGGGAAATTGAGCGTGGAAAGAAGGACACGAGTCTTTTCTTCGCCAAGTAGGACAGTGAGCAGCCTGGATACGTTTTCGTTGTACATTGATCTATTCTCTTGAACTCGCCGCTGCGGAGTATGTATGTGTTTCATGGTTTGACTCTGCCCGCGGGCCTTACGTTCTGCGAAGCAGTCACGACCTCAGCGTCGCTGATCAGCTTTTGATCGTGACGGCTTTGGTAACCAGGTAAGGTTCCAACGCCTCGCAACCGCCTTCCGAACCGTAACCGGAATCGCCAACGCCGCCGAACGGCATTTCAGGCCACGGCGTAGCGCCCTGATTAATCCATAGCATTCCGACATTCAACCGTTGCGAAAGCTGATGTACGCTCTTCACGCAATTGGTGAATGCGTATCCCGCAAGTCCATACGGAAGCCTGTTCGCCTCTGATATTGCTTCGTCGAGGTCATCGAATCCTCGTATCGCAGCGACAGGGCCAAAGGGCTCTTCATTGAAGATTGCGGCGGTTAATGGCACATCAGAAAGCACCGTAGGTGCGAAAAAATTGCCTTGATCGCCGATCTGGTTTCCACCCGTCAACAACTTGGCTCCAGACTCACTTGCGTTGCTCACGACCTCTTTCATGGCCGCCAAGCGACGCTTATTTGCCAATGGCCCTAACGACGTGTTTTTTTCGAGACCGTCACCTACTTGCAACTGTTCGGCATACGCGACCATCGCAGCCTCGAACGATGCGCGCAAACTGTTATGCACAAGGAAACGCTTGGGCGAAACGCAGATCTGGCCCGCGTTTTTGAATTTTGCGGCACCTAAAACTTTCGCAGCCTCCTCGACGTCAGCGTCTGCAGCGATGATCACCGGCGCATGACCGCCCAGCTCCATCGTCGTCCGTTTCATATGTCGCCCGGCCAGACTGGCCAGTTGCTTGCCGATAGCCGTCGATCCTGTGAAGGTGACCTTTCGAACGGCTGGATGGGAAACAAGAAACTCAGAAACTTCCGCAGGATTCCCGAAGACGAGGCCTAAAACGCCCCGAGGAACGCCAGCGTCCGCAAATGCCCGAATAAGCGCCGCCGGCGAGGCGGGCGTTTCTTCCGGCGCTTTCACAATGAAAGAGCAACCCGTTGTAAGCGCGGCCGACAGTTTCCGGACGATCTGATTAACCGGAAAGTTCCAGGGCGTAAAGGCTACGACCGGTCCGACCGCTTCCTTCAGCACCAGTTGTTGAACATTCTGACTTCGCGACGGAACGACGCGTCCATAGACGCGCAAGCCTTCATCAGCGAACCATTCGATGGTCTCTGACGCCGAGAAGACTTCCGCCCGAGCTTCAGAAAGCGGCTTTCCCTGCTCTTGCGTTAGAAGGGAAGCAATGGTCTCGACGCGCTCCCGCAGGAGCATTGCCGCGCCTCTCATCATCCTCGCTCTTTCAACCGCTGCGACGTTTCGCCATTCAGCGAAACCCGCTTCTGAAGCGGATGCAGCGCGTTCCAAGTCCTCCTTTGCCGCGCAGGCGACCACGCCAATCCTTTCGCCGGTCGAAGGGCTGATCACATTGATGGTCGCTCCATCAAGTGCGTCACACCAAGTTCCGTCAATGAAAAGCTTGGTATCTGAATAGGTCATTTAACTACCTTTCATCATAATGCAGCTCAACGCGACTTTGCGAAGACGCTTCGCGTGTCAACTTGCGAAGCCGTTGGTGACGCTTCTCAGGTGAGAAGAACGTATATTTTCCGCACCGCCTCGGTGACTCTCAAAGTTCCTGAGAAGCCGGCGGGGATAACGCCCGTGTCGCCCTTAGAGAATTCAGTCTGCGGTGTGGTTTCGCTCTCGAGCGAGAAGGTACCCTCTAGGACGTGGAAGATCTCGTTTCGGTTTGATGGATAGACGAACTTCCAGGCGCCGACCTCTGCCTCCCAGAAACCGACACCCGGACGTGATGGTTCAAAGTCCACCAACGGACGGCTGATTCTCTTCGGCTTACCAGTGATTAACATTTCGTCAGCGGGATAGCTCATGTTCTCCTGCAGCTGAGTCGGATCGATCTTACAAATCCGTTCGAAAGTCAACTGTTCCATAGTTTCTCCTTGTAAAAAGCGCTGGTGTTTCGTGTGTCATAAGGCAACGCGTATGAGACGGCGCATGTGACCTCGTTAAGCGCCTTCGTGCTTAGCTGCTGACACCTGGTTTGCACGCCGCTGAACGTCAGCTCCCATGGCCCGCCGAGCCCGCAAGCATGATTGAAAATGACGTCGTTAAAAAAGTTTTGTTCCATCGACAAAACGTCCTTCCGCCGCCAAGTCGACCAGTGGTTGGCGGTCACTCGGCACTCCTTTGCCTGGAGAAAATGCGGAAGTAGCGCAGCATCCCTGCTCGGCCCTGTGCTATGCAGGCTTCGATTGAAAAATCGTCTGGAATGCCCAGTTCGCTACGGATGTGGTCGCTGTTGATCCCTGCAAGAGCACGAGCGCCCCACCCTACAAGGTTAGCTTGCAACGCAAGAAATGCCCAGGCAGCTCCAGCATCAAATGAATGCATAGGCAACGAAACTTCCTCATCTTTTCCAGGAAGCAGAAACGCCTGCTTTGACAAAACCACAACGATCGCCGCGGCACGGACTGCCCACGAGCGGCTGAAGTCATTCAAAAACGAAAGAAACGAGTCCCAGTGATCCGTGTCCCGACGGGTGTAAACAAGCCGCCATGGCTGAGAGTTATAAGAGGAAGGAGCCCAACGGGCAGCTTCGAGAATAGTGAGAAGGGTACGCTCATCGATAGGATCCAATGTGAACGCTCGAGGCGACCAGCGCTCGACTAACTGAGCATCGATTGGATAACTGGGTATACGAATCGTTTGGATAGCCATAGTCAGAGCTCGATAACGATCTATTCGAAACCAAAAATAGACGCAACATTTGAGACGGATGTCTCGGGAGTCACGCCCGATTCTTAACCTATTCCGGAAATCAATCGTCAACGCCGGTGCCACTGCAGGTTAGAAGAGTCTTCGCGGAGTCATACATGAGGCCTGCAAGCTGCGGCCACCTCAGCCAGCCATCGGTCACGACACTCCTTCATAAACGAAACAAATGTTCGCCCTACTTTCGACAGCGGGCGAGACCTTGGGTATAGCAGTCCAACCCTGAAGGTAATGCAAGGGTCTACGAGACGAACATCGACCCGATCAAGGTATCCGTGAACACTGAAAGGATCGATAAAACCGACACCCACTCCCAGGGCGGCCAACTCGCATGTCGCGTGCGAGAATGAGGTATCGATGCGCATGACACGGTGTATGTCTCGGGATTCGAAAAGGCGATCAACATGCGGCCGGGCTTGATAGTGTGCCGTGGTGGAGATAAACGCACGCCCTACGAAATCCGCCGGTGAAAGCATCGACTTTTGCCCAAGCTGGTCCCCCTTCTTCATAACGGCGTAGTAGGGAACATTGCAGAATTCGTCTACTGAAAGATCTTCGCGGTCGTAAGGTACTTCTGCTAGACCAAGATCGATTCTTTCCGTCGCAATCCAGTCCTCCACCTTCGTGGAGCTTTGAACATCCAGCGAGATATCAACGTCTGGATGAGCTTCACAAAACCGAGCCATGACCGCCGGCAAAAAGGTTATTCCTAGGGCCGGCATGCATGCGATAGAGATGCTACCTACGCGAAGTCTCCTCACATCAGCGGCAAGTTCGCCGATCCTTTGGTACGCACGGAATGTGTTCTCTACTTGCTCGTGGATCATCCTTCCTTCAGGCGTCGGCACAAGCCTGCCAGCAGCGCGGTTAAACAATGTCACGCCGAGCTCCTTTTCGAGCTCGGCGATCAAGCGACTCACCGATGGCTGAGACAGCCCCAGCAAGTCCGCAGCACCGTTTACTGTGCCGACCATCATAGTCGTGCGGAATGCTTCAAGTTGCCGGATGTTCATAGTTTCCCAGTTGATAGCCCACTTTCAAGAGCCATCATCTATGTTTCCGACCAGCATCGCAAGGATGTGCCGACCATGGTGTTCGGACGGTCGGGCATTCCCGGTGCTTCGCGGCTGGCACTGCTCCATAAAAATTCGATCACGATGAGCGATTACACTGGGCGACAATCCGTTCGATTTGAAGCACCGGCGTCCTCAGTCAAATAGTCAGAGGTGCGATCCGTGCAAAGCCGCGCTCGTGCCACAGCAGGCATCCCACATCAGCGGTCTCATTGAACGCAATCTCTCTGATTACTCCAACGATGATGGAGTGAGTGAATCCGTCATGCTGATCACTGATCTCGCAGTCCAATGCAACCGTTGCATCACCCAGGACCGGTGCACCAGTCACGAGAGATGCCCAATTGTTTCCGGTGAAGCGGGCTTGCCCTTTAGTTTTGCGAAATGTGTCAACGATCCCACAGTGCGCTGTCGAGAGGAGATTTACGGCAAAACTACCTGCCCTCAGGATCGCGTCGTGGGACGAAGCGCTCTTGTTCACGCATACGATGACTGACGGCGGGTCGTCGGATAGACTGCATACCGATGTAGCGATGAGGCCGAACGGCTTTGCGTCGTGCTTTGCGGTAATTACTGTAACGCCGGCAGCGAACAACGACATCGCTTGCTGGAAGTTAGCCCTGGAATCGATGGTTTGCATTTGGTCACCTGCCTGGAATATGACGGATTACGCAAGCTTGAAGATGCTGGGTTTGAGGCCAAGGTTCTCGCGCAGAGTTCGTCCTTCATAGCGATCCCTGAACAACCCGCGGCGACGCAGTTCCGGGATGAGGAGATCACTAATGTCATCCATGCCGCCCGGAAGGATGGCCGGGCAAAAATTGAAGCCGTCCGCACCATCATTCTTGAACCACTCTTCCATCTCACCAACGATATCGCTCGCAGTTCCAATCGCGAGGCGCACCCAGAAAGTCGATGCGACGCGCTGGTAGAGTTGTCGAATTGAGAGTTTCTCGGTACGAGCCATCTCCAACAGGTTTGATGCGATGCTCCTGAGTTTCTGACCACCGATGTCTGGCACCGGCCCATCAAGCGGATACCCAGAGAGGTCGCCCAGAGCGTTATAGAGCGATGCCAGACCGCTCAGCGGGTGGATAAGCTCCTGAAGCTGGTCGAACTTGTCTTGCGCCTCTTGCCTAGTCTTACCGACGAACGGTGTAATGCCCGGCATGATTAGCAACTCTCCGGGCTCGCGACCATACTTCGCCAGCCGCGCCTTAAGATCGCGGTAATAATCTTGTGCGTGTTTCAGGTCGTGCGAGTTGCTGTAAACCACGTCCGCGCATCTAGCAGCGAGTTCACGTCCGGCCTCGGAAGCTCCGGCCTGCACAATGATCGGCTCTCCTTGCGGTGTGCGCGCCGAATTCAGTGGACCACGCACCTGGAAGTGCTTGCCCTTGTGGTCAGGAACGTGCAACTTGTCTTCGTGGTAGAAGAGGCCGCTTTCCTTTTCTCGAACGAATGCGTCATCTTCCCAGCTTCGCCAAAGGGATTTGACGACGTCGACGAACTCGTCGGCTCGTTCATACCGCTCTTCATAAGCAAGGTTCTCGTTCCTGTTGAAGTTCTGAGCTTCCTCATCTGACCATGATGTGACGACATTCCATCCGGCGCGGCCACCGCTGATGTGATCGATGGAAGCGTATTTGCGCGCGATGTGAAATGGTTCGTTGTACGTGGTCGAGGCAGTTGCCACCAGGCCGATATTTGACGTCGTGGCGCCCAGTGCGGCGAGAAGTGTGATCGGTTCCAGCTCAGCATTCCGCATGTCACGCGCGAGAGATCCTTTCGGATTGTCGTTGGCGCGGATCCCAAGACCGTCAGCAAAGAAAACCATGTCAAGATGCGCTGCTTCCGCCTTACGGGCCGTGCTCAGGAAGTACTCGAAACTGAGCGCACCGTCCGCAGGCACGTCCGGATGCCTCCAGGCGGCCACGTGGTAGCCGAGATATCTCATCGAGAGGCCGAGCCTCATTTTTCCGTCTTTGGTCATTGCAAGCGCTCCCATTGCTGGACTGTTCCGCCCGAAACGTGGCGGTATGGGTGAATATTCGCGCTTCACCGCCCAATAAACAATGTCGCCAAAAGCGGCCGACTATTTGAAAAGTGGATAAGGGTATTCCCTGAATCCTAGAGCAAGAGCGGGCTGGTGTGCTGCCGCTGAACGCAGCCTTCCATCTCCGGCGTTTACCGCGGTGTGCATCCGTGGCCGCGCTTCCCGACTTGGACATGTGAGATCGGCGGCCGCGGGAATGCGCGATAAGGGAGGCAATGAGTTACCGAGTGGAAGGCTGCCCGCATGAGGGGAAACCCTCTATACGAATTTCAAATACCGGACCTTTTTTGACGGCATTGTGTCGTTCACGTCGACGGCACACGATCGTACTCATGCCGCCCGTGCATACCCCGGCGGTGCAACGAATAACCCCGCAACTGGGAGATGTTGATTCTGGCGGCGGATGTCAAGAAGCGATGTCTCTCTCTGCCGCTGCTGTCGCGACGACGCGCGGCGATACACTGGTTGGGCTGGTCGCCAGCACCGACTGCAAAGGAAACAAGATGCCGAACAGAGCCAACACCCTTGACCCCATTACCTGCACGAAAGTCTTAAGCAGTAGGATGCGGGATGTCATCGCCGCGAACTTCGGCACATTTTTCGAATGGTTCGATCTGCTCGTGTACGCAATGTTCGCGATTACTGTGTCAAAGCTATTTTTCCCGACCGGTGACGAACAATCGGCGCTGTTGCTCAGTCTCCTAACCTTCGCAAGCTCATTCC
This sequence comes from Paraburkholderia atlantica, assembly GCF_000092885.1. Classification (NCBI taxonomy): domain Bacteria; kingdom Pseudomonadati; phylum Pseudomonadota; class Betaproteobacteria; order Burkholderiales; family Burkholderiaceae; genus Paraburkholderia; species Paraburkholderia atlantica. Next base: position 200,855 of record NC_014120.1, on the reverse strand, counting down.
TCATCCGTCCGGTCGGTGCGATTATTCTAGGCGTCGTCGCGGACAAACATGGCCGGCGTTTCACGTTAAGCCTCACGGCGTTCCTGATGTTGTGCGGCACCGCCTCGATCACCCTTGTGCCCACGTACGACAAGATCGGCGTGTTCGCGCCGGTAATTCTAGTCGCGGGACGCCTGCTGCAAGGCTTTTCGGCAGGGGGCGAATTTGGAGCAGCCAATTCATTTCTGACCGAGCAGGATGCAAAGCGGAGGGGATTCTTCGGGAGCCTGCAATGGTCGACGTCGGGCCTCGCCGTACTGGCAGCCTCGCTCTTCGCCTACGGCGTGAATCGCTATCTGTCGCCGGAACAGATCGATTCCTGGGGATGGCGTCTGCCGTTCGCCTTCGGCTGTCTGATCGGACCGATTGGCCTCTACATCCGTAGGAAAGTGAACGAGACGGCCGCGTTCGAGAAAGCAAGCGACGTGGTGCCACGCAAGCCGCTGCGCGAAACGGCGCAATCACATATGTCAAGCGTGCTCATGGGCGCGATCATTTCCGGCGCGGGCGGCCTCGCAAGCTTTATGAACATCTACATGCCGACGTTCGCAATTCATAATCTGGGAGTCAGCAAGGACGCAGCCTTTTTGTCATCGATTCTGAGCGGCCTCGTATCCGTCGTGTTCCCGATAATCGGTGGCATCGCAGCGGACCGGCTCGGCACCGTCAGGGTGATGCGTGCCGCACTACTGTGCGGCATGCTGCTGATCCTGCCGCTCTTTTACATGCTCACGCGTGCACCAAGCACCGCAACATTGATCGCATTCCAGTGCACCCTTTCACTGGTGTTCTACAGCTTCTACTACGCGCCGGTCAGCTCGTTGCTCTCACAACTTTTTCCTACGTCCTGCCGTACCACCGGCTCGTCGCTCGCCTACGTAATCGCGATGACGCTGTTCGGCGGACTCACGCCTGTCGTGACCAACCTTCTCGTGAAATTGACGGGCAGCATCATGTCGCCGGCCTATTACCTGATAGTGATTTCGACCCTCGCGCTCGTGGCCCTGATCGCCAGCCGCAAGCGCGTCAACTGACATATCTCCGAGCTAACATGCTGCCCATTCAAGAAACCACATTGAAACCCGAATTGCCCAAGCAGGTCTCCGTCGCAATTATTGGCGGCGGAATTATTGGCATCAGTTGCGCGCTCGCGCTGGCACGCAAGGGTGTCGACGTCGCGGTGTTCGAAAAAGGCACGATCGGTTGCGAACAGTCTTCGCGCAACTGGGGCTGGGTGCGCTCCATCGGACGCGATATTAAGGAACTGCAACTGTCTGTTCTCGCTAACGAATTGTGGCAGTCAATCCAGTCGCAAATCGACGTGGGCTACCGGATGACGGGACTCGCATATCTTGCGAAGGAGGAGTCGGAGATGGCTCTGCATCAAAAATGGATCGATGCGTCCGGCGCCAGCGGTGTCCGCGTCAGGCTTCTCGGCAGAGCCGAACTCGCTAGGACTCTCCCGCAGTCGAGTCGCACATGGCAGGGGGCGCTGTATAGCGCGATCGACGGTGTCGCCGAACCCACGATGGCCACACGGGGCATCGCCGAACTCGCTCGCGCGAACGGTGCATCGATCTTCGAGCACTGTGCGGTGCGCGGCATTGATATGTCCGCGGGTCGCGTGTCAGCTGTCGTGACCGAGCACGGCGTCGTGAAATGCGCCGACGTGGTTTTGGCAGGCGGTGCGTGGTCGCGGCTGTTCTGCGGCAATCACGCAATTGACTTTCCGCAACTCAAGGTTCATGCGTCCGTGCTGCAAACCGCGCCTATCGATGCTCAACTGGACGTCGCGATCAACGGGGGCGACTTCACATGCCGCAAGCGCTGCGACGGCGGATACACAGTGTCGAAACTCGGCGCCTCGGTCGCCGATCTCACGCCCGACAGCATTCGCCTGAGCACGAAATTCCTGCGTGCCTGGCTCAAAGAGCGCAAGTATCTGCGACTCCGTTTCGGACGCCCCTTTTTTGATGAACTGAAGATTCCGCGCCGCTTCAGCATTGACGGCCCGACGCCGTTCGAATCGTACCGAGTGCTGGATCCTGAGGCTAACAACGCCATGCTCAACGACGCAATGAATTGCCTGAAGCAGACCTTTCCATCGTTCGCCAATGCGACGATTGCACGTACGTGGGCAGGTATGATTGACGTCACGCCCGATGCGCTGCCGGTTATCTCGAAGATCGAGCGGATACCGGGCTTCTATCTCGGTTCCGGCTTTTCAGGCCATGGTTTCGGCATTGGACCGGCCGCAGGCGCTGTGCTCGCCGATCTGGTGACAGGCGATCGCACGCAGGTCGCCATCGAAGACTTCGCCCTGAGTCGCTTTTGCTCGTAGGGATGGAGGTTCCTCCTTTGACAGGTTGACCCATAGCTAGCACGACTATACACATCCGTCACCGCGACGCCTTCGAGCCCAATGGAGCTCGGTACGCTCAGCGGAGCGGCGGAAATGCTTGGGTGCGGGTTCGAGACCCGACCCAAGCGCACGGGACGCAACGAGTTTCTTGACACGATGAACATGATCGTTCCGTTGGGCCGAACTGCGCGGTAGTCAAACTGTATTACCGGAAAAGTGGCAACGGTCACCCGCCGATTCGTCCGGAGCGCATGCTGCGGATTCGCTGCTGCGCCGGTTCAATCTGGCCGATCTCGCTTGCGAAGATGCCCTATATGACTGCGTCGCTTTGTGGCCATTGATCTGGGCCGCGAAGCCGTACCAGATGTCACAACGCCGCTCAACCCCAATGCCTGCTTGAGAAGCATCAACTCGGCGAACGGCCCTTCACCGAGGTACTGGGAGTGTACCGACGTCACTGCCGTTGTCCGCGCGGTGCCGGCGCGGCCGGACGTCCCGAGCCACCCGCGCGCGTGCACACGGCCGCCACCAATCACACAGCATATATCGCGCGGCGTGCGGCAGCGATCTTTTGGAAGACCGCATCAGACTCCGGCGGTCGAGTCGGAGACGGTCTGAGATCGTTAAAAGTACGGCGTCGCCCCAGGTTCACCCCTAAGTGCGGCGATTCCCGACAATCCTTCATCACCTTAGAGACGGGTAGCTCACACACACGTCACAGCCTGGTATCGCGCGCTGAACGCAAAAACGTGTCGAGCAGCGGTGTGCAGTTGAGCAACTCGGGGCCGCCGGCGCGGTGGAACTCCGGGTGCCACTGCACGCCGACGACGAATGGCGCACGCCGACAGCGGATTCCTTCGATGATCCCGTCGTCGGACGACACGGCCTCGATGTTAAGATCGCGACCGAGCTCGCGGATCGCCTGATGGTGGATCGAGTTCACGATCACTTCCCTGCGCCCCGGCAACATGCTCGCCAGCGTCGAGCCCTCCGGAAAGCGGATCACATACCGGTGCTGGTCGTAGTGCTCACTCACGTGCGCGTTCGCGGTCGGCACGTCGGTCGCGACGTCCTGATACAGCGATCCGCCGAACGCGACGTTGATCAGTTGACAACCGCGGCACACACCGAGCACCGGCTTATCCGACTCTAGAAACTCATGCAGCAGCTCGAGCTCGTACATGTCGCGCACGCGATCGCCCGGCCATTCCGGCCGTGGGTCCGATGCCGCGTAAGTTTGCGGCGACACGTCCGCGCCGCCTTGCAGCAGCAGCCCATCAAGATGCTTCGCGTAGTCGCACAGCCGGATGTTGCTCGGATGCAGCATCCCCTTGGCGCCCGACGGTCGGGATCATGAACACGAGGACGTCGCGCGACATCACCCAGTGCGCGATAGACTCCTCCAGATACTGTAGAGTCTTGCCACGCAACCCCGGCGCGCCGGGCTCTGGACGGAAGACGCGTGCGGATACGCCGATGCGCAGCGTTCGCTGCGTAATTCGCTGGCCGGCACGATCGAACACGCGCCGAGCGCGCGCCGCAATGATCCGGCCGAGCGCCGGCCATGGTCTGTCGCTACGACGCAGGAACGTACCCGGTGCCGGCGATCCCATGCCGCCCGGCGGTGGCCGTGATGATTCGAAATCCGGCTGTGCCCCGAAAGCCGGCGGCGTGCTCGCCTTGGCCGCGGCGGCGGCCCCACCGAACTGGCAAATAGCGCAGCGGCGGGTGATCCGGCGTTGGACGGCGAAGCAGCCGAATCGGTAGTTGAACGGCCGACGAAGCATCGGGGGGTAGTAGCCAATGAATCTTCGACGCCGGGTGCAACCCGCCCGGCGAAGTCGGCCACCTGTCGCACATCGGCGTCCGTGGCATCGAGCGCGGGCACGGTCTGGACCGGTGATGCGCTCCACGCGGCACCTGGAGCGAAGCTCCGTGGCGCCGTGCTGCTTAAATGGGAGAACGACGGAGACGGCGAATCGGAGACACCGGCGGACAAAGGCGTGTTATCGCTCATGACGAGGGTCAGGCTCGTCCTTCATACGAATAAAGAGACGAGAGATATATCTTTCAAAAGTACCACGGGTGGACGGGAGCGCCGTCCGCCCGTGAAGCATTGTTCTACATCTTTGGGATGTCAAAATCGGTGACGCACACCGACAACCACCAGTGTCTGGGAGTTACCGTTTCCAGTCAGCCCATATGAACCGACTGATGCGACTGCGTCGACGAGCCCTCCTGCGGCCGTCCGCTGCGTTCCGCTCGCATGCTGGTAAGCGGCAACCGCGTAGAAGTCCGTGCGCTTCGACGAGGCGTAGGTAGCGCCCGCCGTCACCTGGTTATACGTCGCAGACGTGTCACCTCCAGCGCGGGTGTAGATGTACCCGAGTCCGCCAAGGACACTGGGAGTAATCTGATAGAGGGCATACACTTTTCCCGAATTGAAGTGCTGCTGCGATTTGAACGTCGACTGCGCGTCCGCGTTAAACGCCGCGTAGCTATACACCGCTCCGAGCGTCAGCGCAGAAAGCTGGTAGCGGGCCGCTGCATGCGCGATTCCGATCGTTGCAGCTGTTTGATAGCCGTTGCTGATGGGTCCGTCAAAAATCGAATCCATCGTACCGCTCCACGTGGTCCGAAGCTGTCCCGGGGCGGCCGCAGTATTGCTTCCATGAAGATAGCCTGCCGCGATGCTCAATGGTCCGCCAGTGTAACTGGCTACCGCAGAGTAGGTATTTCCTGACCCAGGCTGCCCAGCCACACCATTCAGTGCGTACAGTCCTTCAAACTGGATAGCTCCGAACAAGGGGCTGACGTATTTGATTGCGTTCGAGATGCGCGCGCTATTGTCGTTGTTATCGACGTCTCCGGGAGTTGTGGCTGGAGATCCGAAGACGCTTTCGAGTGTCAACCCTTGAACCTTGTCAACCACCGGGTCATACTGGCGCCCCAGCTTAAGAGTACCGACACTGGCGCTCGTGATACCGACCCACGACTGCCGGCCAAATTCGCGTCCACCTTGACCAAGTGCTCCGGTGCCAACATTAAAACCATTTTCAATCTGAAAGATTACCGCCAACCCACCACCAAGGTCTTCTACGCCTTTCAACCCCCATCGATCACCATTGAGATTACCGTTCATCATCGCATAGCGGCTGCCTTGATTCGTGTTGACGTAGCCAAATCCTGCGTCAATCAAACCGTACAAGGTAACGCTCGATTGCGCATGAGCCATGCCGACGAGTGCGGTTGACGCCAACACGACAGCAGCAGACTTTTTCTTGTGCATATGATCTCCATCGATCATTGAAGCATGACTGTGCAGACCGAGACACAGTGACTATTTTTATATGTTCTACTAAATTAATAATCTTCTGCCATGCCCCCGATGCCCATTCGATTTTGGACGGACATTATCAACAGCGCGTCCGAATCAAGGTGACTTCGCCGGAACCACGTTACGGCTGGATTGCGTCAAGGTCGAGCGTTCCTAACAGTTGTTGACCCATACAACGACGACTGTTACTGCCGACAACCTCGGCCCCTGGTCGGCGCGCAGGCATCGGCGCCGTATCAGCGACGCTCCTCCCCTACTCAGGAAGCCGAGCAGAGACAAGGTAGACAGATCGCCTGCAAGGAAAGCGCGTCAGACGCCGCACGCCCTCGGGGGGCCTGGCAGAGAGCCCTCCCGCCCCGGCCTCACTGTGCTTCGCTAGGGCCGTCCGGGACTGCGACGGCCTCCTTCTCAGGCGGCCTGTTGCGGCAAGCGGGGGCTCAGTTCGGCGGGCATCAGGCAGGTGAATGGGTCAAGTGCGCTTTGCCGCTGGAACTCATCCTTGACGGCCGTGCGGAGCCTATCGTCCGTCAAGACATCCGCTCCGGTTGCCGCCATGACCTTCGCAGCATAGGCCAAACCCTTGCGGGCCGGATCCGAATTGCTCTGGGCGGTCCATTGCCATGTGTGGGACGGCGGGCCAATGACGTGGGTGGCCGCCAGAAGCTGCACTGTTGGCACCGTCCGACTGACATCGCCGACGTCCGTCGATCCCATGACCGGGTCAGTGACCTTGCGCAACGGCCAGACATCATCGCACAGCACCGTGTGCTCGCGCGGCGCGAGCTGCCACAACTCGTAGGAAGCAGCAATCGCTTTCGCCGAACAGGACGCCTGAAAAGGCGCTGCGATTGCGCGGTCACGTTCGTCGAAGCCAGTAGGCCCCAACTTCGTCAAATTGGCGTGGAGCGCTTCTTCCAAAGGACCATTGCGAAGCAAGCTTGCCACCGCAGCGCGCACGTCTTCGCTCACCTCGGTCTCTGTCATCAACGCTGCGCCTTTGGCTACCTTGCGGACCCGTTCGGCCAGTTCGACCAATTCCGTCTGTTGGGCTGCGCGAATCGAATAACGTACCGTAGCGCGGCTCTGCACGACATTCGGCGCGATGCCGCCTGCATCGATGATGGCGTAGTGTATGCGGGCATGGCTCGACATGTGCTCGCGCATATAGTTGACGCCGACGTTCATGAGTTCGACGGCATCTAGCGCGCTGCGGCCGAGATGCGGCGTAGCTGCAGCATGGGCGGTGCGCCCCGTAAAGCTGAAGTCGATTCCGAGAGTGGCGAGGGAGCCACAGTCCCATACCATGTTAAAAAAGGCTGGATGCCACGTGATTGCGGCGTCGACGTCGTCGAAGGCGCCTGCGCGCGTCATGAAAGCCTTGCCCGCTCCGCCCTCCTCTGCTGGACAGCCGTAGTAACGCACGCGGCCTCTCAATCCGTTGGCCGCGAGATAGTCCTTCACGGCCGTCGCCGCCAGCAGAGCCGCGGCGCCAAGAAGGTTGTGTCCACACCCGTGTCCATGTCCGTCCTTTTCGACTGGCGAGAACTCGGCCAGTCCGGCCGTCTGGCTCAATCCCGGGAGCGCGTCGTATTCGCCTAGGAACGCGATGATGGGTCCGCCTTCGCCGGCCTCGCCCATAACGGCGGTCGGAATGCCGGCGACATTCCGGACAATACGAAACCCCTCCTGCTCCAGCATCGCCACATGCTCGGTAACGGATCTGAACTCGTTATAGCACAGTTCAGGCGTTGCCCATACCTTGTCACTGAGCACGAAGAAGTCTTCCTTTTTTGCTTCGACGAAGTTCCAAATCTCTTCCGCGACTGCCATTTTGATATGCCTCTCTGCATCAGTTGAAAATAGGTTTGAAACTCTAGTCTTGCGAGGGACGAGCCCCTTCAATCCAGCACAACTCCGTTCGCGTCATCGAACCGGTCAAGACTTTTTGGAAAGGCCATGACGGCAAACAGCATGACCGCACTTGCCACAACCGCATAGAACGCAGGCGAAGCGGGATTACCCGTGTATTTCAACAGCCAGGTGACGACAACCTGTGCGCTGCCGCCAAAGATCGTAATCGGAACGGCATAAGTGACACTGAGGCCGAGAGCTCGTACGCACGCGGGCAACGCTTCGCCAATCAGCAGCAGAACGGAAGATCCCGCCGCGGCAGGCATAGCACTCATTAATACGGTGGCGATGAGCAGGGTCGACACGCTCTGCGACTGAATGAGAAGGTGGTATGCCGGGTAGATTCCCGCGAGCAGGACGGTGTATGGAAGCGCCACTATGACCCGGGCGTGATAGCGATCACAGAGCCACCCACCAAGCAGACCGAACACGATCAATGACGCACCTAAAACGATCGCCGAAAACATCCCGATATGCGGCGGCATTTTCAGTACCGCGATGGAATAGGTGGTCATGTAGACTGCTACATAGAAAACCGCGGTGCTGGCCCCGAGCATGGCCATGCCGGGCAAAATGGCACGTCGATGGCTCCACAAATCGCGCCAAGGAGTGGCCGTCGTGTTCGCACTGCGGCTGCGGCCATCGAAGGTCTCGGGCATCTGTTTGCGCAAATAGAGCGCGACCGGGACGAGCAGGAGCCCAAGGGCGAACGCCAATCGCCATCCCCAACTCTGCATATTCTCCGGCGCCAGTAGCGATGTGAACGTGACGCCGACGATCCCTGCCGCGAAACCCGAAATGCCCTGGCTGGCGGTCGACCAGCTCGTATAGAAACCGCGCCGCCCCTCAGGGGCTGCTTCCATGAGGAATGCTACGGCCGGTCCGACTTCGCCGCCCAAGCCGAAACCTTGGATGAGCCGGCTGATGACGACAATGATCGGAGCAGCAACGCCGATGGTAGCCTGATCGGGAGTCAAAGCCAGGCCCATAGTGCCGATAATGATCAGCGCGATGGTAAGAAGCAACGCCGGCTTGCGTCCTATGCGGTCGCCGAGCCGACCGATAAACAGCGCACCAAGAGGGCGAGTCACGAAGCCCACGCCAAAAACTGCTAGAGATGCGAGAATTCCTGTCAGTCCGTTCAAGGAGGGAAAGAAAGCCCTTGCTGCGTAGACCGCGAAGAACGAGTAGATCCCAAAATCATAAAATTCTAGAGCGTTGCCCGCGATCGCCGCAACAACCGCTCTTCTAGGCACTCGTCGTTCCGATTGCGCGAATCGCGAGTGTGGCGGCCGGCGCTCATCAAGCACAGTCATCTTCTGTCTCCATTGGGCGAATTCTTCGTTCGCGGTTCGTGATTCGTTGCTGTCCGCCAATCACGAATGCAGTGGCGTTGATGAAAGTCTGCCTCTCGGATAAGAACGACACAATCCGGCCAAAATAGGTCAGGCATTTGAAACCCGAATAGGGTGCGCCTCGATACTGATACTGAAACGACTCACCAGCATCCGGTGCTTAACCAAGGTAGACTTGATACGTTTTTTGAAGTAATTGTCACAGAGGACCGTACCGACATTCGAACTGGCGATCCACGTGAACACATCAGACGGAGGGTCTCACTACGTCGGCACTCAATACAGCCAACGACTGACTGAGCTTCCCCTGAAATTTCGCCTTCCAGCAGGTCGCGTATAAACTCGACCCAAAGGAAGGAAAGAAGAGATGTTCAAGGTACCGCACCAGGTGTACACGGCAGAGTTCAAGGAAGCGGCCGTGCAACGAGTCAAGGACGGGCAAAGCGTGAGCGCTATGGCCCGCGAGCTAGGCATGTCGATGCAGACGTTGCGCAACTGGCTCAAAGCGTCGGAAGCCGGCAAGCTGAACGGCGCCGGCGCGAAAGTCGTCACGGCTGAACAGATGGAGCTCTCGCGTCTGCGCGCGGAGAATAAGCGCTTGCAGATGGAGCTGGAAATCGCAAAAAAGCGGCGTTCTTCGCGAAGGACCTCCTGTGAAGTTCGCCTGGATTGACACGCGGTGCCAGCACTATCCGCTGTCGGCGTTGTGCGAGGTCCTTGGTGTAAGCGTGAATGGCTATCGCGCCTGGAGGCGCGGCGGCACGCCCGAGCGTCAGCGGCTGAGCGATGCACAGTTGCTGACGTTGATTCCAACGATTTATGCCGAGGTCAAAGGCGCCTACGGCTCGCCGCGCATGACCGAAGAGATTCGCTCTCGCGGCTTTCCGGCCAGCAAAGCACGGGTGGAGCGGCTGATGAGCGCCAACGGTATCCGAGCCCGCCACAAGCGCCGCTATCGCGTGACAACCGATTCCAGGCACAAGTTGCCGGTCGCGCCGAACGTGTTGAACCGTAACTTCACGCCGGCCGAGCCCAATCAGGTGTTCACCTCGGACATCACGTACATTTGGACCGACGAAGGCTGGCTATATCTGGCGGTCACGCTGGACCTGTTCAACCGGGAGGTCGTAGGTTGGTCCGTCAAGCCGCGCATGACGGCGGACCTCGTGACCGACGCATTGACGATGGCATGCTTCCGTCGCAGGCCCGCGCCCGGTGCGCTGCATCATTCGGATAGAGGCCAAGACGCAAGCCGTGAATTCCAGCGCAAGCTGAGTTCGTACGCCATGCGCTGCTCGATGAGCCGCAAGGGCAGCTGCTGGGACAACGCGCCGACGGAAAGTTTCTTTAACAGCCTGAAGAACGAACGGGTTCACGGCACGCGGTATCGCACGCGTCGCGAAGCCGTGGCGGACTTGTTCGAATACATTGAAGTGTTCTATAACCGCAGTCGTCGCCATTCATCGCTTGGCTTCAAGTCGCCAACCCAGTTCATGCAAGACTGGCTTGCGGCTCAGCGGACAAAGGATACGGCTGCATAACTCGGGGCCTCTGGAAGGCGAAAAACCGAGGGAAGCTCACCCCGTCCCCGAAGGCAATGCCCTCGAGCAACAGCTTGATCTTTTCCGGGCCGTTGATACGGCGCCAGGTTTTCTCAGCTTCCTCAATCAGCTTGAATGCCAGGCCAAGGAAGGTCGGCCGCGACACGCAGTTACGTGTGCGTGTCGTACGGTCACGCACCGTCGCGAACGTCGATTCAAACCAATTCGTCCAGACCAAGCCCGACTCCCGATAGACCGACGACTGCTTTTTCCGTATCCTTGCTCATGGTGGATGGTTTGATATTTTGCTGGCTTCCGACTTCGACAATCAGATTCTCCGCTGAACCTCCACCGCCTTCAATTCCCCGCCTCAGACCCCCCGTACAATACTTCCGACTTTAGCTCGAGCGACAATGACTGTGCGTGGAAAGCACATTCCGCAGATCCCCACAACGGCGACGCATGCGGCTGTTGGCTTACTCGAAGCTATCCGGATTCATCCCAGTCTTTCCCGGCAATCGTGTTTGTGAAAGAATCTTGTGAAGAACGTCGTCCGAAAAGCCTCTCGCATTCGATTTTGAACGCCTCGATCTCTCGCCGCCTCTCCGCGGACGACAGGCCGCGCTCCGTCGCTAGCACGGACGCTGCTTGATCGAGTTCTGCCTCGCTGAATTGATGCCGCCAACCAAGCCCGGTGCGCCGAAAAAGAAGATCCATGAGGGTCACCGCATGTTCCTTCTGTATGCCATGCTGGAGATCTGAAAGTCGTGTGGACAGTCCCGACACCAACGCTGGCGAACTGTCGCCTGCCGGCGGCTGCTTTGGCGCATAGTCCGGTCGTTGCCGTCGGCGCTGGGGTGTTAGCCGCTTTGCCACCGCCTTCGCCAAGAGGCGGCCGGCCGAACGATGACTCATTACGGGCCCGGCAGTCATCGCGAGTACATTTGGCATACCGTCGCCAGTAAGGTCGTGGAGTTGCCGGGAACGATTTCCGAAAGGAACGGCTTTGTCATACGTCAACGGCCTGACGCCCGCCCAGGTCAGCCGAACGTCCTTTTCCGAAAGCCCTATGCCTGGCAGAAGACGGTTAGCCTCTTTGAGCAGCCACGCCTGTTCTTCGTTAGTGACATGAATGTCTTCTTTGTTTCCCTCGTAGAGGGTTTCTGTCGGCCCGAAATAATGCAGGTCGTGCCAGGGAATACAGTAGAACGGTTCGCTCTTACTGTTTAGCGTTGCGACGCCGTAACCGGCGCACGAATCTGGCAGTTTGACAACAATATGCGTTCCCTTGGTTCCGAGCACGCGGCGTTTGGCGTTTGGCTCAGGCGTAGCGTTGACCTCGTCGATCCAAATGCCTGCAAGGTTAAGCACGATAGAAGTACTGACTTCTACGGTCGCACCGTTCAATTGATCCGTAAGCATGACTGGCCAGACGCGGCCGTCGCGACGCCGTCCTAGCCTGGCCAAGGTGTAATTGCGAACGACCGCCCCCATGCGTTCTGCGTCGAGGATACAATCCATGCATACTCGTTCGGGCCAGTCGAACTCGTACTCACGATACACCGCAAGTGAATCAATACGGTCAAGATCACGCAATTGGCTCATCAGCGGCATATTACGCGCTTCGGTACCGGAGATACGGTGGTAATCAAGTGGCGGGTTGCGAGGACCGAGCAGTTTCAGAATAAGGAATGCAATATCCACTTGCCAGGCGCGATAGGGACCTTCCCGATAAATCGGGAAGGCGAACTGCAGCGGTCGAGCGCGCAACGATGACGTCTCGACGAACTCGGCCCGCGCCTCCATCGCTTGTTTCGCCATTTTCATCGCTGTTATAAAGCGCGTCGGATGGACAACAAAGTCCCAGATTGAATGGCCTGGCGCCAAATAGCGCAGACCACAATGCAAAAGCCGACTGGAGCGACTCGAAGTCCCCGAACCGAAGTCACCCTTCTCGACGAGAAGAACGCTGTGACCCTGCCCAACGATTTCCTGGGCGGCGGCGGCGCCGTTAATGCCTCCGCCGATGATGACAACGTCGAAGATCTCGTGGTCGAGAAATTTAAGCGGTGGTCGCACGACTTCTCTCCTTCAGTCGCTCGTTAAACGCATGCATCACCCCAGCCGACCTCTCTTCCTAAATGGCGAGATACGATTGAAGAGGCCGCTGCGTCGCGCCCGTAATCGCGGCCAAACTCCCGAGTAAGTTCACCGGCGGTGAACGGCTACGAGGCGCCAACGGCGAACTGATCGTCAGCCCTAAACGCAGGGCTCTGGCGCCAACGCAATCTGGCATTGAACCTTATGGATTGAATGTTAGGCCGTGGCTACATTTGAAACAATGTAGTAAATAACGGTTAGGTATTCACAAAATAGATAGAGTTGGCCGCGCATCGTCAGCGACAACGCGCCTCCGGCGTAGTAAGCGCAAGCGTATCAGCCATGTGGTACATCCGGGCTCGGTGTCCGTTAAACTGCGCGATTTGATCGAGCATAAACTTGCTCGGCAGGCCCAGCAGAGGTTGTCCTGTCCGCCCTCTCAGCGTGACGATTGATCAATATGGCTTGTCCTCGCGTTGTAAGTGGCTTGGAGTTCCTCGTGTTTTTCCGAAACCGATGAGATGATGAACCGTGGCGCATAGTGCAGAATCAACCGCCTTCCTATGCCGTAGATCCCTGCGCAAGCGCGTGCATCATCGCACGACATGTTGACGAAATTTAAGAGGACGCGTGCCGGGGGGTGGAGTTGCCCTGTAACTCAGGGGTAAGAGGTCCAAAGAAGACCGAAAGCATATCGCGGCTTGATACCGACTAATCGAGTCCCGTCCTTTACATCGTCTGGAATGTATGAAGTATTCTGCGTAGCACTCCCACGTTGAACGGACGTTATGCTCGTGCACGCAGCCCCGATACTTCAAGGTTCCTAACACGCTCTTCTATGGGAAATCACAAGTCAATCCCTATTCAAGATAGAAATTGCGTTATGCGAAGTAAATATCATTACCTGTTGTCTACGGCCAGTTTGCGTGGTCGCTCGCTACGACCAGACGCAGACTGGCCGTAGACAACCCGTGAGTCACAGGTTGCGACGTTGATGACCGGCATCATTTGCAGCCTGTCAGGTCAATGTCATTCAGGTCAGGGGGTCTGGTGCCCGGCCAGTGCCGGGTTCGACCTTCTATCTGTGCCGGCCTGACAGGCCGGTCACCTCATGCCGCATGCGCGAAGCGCTGGCGCCACCCTGTTACCGACGCGCCCTATCTAGGTACACGGTCACCCGCAATGGGTAACCCGAGCTTGTTTCGGGCGCGTTGACGTTTAAATGCTGTTGCTGCATCTCATGCGATTCTTGCCCTCACGGTTAGCCTCTCGACTTCAGTAACGCGCCCTCTGGGATCTCGCCGTGCTCGAGAAGGCGCCACAGCGCGTTCGCCAGACGCCGTGCGAGCGCCACGATACCGATGCGCCGCAACCCTTTGCCGGCGCCGGCAAATCGCTCGTTGAACCAGTGGCTGGGCTGGCTGCCTGGCTGCAGGCGTAGCCAGCTCCAAGCGAGCTCCACCAGCAGCCACCGGCATCGCCGGTTGCCCGCCTTGCTGATACCGAGTTCAACCTCGCTGGTACCGCTGGCGTACGGCGTGGGCGTCAGGCCCATAGCATCTAGCCGTCTGATCGTACTGTTGCGCGCAAAGTAATACTGAGCCACTTCGCGCAAAGTAAATCTGAGCCACTTTTCAGTACAGTCAGCCTTTTTCGCGCGAAGGCTGGCGATGCTCCAGAAGGAACAGTGGATGCAAATCCATGTGCTCAAAGCCCAAGGGTTGTCGTTGCGAGAGATCGCGCGGCACTTGGGCGTATCTCGCAACACCGTGACCCGTTACCTGGCGTCGCAGGACGTACCTCGCTATAAGCAGCGTGAGCCGCGGCCCACCAAGCTCGATCCATGTCAGGCATACATTGTCGAGAGGATGCAAGCGGCGGCGCCGGACACGATTGCGGCGCCAGCACCGCTGCGCGAGCTTCGCGCGCGTGGCTACGAAGGAAAACTTCGCAGTATCCAAGCCTTCATGAAGGCACATAAGCCCGCGCCGGCGCCCGATCCGATCGTACGCTTCGAGACGGAGCCTGGTCGGCAGATGCAATGCGACTTCGTCGTATTCCGTCGCGGCGCTGACCCGCTATACGCGTTCACTGCCACGCTCGGTTTTAGCCGCTGGCGCTGGGCGCGCTTTGCGACCAACGAGAAGGCCGAAACGCTGATCGCTTGCCATCACGCATTATTCGAAACGCTCGGCGGAGTGCCTCGCGAGATTCTGTACGACAACGCCAAGACGATCGTGCTCGAGCGTGATGCCTATGGCAAAGGCGAGCATCGGTGGCATCCGGGGCTGCTCGATCTAGCGAAGCGCTACGGGTTCATGCCCAGGCTTTGCCAACCGTATCGCGCACGCACGAAGGGCAAGATCGAGCGCTTCCATCGCTATCTTCGCGGCAACCTCTACGTGCCGTTGTCCAGTTGGCTCGAGCAGTCCGGCATGCTGCTCGATGTGGAAACGGCCAACGCCGAAGTGGGCAAGTGGCTGCGCGATGTTGCCAACCAGCGAGTTCATCTGGTTACGGGAGCGACGCCGGCAAGCCTGTTCGAAGAACGCGAGCGGGACACGCTGCGCAAGCTGCCCGCATTCGCAACGCCACTACCCGTGATATCGCCGGCCGTAAGGCCGACGACACCTTCATCGTTCTCGCTGCAGCACCCCTTGTCGGTCTATCAGCAATTGCTGACAGAGGTGCGGGCATGAATCTGCAGCAAGAACGCATCGACGGTCACTGCCAAAGCCTGAAACTCGAAGGGCTTATGCAGCGCTATGTCGCACTCGCTAGCGATGCGGCGGCTAAGCAGTGGAGTTTCCTCGACTTCCTCGAGCACGCGCTGGCACATGAGCGCGAGATGCGCCAGCTTCGATCGCGGCAGACGCTCGTGCGCATGGCTGGATTCCCGGCGATCAAGACGCTCGACGGTTTGATCCCATTGGCCTTCGGCGGCAACACCACGCTAACCGCAGCCATGCTCGACCGCATCTTGCACCACGCCCACATCATCCAGATCAAAGGAGACAGCTACCGACTTAAACAGCAACGCAAAGCCGGCCACGTTCCGGCATCGAAGAACTAGCGACTGGCTCACTTCTACTTTGCGCGCTCACGCGCGAAGTGGCTCAGATTTCGAATGCGCTTGGCAGTACGACAGAGGTAGAGTAAGTCCGCCGGCTACCTTGCCGGAAAGGAGCAGCCTGAGGCATCAGAGCAACCACGAGGGCATTGACGATCACTTTGCAGTGCCAGCGGTGATGTGAAGCGGGTTGGGCCCGCGCGAGGCATACCTGTCAGAAGAACGGGGATTTCTGTCCCGCCCAACGAATGAGGTCCTTGCGCACATCTTTCATCAGGGTCCGGGCCGACGGCCCAATATTGACCGGTTGTAGTACAGCAGTCCTTCACCTTCTCACGCGCACCGAAGCGGCATTGCAGCATGTAGCCACCTCGAACGTTGATTGAGCTTGTGCTAAATGGGGAAGTCCTTGTAGTTCTTCTGGGGCGGCATGGGGCAGCCAGGGCGACGGCAGCCTCCATCGCCACTTGCTTGATACTTTTCGGTGTGTGGCGCGATCCGTCGCAGCCACCGAATTGAAGAAACGGACGCGCTCGGCTGCTGCGATCGGGAATGAAGTTGAGGCTGGCCGCTAACGCGGCCATGGTGCGTGCTGCTTGCTTGACACCGGTCCGCTAATGGGTGTGGGTAATCGCAAGCATTGCCGGACGCTTACGATCATGAAGACATGCCTCACAGCAGGAGGTTTCGTGGTCGGACCGCGATGCATGTAACGATGCAAGGCTGCCATTGCCGCGCGCCCACAATGTTCTCCATCAACGTCGGGTCTGCGACCAAACTAAGCGTTTTTGTAGTAACACCGACATCCAGAATACTACAGTCCGCAGGAACGCAAACTCGCCGGAAGGCCGAATCGACTAGGGATTTTCCGACTCATGCGTAGTTGGCACAAGATGTGCGGAGTAGTGGTCCGCGTGGACACAATTCCGTCGAGGCATAAGTCGACAGAAGAAGACCAGATCCCACCGGTAGCTGAGCACATGTTTCCTGTCTTGCAGCGCGGTGCTTGGCCAAAAGAATTGGCAATCTACTTTCAACTTCAATCTAAGGAATCGCTGATTAATGGGGCAGCCCGCGAGATTGACGGTAGCGCTGTTTCGCATTTTTCGGATGACGAAGTGATACCAAGCTCATTTTGGTGAATTTGGCCCGAAAACGGGCTTCACTTCTCGCATTTTTCACACACAAGACGGATTGCTGCCATGAACCGAGTACAACAGATTTCGCGCGATCACCAAGTTCGCCAAGCCGAACAGGCTGAACAGTTGCGCTGTGTTCGTGGCCAATCCATTGTAGCGCACCTTGCGATGACGGAACAGATTCTTGATGATATGAAACGGATGCTCGACCCGAGCGCGGATTCGCGCCTTGGTTTTATCAAGCGCGATCACCAGATCCTTCAGCGGACCCTCCTGCATCGCCTTGATCTTTCCGCGCTTGGCCGCCACGTGCCACTTCACCGGCTTGTCCTTCATTTCGTCGCGATTGTCCACGCCGATGTAGCCTGCGTCGCCGAACGCTTCCTCTTCGTGGCCGTGCAGCAGTGCATGGGCATGCGAAACGTCCGACACGTTGGCCGACGTGCCCACCACGCTGTGAGCCGCTCCCGAATCGGCATCGACCCCGACATGCGCCTTCATCCCAAAGTGCCATTCGTTTCCCTTCTTGGTTTGATGCATCTCCGGGTAACGGCTCTTTCCAGCGTTCTTGGTCGACGGTGGCGCTTCGATGATCGTCGCATCAATCAGCGTTCCTTCCTTCATCATCAATCCACGCTCGCACAGCATGATGCCGATCTCGTCGAACAGCTTTGGTGTCAGTTCGTGCTCGATCAGCAGGCGCCGGAATTTCAACAGCGTGGTCGCATCCGGCACATTCTCGACCGCCAGATCGATGCCGGCGAAGTCGCGCAGCGCGATGCTGTCATACAGCGCGTCTTCCAGCCCTTCGTTCGAAAGCTCGTACCACTGTTGCAAAAAGTAGATCCGAAGCATGCGCTCCAAGCCAATCGGCGGCCGGCCTCGCGTGCCCTTCTGGTAATGTGGCTCGATTGCAGACAGCAAACGCTGCCACGGCACAATCTTCTCCATTTCTGCCAGGAAGCGTTGGCGTCTGGTCACGCGCTTCTTGCCTGCTATTTCCGCTTCCGCGAAGCCGATCTGCCTCTTCATCCTCGTCGGTCTGTTCCGTGAACTGCCTTCTATAACGTCCTCGGCTACGTCATCGATGACCGCAGAGCTTCATTAATCAGTGTTTCCCTAAAGCGAGTACGCAGTGTCTCCATTTTCTATAAATCGTCCTTACGGAAAACCACTCTGTTTAGTGAGTGCGCGGCGGTATGCCAATTCTACTGGCGTGGCTCAAAGAGGTAATTTACAAGCGTTTGGCAAGATTACGCATTAACTGTGTCGCTTCGCGAGAAGAGCGTAAATCGTGCCCCACGCTGGAGTTATCGGAGAGTGTCATAGCTTTAGTCGAGCTTCACGATAGGCGTAATTTTCCACCGGATCAAGAGGACTTCATGCATTTCTGGCTTCGATGCGAAACCAAACATTTTGAGCGCCGTACGCCGCTTATACCGACTCATGCAGCGATGCTAGTCAGGAAAGGGATTAGAGTGACTGTAGAGCAATCTCCGATGCGGTGCTTCTCGGACGTACAATATGAAAGGGTCGGTTGTGAGATCGTAAAGCCGCAGACTTGGCAAAACGCGCCTCCCGATGCGTACATCTTGGGGTTGAAAGAGCTAAGTGAAGATGTCAAGGAGATCCGGCACACCCACATCTATTTCGGCCATGTTTTCAAACAACAGATGGGCGCGAGTGATGTGCTTGACAGGTTCATTCGAGGCGGTGGAACACTGCTCGATCTTGAGTACCTTCGAGACTTTAGGGGTGCAGAACTCGTAAGCCGGGGGGTAAGTTTCTGGGCGGGCGTGTGTGGTGCTGCTGTGACCCTGGAACTTATGGAGAGAAAGATGAATAATTTGGCAGACGTATCCCTCGAGAAACCATTCCATGGCAGCTTTGAAGATCTCGTGGAGTTTTTGGAGCGGAAGATTGAAAAGGTAAGAAGCGCGAGGATTGTCATAGCTGGTGCAAAGGGAATGACAGGATCGGGAGTGCGTCACCTGCTTAATTTCCTCGGCCTGCGCCACGAAGGGTGGGGGCGAGCGGAGACCGGTTCAGGCTTGCGCAATGAAACTTTAGATTTTGACATCCTTTTCAACTGCATACGGTCAGACGAGACAACACCCATACTGCTTAATCAAGAAATGCTCGGTGAACCACATCGGCTTTCGATGGTTGGCGACGTAAGTTGCGACGCGGCGAGTCCATATAATCCCATACGTATTTATCGGGAGTCGACCAATTTCTCAAGACCGATACGGAGATGCGGTTCAGGAAAAAATGCCGTCGATGTCGTTGCAATAGACAATGTAGCGTCGCTGTTACCTGTGGACGCGAGTTTGACAATAAGCAACGAGTTATTTCCTTTCCTATGCGAGCTTGTTATATGCGGCAACTATTTGGTCCCCTCAGCGTGGAGCGCTGCACATCTTAATTTTGTGGCTAGTATTGCGAGGACGCAAAATGCAAACTAGAAGTAAGAACGTGATAGTAATTGTTAACGGATGGTATTCTGGACGATACTTGGCGCCTGCTTTCGTCGGTCATGGATATGAGTGCATACACGTTAGCTCCACCGAAAGAACGTCGCGTTTTGGCTACAACCCGCTCGACTACATCGCGAACTTCAGTCTCGAACGGAATTCCCTGTCGGAGCTACTCGCGAAGCTCCGCGCGTATTCGGTCAAAGCAATCATGCCCGGTTGCGAGTCGGGCGTCGTGCTCGCGGATTTATTAGCCGATAATTTCGATGTTCCGAGAAATGACGCTGCAACAACGTCGGCTCGCAGAAACAAATTTCATATGATCGAAGCGCTCAGAAAAACTGCCGTACCCAGCATGAGGCAGTTTGCTTCACGGTCGCTCAGCGAGCTTCTCACCTGGTACAGTGAGTCGGAGTTGGGTACGGTCATCTTCAAACCAACAATGGGAGCCAGGTCGGATGGCGTCGTGCTATGTTCGAGTAAGAACGACATAGAAACCGCGTTCGCGGCAAACCATGGTAAAACCAACGTGACGGGAGTAGTAAATACGGAGTTCGTGATTCAAGAACGTCTTCAAGGCGAGGAGTTGATGGTAAATAGCGTCAGCTGCGAGGGCGATCACTTTGTCACTGATATGTGGATCGGTGTCGGTGGCTTAGAAGACAGAATCTCGACGGATGAGTATGCGGAACTCGTAATGCGAGGGACCGGAATTTTCGAAAAGGTCGAGAGATATGTTCTTGACACACTCGACGCGCTCGGAATTCGGAACGGCGCGGCACACTGTGAGGTAATGTTGACAGTCAACGGACCGCGACTCATCGAGTGCGGCGCGCGCCTGAGCGGCGCTCAACTGTTCGCGGCCGTCCAGGAGGCGCAGGGATACAGTCAACTTTCTGTGACGGTTGAAACAGTATTAAACCCGGGACAGTTCCGTTGGCGAGCGAACGCATTGCGTGCGTCAAGACAAGAAGGCCTGAGGTTTGTCTACATGTGCTCCAATAGGGCTGGGCATGTCGTGAACAATCCCGATCTTAGTCCCTTCACCGAATTAGCGACACTGGAGCGGATGATTGTATTTCCGGAGATCGGCGACTATCTGCCAAAGACACACGGCAGTGCAGGCCGACCGGGCTATGCCTTTCTCTTATCCAGCGACAATCAGGCTCTGGAGAGAGATTATGTCCGCTTTCGAGAACTCGAATCAAAGATGTTTCAGCGGTTATTGGATGCATAGTCGACCGACTATTGGACGCAGCTTCTCGCTGAAAAATGGCGATTTTTGGGAAAACTGCGTTGTCGTATGTATGCGGCAAGTCGGTGCCGTGGCGGCCCGCGAAGCGGTATGGAACTATCGTCTAATTCGTGAGCGAAGTTGTGTATCCGACGGTCGCATTGCGAGCCAACGTTTGAAATCATGAGCCGGCCGAGGTTGATAGTTCGGTTTCCTCCGTACATTACCGACCCATCCCAAGAATATAGACACATGCACGATCAAAAAAAAGCGAGTGGAACTCGCCTCGATTTTTTTGAGAGAGGAGATTAACTTGGAATTCGCGAATCTCGTCGACCGTTTGCAGGGCGCGCGAACGTCGGCGTGGGACATTCACAAGGCGGCTCGGCGCGCAGCCGCTCGGGGCGAAGATGTGATCGTGCTCAGCGTCGGCGATCCGGACTTGCCAACTCCCGCCCCCATCGTTGACCGTGCCATTTCAGCTCTGCGCGACGGCGATACACATTACACCGGCGGCGTTGGTCGAGACAATCTGCGTGAGGCAATCGCGGCTGAACATCAGGCCGACACGGGCCGTCAGGTGACCAAGTCGAATGTGTTTGTCTGTGCCGGCGTTCAGAATGGGCTGTTCGCATCGTCGCTCTGCGTTTGCGGGCCGGGCGACGAAGCGATTGTGCCTGAGCCGATGTATCTGACGTACGAAGCAGCAATCCGTGCTTCGGGAGCCACGCTCGTTCCCGTAGCGGTGGACGCTGCGAATGGCTTCCATCTGGACTGCAACGCGCTTAAGGTCGCACTCAGTGCGCGCACACGCGCAATCGTCTTCGCGACGCCCTGCAATCCGACTGGCACGGTGATGTCGCGTGAGGAACTTGAATTCATCGCGGCGCTGGCGCGCGAGCGGGACTTATGGGTCGTCGCCGACGAGGTGTATGCAGACCTCACTTTTGAGCGCGACCACACTAGCATCGCTTCTCTTGAAGGCATGGCGAGCCGAACGATGACGTTGGGCAGCTTTTCGAAGTCCTATGCAATGACCGGCTGGCGCCTAGGCTGGGTTATCGCACCTGAACCAGCGATCGGTCATCTGGGTCGACTGGCACTTTGTATGTCGTACGGGCTACCGGGTTTCATTCAGCAAGCCGGCGTGGCGGCGCTTGAACAACGTCAATCTGTCGTTGCCCAGATGCGAGAACTATATCGTCGTCGTCGTGATGCGGTTTTTCAACGCCTGAATGCCGTTCCAAACCTTAAATGTCTGCTTCCCGAGGCGGGCATGTTCATGATGATCGACATCCGCGAAACGGGACTGAGCACATATGACTTCACTTGGAAACTCTTTCGAGAGAAGGGCGTTTCTCTGCTGGATGCCAGTCTCTTTGGTCCTACTGCAAATGGCTTCGTGAGACTGGGACTGGTGGTGGATGAGCAGAGACTGAATGAGGCGTGCTATCGAATTGAAGAATTCGTTCGTTAGCAGTATTGATGTTTGGCTGACTTATTGAAAATTGCCATCGGGTAACAGGGCGAAAGATCTATGCAGATACGCAAACTTGGACGGAGCAACTTGAAAGTCTCTGCCCTCGGCCTTGGTTGTATGAGCATGAGCGCCCTATACGGGCCGCCGGGCGAAAAACATGACATGATCAACCTCATCCGAGCAGCTTATGAGCGCGGCGTTACGCTGTTTGACACAGCCGAATCGTATGGGCCGTTTATCAATGAAGAGCTGGTCGGAGATGCATTGCAGCCAATCCGCGATCAGGTGGTTATCGCCACGAAATTCGGCTTCGACATCGACATGGCGACGGGTGAGCGCAGGGGCGGTACGAACAGTCGGCCCGAACATATCAGGGCAGTGGCGGAAGCCTGCCTGAAGCGCCTTCGCACCGACCGTATTGACCTCTTTTATCAGCATCGCGTCGACCCTGCTGTTCCAATTGAGGATGTTGCCGGTGCGATCAAAGACCTTATTGCTCAGGGCAAGGTCAGGCACTTTGGGCTGTCGGAGGCAGGAGTGCAGACGATCCGACGCGCCCATGCCGTGCAGACTGTGACGGCCGTCCAGAGCGAGTATTCGCTATTTTGGCGCGGGCCGGAAGCAGGGCTATTGTCTATTCTGGAAGAACTCGGGATTGGTTTCGTGGCGTTCAGTCCTCTAGGCGCCGGTTTTCTGACCGGCAGGATCGACGAGAATACCAGGCTCCATCCGACAGACTTTCGCAATTCCGTCCCGCGGTTCTCTCCGCAAGCGCGCAAGGCGAATAAGGCACTGATCGAGGTGCTGGAGACTTTCGCTGCAGACAAGAAGGCCACGCTGGCACAGGTCGCGCTGGCGTGGCTGCTGGCACGCAAAACTTGGATCGTACCAATTCCAGGTACAACGAAGCTGCACCGCCTAGACGAGAATCTTGGCGCCCTGGACGTCGATTTGACTGAGGAAGACGTGAGCCAGATCAGTGAGAGAATATCGAGGATCGAGGTGATAGGCGACCGATTGCCCGAAGCAATCTTAAAAGTGATAGGACTTTGACTTGGCGGGTGTCTCCCAATCAAGTACAAAGGATGTTATCGCTGACCGGCATATTCGAGCCATTCCGGGATCGGCGTAATCGAGCGACATAGTGGGCTCAGTGTTGTGTCGGGCGCCGGCCCGAGACGCATTTCGAAGTTCCGCAACCCGGTACCTTCGGGCTTTTTGCCCGGAGGGCCGATGAGACGAAGGATGTTGTTTGCGTATCGACAGGTTCTGGCGCGCATGCGCCAGGGCGATCTCAACCGCGACATTGCCGGCGCACGGCTGATGGGGCGTGGGACGCTGCACACCGTCAGGCAGGTCGCGCCCGCTCGGGGCTGGCTCGATTCCGGTCGGCCACCTCGCCCGACGACGCCGAACTGGCGGCGATCTTCGGTCGCAATCCGAAGCTTGTTGATTTCCTGAGATGGACCCGACGCCCCTTCGGGGAAGCGCAATACTGCTGAATGTCGTCTTAGCGAGACTACATTGCGAGGTTCGTCATGGAAATCGCTATTCTCGGCATTGATCTTGCAAGCACGTCTTCCAGCTTCACGGCGCTGAACGCAGCGGACGCGCGGTGCATCGCTCAAAGGTCGGGCGTGGAGCATTGATCGAGACCGTTCAAATGCTTTCGCCGCGAGTCGTAGCAATGGAGGCTTGCAGTTCAGCGCATCATTGGGCGCGCCGCTTTATCGGCATGGGTATCGAGGTCCGCTTGATAAGCCCTCGATATGTGGCGCCGTTTCTGAAGCTTCGGCATATGCCCCACGAGCACGCCGGATATATGCATGCAGACCATTTCCCATCAACACAAAGAGCTTGCAAAGCGCGTCGGGTCCATACATGCACGGAATCCCGACCTACGGAGGAAGCGGCGTTTTTTTTAGAGAGCAGCAAACGAGTACGTCAGAGAGTACATGACCGGAGATGGATAAGAAAAAACACTCTTAGATCAATTACCTAATCATTAAATAAGGGTCCTCTCTTGGAGTACAAAATCGTACGAGGAAGTCTCGTAAAGCTTGAATACCTGATAAACGTTTGATTCTATGAGATTTTCCGAGTGCCGCTCGGTGCGCAACCTCGCATGGTGGGGCCAAGCAGTGCATCCACGGCACATCAAAGTTCGAGTGCTGGAAACGTACCCGCATCCTTTCTCTTTCGCACGCTCAGGCACTGCCAACGATCAACAAGCGGTTCCGGTTGCGTGGACAGAAAGCCCCTGACGTCGCCGCGCGCAAGTGCCTCGAGCATATGGTCCAGCGCGTTCAGCATCGTCCACTTTCCCCCTCGCGCTTCGAGCGCGTCTGACACGGGAACATCAGCGCCATGCAGCTTCCGGTATGGGCGCGGGTCGCTCGTCGTCTTGTCCGGGGCGCCTGGTGATCAAGACCAGCGCGTCATCCGTTGCGGAACCAACCGTGACAGCAATCCGCAACCGGTATCTTGCAGATGGGAACAGCCACTGGCCAATTGCCGTTTCACAGGCCCGCCGGTACTTTTCCCGTCGTGGACGCTTCGCACTCGTCTCCGCACCCTCAATGTCGCCCGCGCGGCAAGAGGAATGCGTGCGAACTCGCTGAAGACCACTCGTAACTTCATTTCATCAGGCGATCGCCAGCATCCTTCTACTCGGCGATCAGCCCATGCCGGATCGCGTATCTAATCAACTCGGCGTTGTTGGACAACCCGAGTTTGCGCATTAATCGCATCTTGTGTGTACTGATAGTTTTCGCACTGAGCGTACATGTCTCGGCGATTTCATTGATGCTCCTGCCCGCCGCGAGCATCTGCAGCACCTGGAATTCGCGATCCGACAGTACCTTATGAGGAGGCACGTCGTCGCGCTGAGTATCGAAGACCAATGCATCGACGAGCTTCGGGTCGAGGAAACGCCCGCCCTCCGCGAGCTTGCGAATCGCTGCGAGCAGCACTTCCGGGTCACTGTCCTTGGTCAGATACCCCGTCGCTCCCGCGCGCAGCGCGCGGGACGCGACCTGAGCCTCATCGTGAATGCTCAGTACGAGCACCGGCAATGAAGGATGTTCCGCCCGTACTCTGCGAATCAGGACGATACCGCTGATGCCTGGCATCGTCATGTCGAGCAACAAAAGGTCGACTGCCCGCGAGCGCAACCCATCGATCACTTCTGACCCCTGTGCCGCTTCCGCAACAACGACGATATCGCTCGTAGTAGCTATAATTTGTCTGAGTCCACCACGGACGATTGCATGATCGTCTGCGATGAGTATCCTGATCATGTTCGAAGTCCGCTATCGAGCGGAATGTGAATTGAAACCATGGTGCCCGCGCCCGGCGCACTTTCGATTGAAAGTGATCCCCCAATCAGCCGCGCGCGTTCGTTCATGCCGAGCAGGCCATATGAATAGTCGCCCCTCACGACTTGCTGGTCGAAGCCGCGGCCATCGTCACGCACCTGCAGTAGGAGCTTCGCCGCCGTCGAAACAAGCGCCACCTCGACATGTGTGGCGTCGGCATGCCGCGCGACGTTCGTCAGCGACGCCTGTGCGATGCGGAACAAGGCCGTGGCATGAGAATCGGACAGCGAGGGTTCTCCGCCTTCGATGCGCAATTCACACACAATAGCATTCCGGAGGTTGAACTCGTCGACAAGCCATTCAAGGGCAGACGCAATTCCGAAGTTGAGCGCGGCGGGCCGCAAATGGCTCGCGACATTTCGCACCATCGAGATCGTGCCTTCGACCAGTTGACGCATATCATCGGCTTTTTTCGAGGCTTCCGGGTCGTGCACTATGCGCATCTTAAGCAGAGACACGTCCATCTTGAGCGCAGTCAGCAATTGCCCCAGTTCGTCGTGAATTTCCATCGCAATGCGCCTTCTTTCTTCCTCGCGAATCGCCTCCATATATGCGGACAGTTCCCGCTGCTCCTCGCGCGATTCGACGAGTTCCTGCTCCATCTGCTTGCGTCCCGTAATGTCGTTCAGGCCGACGTAGATCGCTGGAGAATCGTCGTAAGTCGCAACGCGTGCCGTCACCATCGCCCAGAATCGTGTACCGTCGAGACGCCGGAACTTGACTTCGGTATTGCGCAGGCCACCCTTCGTTTGTAGATGCTCGATCAGACGCTCACGCTCGCCACGTTCGGCATAGAAATCGTCGATATTGGCGGACGAGGCTTCGTCCATACAGAAGAGCTCACGCAGCGGCCGGTTTGTGTACAGGATATGTCCGTCAGGCATCGACGTGATGCACAGCGGCACCGGACTCGTTTCGACAATCGCGCGAAAGCGAGCCTCGCTTTCCTTGAGACGAGCCTCCGCACGCCTCCGCTCGTCAATCTGCGCCAGCAAGTTCGTGTTGGCATGCGCGAGCTCTTCGGTTCGCAACGAGACGCGGTGCTCCAGATCGTCGCGCGCAGCCGATAACACCGCTTCCGTCTTCTTTCGCACGGCTACTTCCGCGAGCAGCAGGTGGTTCTGCGCGAGCACCTGCTTGTGCATCATCCGCAGCTCAAGGTGCACGCCAACGCGAGCTAGCGTCTCGTCAACACGTAACGGCTTGGTTACATAATCGACGCCGCCCGCCAAAAAACCTTCGACGCGGTCCGCGTTGCCTGCGACCGAGGTCATGAATATGACCGGGATGTCGCGCGTGCGCTCATCGCGCTTGAGGCGTCGACAGGTCTCGAAGCCGTCGATGCCTGGCATCTCCAGTTCGAGCAGGATCAGGTCCGGCTGCGAAAAGACCGCGCGCTCGACCGCTTCCGGACCGTCGAGCACCACCAGCACCCGAATGCCGTGCGCCTCGAGGCTGCCGACAATCACACCAAGATTCCCCGGCGTATCGTCGACGATAAGAATCGTGCCCTTGTGCGCGACTAAAGCGGCCAAATCGGTCATGATGCGGTGTTTCCTTCGAGATACCGCTCAACGAGTTGAAAGATCGCTTTCCACTCACAGGTTTACGCGAACTGATGCGGTTCGTTCATTGCGTCGACAGATCGAATGGGGGAATTGTTCACAGTCTATGTATGGTGCAACGTCGCACTCTATACCCACCATGAACCCATATAAAGCCTAACAGGCTGTTGAAAAGCGCCCCGTCATGACGACCGAAGCTACGTTCAGGAGACTTGCGCGTGCAATTTCCCGCTGAATTACCGGTTTGCCGCGCGATCCGCGCGGGGCATGCGCACGCATGCAGCCCTGCTGGCGCGCAGTCTTCACGCCGTGACGGCTCATCGCGCCGCTCCTTGCGGCACCAGCCCTGGCATTCGGGCCATGCGGGTCAGATTGCTCGCAACCATCGTCAGCTTGAAGTGCTGGTCGACGCGCCTGATACCGCCATAGACCGTCTGCCGGATCCGACCGACCGTTTTAGCCCAGCCGAAATGCTCTTCGATTCGTTTGCGGATGATCTGGCTGATCCGGTAGCCCACGTGCCGCGAAGTGCGACCGTCGATTGCGCTGCCGCCGCAACGCTCATCGTTGCGCGCGACATGCGGTGTCACGCTGCGAGCGCGGCAATCGTTCACGAAGTCGCGGGTGTCATACGCCTTGTCGGCACCAACTGTTTTCGCATGAGCGCCTGGCACGCAATCGAGCAATTGCAATGCGCTGGCCCGCTCGGCGAAACCATCTGCGTGACTGACCACGGCGCCGACCACCAGCCCCGAGCGATTCTCCATCAGGATGTGCCCGTGGTAGCACAGGATGGCCGGGCTCTTGTGGCGCTTCTTGAACAATCGCGCCTCCGGATCAGTAGTCGACTCGTGCGTGGCATTGCTACGTCGCTCGCCTTGCCAGTCAGTCTCGGCGTTGCGGCCACCGCCGGCTGGCGGACCATCGTCCGGGCCGTCCTTGCGGCGGAAGCTCTTGTGACTGGCCCACGCCTGAATCAGCGTGCCGTCCACCGAGAAATGCTCTCTCGACAGCAAGCCCCGCTTCTCCGCCAGGCTCATGACTTCGGTGAAGAACGCTTCCACGACTTCATGCTCCAGAAGCCGGTCGCGGTTCTTCGAGAACACCGAGTGGTCCACACGGCGTCCTCGATCGCCAGCCCGACAAACCAGCGGAACAGCAGGTTGTAGCGCATCTGCTCCATCAGCATGCGCTCGCTGCGCACCGAGTAGAACACCTGCAACAGCAGCGCCCGCATCAGCTTCTCAGGCGCAATCGAGGCACGGCCGGTGTCCGCGTAGATGACGCTGAACAGCCCGTTGAGCCGTTTCAACGCATCATTCACCAGCAACCGGACCGGTCGCAACGGGTGATCTGCCGGAACGAAGTCCTCGAGCTTGACCGTCGTGAACAGGGGTTCCTGCATCTCGTCCATTCCGCGCATCGCATCCGCTGCCAAAGATCATGAACACGATATCTATAACGTCCGTCCCTCAAACCCCGTTTACACGGGACCCAAATTCAACAGCCTGCTAAGAGACTCGCCCCGCGTGGCGAGCAGTGCATCAGGTATAAGCTATTTGCGCTTCCAAGCCTTTGCGACGGCATTCCCACGCTTTGCGCTACTCCGGAGGAGCATCGTCACGAGCAGTCGCAAAACAGCGCAGCTTGTAATCGAGCATGATCCACCATGCGTGGATAATTCCATCCCAAATACCCCGCGAGTGCCGCCATTGTGGGAGTCCAATATTGCACTCGATCCAGAGCCTAGTCTACGCGCCTTCACCGGGTTCAAAGGCCCGCTGAGACAACGCGCGCCACGGCGTCAAATCCGCCGCACGCTCCATGTATTTTTGCGCTTATGCTTGCATTTTCTCTCCCTACTCCGCTCTCGCCGTCAGCGTGACTCTGCGCGGCGCGGCCAGTTCGTCGATCAGATCCGCCACATCGCACAGCGCGCGGAAGTCACAGTCGTCGATCCGATTCGCGTGATTCCGCCGCAAATCGCGCAGTGTTTCGCCAAGGCGCCTGAGCGCGCTAGGGCTACTGTCGCTCAATGGCCAGCAATGCATCAGATGCGCAAGCGCTGTCAGGCTGCGCGTCTCGCACCAAGCGTCGAACAGTCGCAGACATATCGCGTCGATCTGCGAGACGACGTTCTCCCTCTCCGACAGATAGCCCATCATAATTCGTCAAGTCGACGTTGCGTGTCGTCCTGTCCATTATCGACTAGCAGACTTCCTACCGCATTCAGCGCTTACTGCAAAATGCGGGTATTAGATTCTGAATCACTCGTCAGGAAATCCTGACGCCATATCGCCAAAAGCCCGCCGATAGGTACGAACCCTCGATTTCCGCCGCAAAGTGCGATCCGACGGCTTTTCGTCCGATACGGCCTTGATCAGGCCTGCCGCCTCGCTAATCATTGGCCTTACCATTGGCCGGTTTTCAGAGGCGCGATGCAAGTTACTCCGTATATCTTTCAACTTGCTCACGTCGCTTCAGCACACCGAATTCACGTGTAGCTAAAGTACTGTCGTCAGCAGCGCAACCACGGCGACTGAGCCTTGGGTCCCCGAAAAGTGCCGACAAAAAGCGATGATAGCGAACAGAACCCGCGGCATTCACTCGCCGTCGCTCGAAACGGACGGCCCATAACTTGCTTATTTAGGTGAAACTGCAAGCGATCAACAAATGGGCGGATAGGTGTACGGATCACATGGTAGAGGAACATTTTCCTGATGCGATCCTGTTTAGTGGGGCAGAATCGGCGCTTCGCGGGCGCCCAAGGTCGCATGTCAGGGGATTCAGGGCTAGTGCATGTCCGGCGCCGGAAAGCAAAACCCGCAGGCAGTTGACTAACGCGACATCATCAGCATCTCGACGTTCCGCATCACCCAGACCGTGCCGAGGATTAGGAACGCAGCGGCGAGTATGGTGTAGCAGAGTGACAGCACGTTCCATCCCTGCCCAGGCGAGAGGGTCAGATGTAGGAAGCACACAAGGTGCACGACGACTTGCAAAAAGCCGAGTACGGCGATCGCGATCATGGCCGTAGTTGCATCGATGGCATCGTACAGCCCGACACCGAATGCGCCGGCCGTAAGTAATACCGAAAGAAAGAAGCCCGCGAGATACCTAGTGAGGCTGCCATGCGACCCCGCGCGAGTCTGTGCATAAGCCATTAGAGCATGCTCCCCAGATAGACGAAAGAAAACACGAAGATCCATACTACGTCGAGGAAGTGCCAGAATAGGCTCAGGCACGTTAGCCGCCGGACCTCCTGCTCGCCAAACTGAGGCACCCGCAGCACTTGCATCATCAGAACGAGCATCCACAGCAGGCCGAAGAAAACGTGAATTCCGTGCGCAGTGACGAGCGTAAAGAAGGCTGAGAGAAACGCGCTGCGCTGCGGACCCGCGCCTTCCGCGATCAGCTGCGAGAACTCGCGGAGTTCGAGCGCGAGGAACAACGCGCCAAGAATGAATGTGATCACGAGCCAACCGAGCACGACACCGCTCCTTGCCCGCAGCACATCCAACATCGCGAAACCATAGGTGATACTAGAAAGCAACAGCACAGAAGTTCCCAGCGCCACGTCCGATAGATCGAAAAGATCGTGACCCGTAGGGCCACCGGCGAACTGGTGCCTCAGCACGCTGAACGTAGCAAAGAGCGCCGCGAACAGCATACAGTCGGTCATCAAATACACCCAGAAGCCGAACACCGAGTGGGATTGTGGATGATCTTCATAATCGACTTCTGAAAAATCTACGCCCACGGTTTTCTGTAACATCAGTAAGCCTCCTCGGCGACTGGACCGTTAATGCCCATCGGGAGTCTGGTGCCAAACCGCCGTTCTTCGAGCTCACGGACCATCGCCGCGGGAATGTAATATCCGTCGTTCTTGTCGAAGCTCTTTATGATGATCGTGAGGACGATCCCAATGAAACCTAGCAAAGCGAGCCACGCGATGTGCCATACGGCCGCGAAACCCAGCACCAAGCTGCACATCCCTGTGAAAAAACCCGCCGACGTATTGGATGGCATATGGATGTCCACGTACTTTGACGCCAGCCCAACGCCGCGGCCCACTTCTTTCATGTACGCGAATGCGTCAATGTCCTCCACTTGCGGAATGAGAGCGAAGTTGTAGACCGCCGGCGGTGAGGAAGTTGCCCATTCGAGCGTGCGCCCATCCCATGGATCGCCTGTCATATCCTTGCATTCGGCCTCGTTGCGGTTCACGAATGCCATCACCCACAGCAGAACCTGTAACAGGATCCCCACCGCGATGATCGCTGCGCCGAGCGCCGCAACGATGAAGTATGGTTGCCATTCAGCCACATCATAGTGATTTGTGCGGCGTGTCGCGCCCATGAAGCCGAGCACATAGACAGGTACGAAGGCCACATAAAAGCCGACGAACCAGCACCAGAACGACGCCTTGCCGACCTTGTCATCGGGCTTGACACCGAACACCTTCGGAAACCAGTACTGCAGGCCGGCTAAATAGCCAAACACCACACCGCCAATGATGGCGTTATGAAAATGTGCGACCAAGAAAAGCGAATTGTGCAGCACGAAGTCCGCGCCCGGAATCGCCATCATCACGCCGGTCATGCCACCAATAGAGAACGTCACCACGAAACCGATGGTCCAGAACACGGGCGCGGCTAATTGAACGCGCCCGCGATACATCGTGAATAGCCAATTGAAGATCTTGACGCCGGTTGGAATCGCGATAATCATTGTGGCGATGCCGAAAAATGCGTTGACGTCGGCGCCTGAGCCCATAGTAAAGAAGTGGTGCGCCCAAACAAGAAACGAAAGTAACATGATCGCACACGATGCGTAGACCATCGTCCTGTAACCGAATAGCGGCTTCTTGCAGAAGGTAGCCATCACTTCCGAATAGATGCCGAAAGCGGGCAGCACCAGAATATACACTTCGGGGTGGCCCCACGCCCAAATCAGGTTCAAGTACAGCATGGCGTTGCCACCAAGTTCGTTCGTGAAGAAGTGCGTGCCAATATAACGATCGAGGCCGAGCAGCGCTACCGCGACTGTGAGAATGGGAAACGTCGCCATGATCAGGACATTCGAGCAGAGCGCCGTCCATGTGAACACGGGCATCTTCATGAGCGACATCCCCGGCGCGCGCATCTTGATGATTGTGACAAAGAAGTTCACGCCCGACAACAAGGTGCCGACACCCGATAGCTGGATCACCCATATATAGTAGTCCACTCCAACGCCAGGACTAAATTTCAGCTCGGAAAGCGGTGGATACGCGAGCCAGCCGACCTTCGCGAATTCGCCAGCTACGAGTGACAGATTGATCAACACCGCGCTGACTGCGGTCAACCAGAAGGAAAGCGAGTTCAGGAACGGAAACGCCACGTCGCGCGCGCCGATCTGCAATGGCACGACGAGATTGAAGAAGCCTACCATGAGCGCCATCGCCATGAAGAAGATCATGATGACGCCATGCGCCGTGAAGATCTGGTCGAAGTGATCCGGCGGAAGATAGCCCGGCGAATTGAACGCGACGGCCTGTTGGAGGCGCATCATTACGGCGTCGGCAAAGCCGCGCACCAACATGAGCACGGCCACGATCATGTACATGACGCCGATGCGCTTGTGGTCCACGCTCGTAAGCCACTCGACCCAGAGGTACTTCCACTTACCTTCTAAGGTGATCAGCCAGGACACGCCGAGGACAACAAGCGCCATGAACACCGCCGCCCCCACGATGATGGGCTGATCGAACGGCATGGCGTCTAATGTGAGTTTTCCGAACATGGCTGTTTACCCTTTGGTTACGCACGATGAGACAGTGAAATCCGCGACTTTGCCGTTGTTGTATTTCCCGACGATTTTGTCGAAAAGCTTCCGGTCGACGTTCGAGAAGTACTGCACGGGCGCGTTTGCCTGCGGCTGCGTGACCATTGCGTACCGATCCATCGTAAGCTGGGTCGATGAAGCTTTTACCGTCTCAACCCACGCATCGAAGCCCTGCTGGCTCGTAGCCACCGTACGGAACTTCATGTCGGAGAAGCCTTTGCCGCTGTAATTCGACGAGAAGCCCGTGAAGTCGCCCGCTTCGTCGGCGATCAGGTGCAACCGGGTTTGCATGCCGGCCATCGCGTAGACTTGAGTGCCAAGTTGCGGGATGAAGAATGAGTTCATCACCGAGTCCGAAGTGATGCGAAAATTGACCGGCGTGCTCACAGGCACCGCCAATTCGTTCACTGTAGCGATGCCGAGGTCAGGATAGATAAAGAGCCATCTCCAGTCGACCGCGACGACTTCGACGTTGATGGGCTTCACGTCTGATTCCAGTGGTTTATAAGGGTCGAGCTCATGCGTGGTACGCCACGTAAGGATGGCGAGGAACAGAATGATGGCAGCGGGTATGGTCCAAACCACCACTTCAACCGCCGTTGAGTGAACCCAGGTCGGGACGTAGCGTGCGCTGCGGTTCGACGCGCGGTAGCGCCACGCGAAGGCAAGCGTGAGGATAATAACGGGCACTACGATCAGCACCATGGCCCATGTCGCCGAGGCGATGAGTGATCTCTCCGCCGTGCCTACGCTACCCTTGGGACTCAGCACGAGAAAGTTGGGTCTGCACCCAGCAAGAGAAAAAAACAGCCAACCACCGACGGGGATTAACCACTCTTTAAGAGCTTTCCTGTCTGTCATGCCCATCTTCTCCCAAGTTGCCACTGTACCAGGAGCGAAGAGAGCCGTTCATTGAACGGTCTGTCGCTTGAGATTCGCAACGTCTAGAACTTCACCCCGACGCCAATACCAATGACCAGCGGATCGACATGCAAGGTGCCAATTGACGAGCCGCCAAGCGATGCGTCAGTCTTCACCCATATCTTCTTGATGTCGGCGTTAACGAATAGACTCTTTGATGCCTGCACGTCAATTCCGACCTGCAGTGCAGGACCAACGCTGTGATTCTTTATAGAGACGGGTACACCTCCCGCTTGCATTCCGTTGTTGTAGAAGAGCGTGTAGTTGAGTCCGGCACCAACGTACGGTCGAACACGTCCCGCATGATTAAAATGATATTGCAATAACAATGTCGGTGGCAGCACGTTGACGCCACCAAGCTCGCCGAGATTCGAAGTCAGGTGATGACGTGAGGTACCAAGAATCAACTCGACGCCGATGCTGTCCCGTACCATATAAGTGAAATCGACCTCTGGCACCAGCGCGTTTCTTACGCCGACATCGAGCGCGGAAAGCGTGTCAGTCCTGCGAACTTGCGGCTCAATGCTTATCGCGCGGAGGCGTACCAACCAATCACCTGCGTAGTTTCCGACGACTGCGCTGTCAGCGGCGTTAGCTGCGTGCGGTCCCAATGGTGACATAAGGAGTAGTGCAGCAGCCACATTGCGGAGTTGCTTTGTCATTGTCGTTACCTTTATCCATTAACCTTCTGCACTGTGCACGAATTTGTGGCCGATAGCGTTGATCGCAATCAACTGATGTTTCACGCAGTGCTTGTGTGCCTTACCGCGTCGCAGACCATCTAAATCCCTGCACGTCTCCGCCCTCTCTCCGAGTTGCGCAATGCATCCCGAAATGCTTTGCAGCCGATCGTGGGATCGGCGATCTGCCGTGTAGCTCTCCGTGAAACTAAGTAGCGTTATGAATAGCAAAATGCAGCGCGGAGAAGTCGATCTCCGTCTGCTGGTCGATCAACCGCCGACGCTTCGCGAAAGGTCCGGCGCAATCGTCCCGCTGCTCCAAATTGTCGATTCTTGCCTTCACGCTTCGGTATTAAGGATGCTATTGAAACAGCAGCGCAGACGAAGCCAGCGATGTCGAGCAACTAGGGAGACCCAATATCCATGCTTTCCGGAGGATTGAACCGCCCACCTTTGAGCACTCAACACTGAGCCTATCCCCGAACGGGCTCCATCTCTCACCGGATGATGTCATAGCTGTAGTCGGTCTTCGAGATGTCAATCGTACTTGCATCGAGTGTCTCGAAGAATTCATCCAGCAGCGCTAACAGAACGCGTAATGCCCCCGCATACCCCCACGTCGGATAGCGGTGGTAATGGTGACGGTCGAAAATCGGAAACACGAGTCGGACGAGCGGCGTACCAGTGTCGCGCTCCAAGTACTTTCCGTGTGTATTGCCGATGAGGAAATCCACTGGTTCCGTAAATAGCAGCGAACGCAAGTGCCATAGATCGCGCTTTGGATAAACCTTGCATCCTTCACCGTATGGCGACGCGTCCAGCAATGCCCGAACCTTTTCCGCCCATGCGTCGTTACCGTTCGTCGAGAGCACGTGCACTGGCTCCGCACCCAACTCGAGCAGGAAGTTCGTGTAGCCGAGCATCTGATCTGGATCGCCGTAGAGCGCATAGCGCTTGCCGTGCAGACTCGCCTGACTGTCTGCCATCGCATCAACTAGTTGCCCACGCTCCTTTTCAAGTTCAGCCGGAATTGGTTTTCCCGTAACCCGCGAAATCTCCATGAGGAAATGATCTGTACCAGAGACGCCGACAGGCGCATTCAGTGACACGACTTCGTGACCATGATCGGCGAGGAACTTGCTGGTCTTCTCACAGCAATACTCCTGGAAGACGAACGTTGCTTTGGCGTTCAGCGCACGCTCGACTTCCTCTTTCGTAGTCCCGCCCTCGTACATCCGAAATTCGCCATCGGTCGGCGTGTTCCATGTTCCCGATGGATCGCAAATAATATTCACGCTTACGCCAAATAAATCGAAGATGCGCCGAATCTCCTTCATGTTTCCGACCACGAAGCCGTCGAATCCTCCGATAAAGTTTACGCTTTCGTCCGGCACTCGCAAGAGTGGTGCAGTAGTGCCCGCCTTGCCATCCCAAAAGTATTTGAGGATGCCCAAGAGCGCATTGTCGTAGCCAGTCACGTGGCTGCCGACAAAAGCGGGTGTATGTGCGAACGGCACGTCGTAATCTTGTGGCACGCTGCCCTTCTGCTTGCTATTCTTGATGAACGCGTCGAGATCGTCGCCAATCACCTCCGCCATGCAGGTCGTGGAGACGGCGATCATGTCGGGCTTGTAGAGATTGTACGCATTTGCAAGACCGTCGATCATGTTGTTCAGACCACCGAAAACGGCCGCGTCCTCCGTCATGGACGAACTGACGCATGACGTTGGCTCTTTGAAATGTCGCGAAAAATGCGAACGGTAATAGGCCACGCAGCCCTGCGAGCCGTGCACGAAAGGCAATGTCTTATGAAATCCGTTCGCCACGAACACGGCACCAAGAGGTTGACACGCCTTGGCTGGATTTATGGTCAGTGACTCTCGGGCGAAGTTCTTCAGTTTATAATCTTCTGTCTTTGTCCATTCGGCGACCTGATTTATCGCCTCGTCGGAATGGTTGAACTCGAAGTTATCTTTCTTATTGCGAAGGAGCTCCTGATACTCCGGCTCGCGAAATAGCAGTTCGTGATCGAGAATTTTGTCGCTTGATTGGGGCATGATTCACTCCTGTATTGGTGTTCTATGCAACCGGCAGTCGGCAGGGCCATGCCGCTACCAGCCCGCAGCGCTCACGCCGCCTTTTTCCACGGTGCCTTCGACAGGCTCCAGACTGGACTCGAGATCGCCATGTCCATGTCCCGCGCGAAGATTGCGAAGCCGTCGTAGCCATGATATGGGCCAGAATAATCCCAGCTGTGCATCTGGCGGAACGGGACGCCCATCTTCTGAAAGACGTATTTTTCCTTGATGCCGGAGCCGACGAGGTCTGGTCGCGTATGTTCGACGAACCTCTCGAATTCGTAGCCAGTCACGTCGTCGTAAATCAGAGTGCCGTCTTTTATGTGATGCGTTGTGCGCTGGTAGTCGTCGTTGTGAGCAAATTCGTAGCCGGTACCGACAACTTCCATCCCAAGGTCCTCGTACGCGCCTATCACGTGGCGCGGGCGAAGGCCACCTACAAACAGCATCACTTTTTTCCCCTGAAGCCGCGGCATATATTTGGCTATGACGGCGTCCATCAACGGACGGTATTTTTCGATCACCTTCTCGGCATTTGCCATAATGGTGTTGTCGAATCTGCTCGCAATCTCGCGCAAGCTCCTTTCGATCATTGTCGGGCCGAAAAAATTGTATTCCACCCATGGAGTGCCATACTTCTCCTCCATGTGCCTGCTGATGTAGTTCATCGAACGGTAGCAGTGAAGTAGATTGAGCTTAGATCGCGGCGTATTCTCAAGTTCTGCGAGGGTGCCATCGCCTGACCACTGCGCGATGACCCGCAGGCCCATTTCCTCGAGCAAAATGCGGCTCGACCACGCATCACCGCCAATGTTGTAGTCGCCGATGATCGCGACATCGTACGGCGTGGACTCAAGCGCGGATCGCTGTCCCGAATCAGCGCGATCGAACACGCAGTCGCGAATCGCATCGTTGGCGAGGTGATGACCGAGTGACTGCGATACACCTCGAAAGCCCTCACAGCGCACTGGTACAATCGTGTGGCCGCCGTACTGCGCGCTCTTCCTTTTAGATACTGCCTCAATATCGTCACCAATGAGACCGATCGGGCATTCGGTTTGTACGGATATGCCCCTGTTCAGCGGAAACAACTCCTGAATCTCGTCAACGATCTTATCGAGTTTCTTGTCACCGCCGAACACAATGTCCTTCTCTTGGAAGTCGGACGTGAATTGCATTGTGACAAACGTATCGATTCCCGTCGTCCCGACGTAGTAGTTGCGGCGCGATCCCCACGAGTACTGCCCGCATCCGACAGGTCCGTGACTGATGTGGATCATGTCCTTGATCGGCCCCCAGACGACGCCCTTCGAGCCGGCGTATGCGCAGCCCCGAATTGTCATCACCCCCGGCAAAGACTTGATGTTTGACTTCACACCACAGTCAGGCTTGCCCTGTTCGAAGGAGCCCAAATGCTTAGCCCGCCGTTTAGCCATTTTTTCAGGGTAAGCTCGCAGCACTTCGTCGATCAAGGCCTTATTCGCAGCTTTGCGTTCTTCAACCGTCGCGATCATTGAATATCCTATAAGTGAAGACTGTCATCGCGGGAGACGGCAGCCGTGCGTCGCACGGCAACCGTCGTCAAGCACTCGTCAGGCAGTGAGCTCGGCGGCGGTCTTGCCGACTTGGGACTCATCGACTTGCACCATAATTCCTTTTTCCATCAGTAGGTCCTCGAGCTCATCCATCGTGATCGGGGTCGGGATCACGCCATTGCCGCCGTTGTGGTGAACTTTCTCCGCAAGCGCGCGATATTGCCCAGCCTGCGCGCTGTCCGGCGCGTACTCGATCACGGTCATCCGACGAAGTTCCGCGTGCTGAACAATGTTGTCCCGCGGAACGAAGTGAATCAATTTAGTGCCTAGCATCGCTGCGAGTGATTCGGCCAATTCGAGTTCCTTGTCGGTTTTGCGCTCGTTGCAAATGAGTCCACCCAAACGGACACCCCCACTGTTCGCATATTTCAAAATTCCCTTCGAGATATTATTAGCCGCGTACATCGCCATCATTTCTCCCGACATTACGATGTAAATTTCCTGTGCCTTGTTCTCGCGAATAGGCATTGCGAAGCCGCCGCAAACGACGTCGCCGAGCACATCGTATGACACGTAATCGACTCCGTCGTAGGCGCCATTCTCCTCAAGGAAGTTGATCGATGTGATGACACCGCGACCCGCGCAGCCGACGCCCGGCTCAGGCCCGCCCGACTCCACACAGCGGATGTTCTTGTAGCCTATTTTCATCACGTCATCGAGTTCGAGGTCTTCGACCGAGCCGGCTTCGGCCGCGAGAGAGAGGATGGTGTCCTGAGCTTTCGCGTGCAAGATAAGACGTGTCGAGTCGGCCTTGGGATCGCACCCTACGATCAGGATCTTTTGCCCAAGGTCGCTAAGTGCCGCAAGCGTATTCTGCGACGTGGTCGACTTACCGATGCCGCCCTTTCCGTAGAAGGCAATTTGTCGAAGTTGAGACATTGTTGTACTCCACTGAGATTTGAAGGTAAGACCATAGGTGAGAATCAGCACTTAATAGCCGCGACCAAGTCCTCAGCCTGCTGTGTCTATATGGTCTTCTTCTAGAGTCACGCATCGGCCGGAGTGTGTCCGCGCCCTCCCTCCTTGCAACGTCCATGCCACAAGCCCATGAATCGACCAAATGCTTGCTCAGCGAGGCCATCCGCAATCCCTCAAATTCCGGCCACCGACAATTTCGACGTCGTGTTGCTGACAAACCGCACGCCGCTTTGCCCCAAATGACA
Organism: Paraburkholderia atlantica; assembly: GCF_000092885.1. Taxonomy (NCBI): domain Bacteria; kingdom Pseudomonadati; phylum Pseudomonadota; class Betaproteobacteria; order Burkholderiales; family Burkholderiaceae; genus Paraburkholderia; species Paraburkholderia atlantica. Next base: position 161,608 of record NC_014120.1, on the reverse strand, counting down.
CCCACATACAGAGTCGCTGCCCGCTTGAGCCGGCTTACCGCAGTATTGGTCAGCATGCTGCAGCATTGGTACGGATGTTGCGGGTTTCTGGCTGGCCGATGAAAAGGCACGATCCGGCACCAGATCAACTATGCCTATGCCAAGCTATCTCTCCAATTAGGATTACACAATGTCTGATACGCTAACCTCTCCTACACTTAGTGGGACACCATTTGCCCGCCTCGATCACGAGGGGCGCCTCCTCAACCCCGTCTTTAAGGGCCGCACGAATGCGGCTGATAGGATCGGCTTTCGCGGCGAGCTGGCGCTACGATTTGGGCCTCACCTCGCCGACGAGGCCCGTCCGCCCGAGCTCTCTTGCGAGCAGGTGATGGCTGTCGCGAATGCTGGCGACCCACACGTCCAATTCTTCGCAGGTTGGTTACTGAGTTTTGAACACTTGACGAATGTCGGAGAAGTACTCGGCGAGGCCCTGTCGTCCCATGGCAAGTACTTCCTGTTCTGTGACAACATCGATCTGTCCAGTCGTTTTCAGGTGCCGTACAAAGAAGCGACGTTTTATGTTCTGCCGATACTCGAATCGACAGTCTACAACGAGATGCTCGAACTCCTTTACCTGGAGAAGGGCGAACTCAAGAGGAAAGACACTGCCGGGAAGCTCGACGCTATCGTCGATGCGGCGATGCAATTTAGCTTTTCCTTTGACACGATAAGTTACGCGGAAGGCCTCAAACGGATGGGACCGATTCGCGATCAAAATGAAAACAGGCCCGTCTGACGACCGCGTCACGGCAGGTCACCCGCATGTAATTGCTGCCTCGCGTTCCGGAATGTGACGGCGGTTCCAATCACCTCCACCGGAGTGAAAGCATGTCAATGCGCACCAAGACCGCATCACGTCATACCGCGTCACTCGAGACTCCCCCGAGCCACAGGCGCACGGATATCGCGAACGCCGACGCAGATCTTCATGCACCTCCGTGCGTGGCGGTTATGAAATGGCTCGATGCTCACGACTTTCCGGACACTCAATCGCGCAGCATTGACGGCATTACCCCCTTAATGCTGGCGGCGCTGCACGGCGAAGACTACATTGTCGGTGCGCTATTCGAATCAGGCGCACGCATCATCGCCTTCGACGACGAAGGAAACCATGCGCTGTGGTATGCATGTTTGGGGGGCGCACCAGGACGGTTCCTTCGGTTGGTCGGTGCAGGACTCGCTCTTGATCACTTAAACGCGGACGATATGACGTGTCTGATGCAGGCGGCCGCCACCGGTCGAATTGAAGTTATGTGGCTGTTGCTGTCACTCGGCGCGAACGACAGTCTTGTTGCGCCAGACGGCCGTGACGCGCTCGACATGGCTGCCGATTTGGGACTCCGGTTACTGCACGCGGTACACGAACGCAGGGGCCCCAAATTGGTCTCAGCCGGCGAATCGCCTTATTATGGCCCGGGGAGCGCGCGCGGCGTCTTCTCCGATAATGTTTCCCGCTGACCTGCCCCTCGTCATGCCGCTCTACGACTATGTATGTCGCAACTGCAGGTTGCGTTTCGAAATTCTCGTGCGCACGGACTCGCCCGTGGCGTGCCCCCGCTGTCAGAGCACCGAACTGGAGAAGCAGGTCAGTGCGCCGTCCGCCCCAGCGCGCAGCAGGGCAATCATCGCTGCGGCGCGCCGTCAAGCGGCGCATGAGGGACATTTCAGCAACTACTCGACGGTGGACCGCAGCAAACTGTTGCGTGAGAGTTAATAAAGGCGCAGCGACAACATGGCCGATGTTACCTTCTTCTCTCTTTCCGCTGTTCGACCTAGAGAATGAAAGGGACTTCCCCTCTCGCTGGTGTCGATGAATGTTCGCAACTTCATCCTGGCACATTGATGCCGACTCGCGGCTTCCGCCGCAGCCTCGGGACGGGGAAGTCCCTTTCATTCTCTAGTGTTCCGTCCCAGAAATAACTACAAGGGCTTCCCCGTTGAGCACAAGTACTCAACGTGGCTTTCTATTGCTATGAGCCTTGCCGGCGTCGTGTGAGAAGGTGAAGGACTGCGGTACTACAACCGGTCATGTCGGACGCCTTGGTCCGGACCCTCGATCAGCGTCGGGATCAGCGCTTTCAACCGCTTGCCCCAGATCCGGTCGGCGGCCTCCCGAAGGGTGATCAGCGCGGCGCGCACCTCATCGTCATAGCGTCTCTGCGGGCCAGGCTTTACCTTTGGCGCCCGCAATTCCCGGCACAGCACACGGATCGCGTGCTTCCGATGGTAACCCGTCAACTCAACGAATTCGTCCAATATCTGGCGTTTCTCATTCTGGTCAGAACGGCGATACCGCTCGCCGACTGCTTCAGTCAATTCCTGTCGTGTTGTCATGCTGAGCCGCCTCGTCATAAGTCGCTCCCGCCTGCATTCTGACGGGTAGCAAATTACATGAGGCAACGACTCTCGCCTGGTAACAAAAAACCCGAGTCAATGCGTCTCTCATCCAGATTGTCGCGCCACACTCAGATACAAACCGACAATATCGCGCACCTTCTCAACAAAGTATGGATCAGTAGAAAGCTTCAAGCTCTTCGAGCGATGAGGCTGCACGCCGAACAGCGACAGGTACCGGGCTACCGAGCTCTTCGAAATACCCGTTTGCGCAGCAGCAGAACGCACACTCCAGTGCGTTGCGCCGTCCGGCTTCTCATGCAGAACCTTCGCCAGCAACTCGGCCACCGCTTCGTCGTCATGCGCGCGCGGTCGCCCCGTGCGCGCCTCGTCATGCAGACCGGCAAGCCCCTGGGCGACAAAACGCTTTTTCCAGTGCGTGATCGCAGGAGGCGTTACTTCATATTGCATCGCGATTTCCTGGTTCGTATGACCGTCAGCGGCCATTAACACAATTTTTGCCCGGCGCACCAGCGAATGAGGCAGCGACCGCGAGCGGCTCATCGACAGCAATTGCTCCCGCTCCAGTTCCGAGACCATCACCTCGATTCCCTTGCGCCCCATGATCGCCTCCACTCAACATCACTTGATCATAGAGCAACATAATTAAATGCAAAGTTATTTATGGGACGGAACACTAGCAGGTTGTTGAAAAGCACCTCGTCATGAGGACCGAAGCGATGGTCAGGAGTGTTTCGCGTGCAATTTCCAACTGAAATCGGGATGGGCCGATCAGTTTGCGCAGGCAACGCGCCTGCGCGGGGATGCCAGGCCTCGCGGGCCGCGCGCATCGGCGGCTCATTGCACCGCTCCGGTATGCATCGCGTCCATTATTCGCGCCATGCGCGTGAGATTGCTCGCGACCATTGTCAGCTTGAAGTGCTGGTCGACCCGCTTGATGCCGCGATACACCGTCTGCCGGATCCGACCGACCGTCTTGCCCCAGCCGAAATGCTCCTCGATACGCTTGCGGATGACCTGACTCATCCAGTATCCCGCGTGCCGCGAGGTACGCTCATCGATCGCGCTGCCGCCCTGGCGGGCGTCGTTGCGTGCGACATGCGGGGTTATGTTGCGCGCCCGGCAATCGTTTACGAAATCATTCGCGTCGTACGCCTTGTCGGCACCGACTGTCTTCGCGTGAGTGCCAGGCACGCGCTCGAGCAGTCGCAGCGCACTGGCGCGCTCGTCAAAGCCATCCGCATGGCTTACCACGGCACCGATCACCAGCCCGGAGCGGTTCTCCATCAAGATATTGCCCCTGGTAACAGAGGATGGCCGGACTCTGCTTACTCTTCTGAACAGGCGCGCATCCGCATCAGTGCTCGACTCATGCGTGTCATTGCTACGTCGCTCACCCTTCTGGTCGGCTTCGGCGTTGCGCCCGCCGCCGGCCGGTGGATCGTCCGATCCGTCCTTGCGGCGAAAACTTTTGTGACTCGCCCAAGCCTGGATGAGCGTGCCGTCGACCGAGAAATGCTCCCGGGACAGCAGACCCTGCCTGTCGGCGAGAGTCATCACTTCGGTAAAGAACGACTCCACGACCTCATGCTCGAGCAGCCGGTCACGGTTCTTCGAGAAGACGGAGTGGTTCCATACAGTGTCCTCGATGGCCAGTCCAACGAACCAGCGGAACAGGAGGTTGTACTGCATCTGCTCCATCAGCATGCGTTCGCTTCGCACCGAGTAGAACACCTGCAACAGAAGCGCACGCACCAGCTTCTCCGGTGCAATCGAGGCCCGGCCGCTGTCCGCATAGATGATGCCGAACAATCCGTTGAGCCGCGTCAACGCCTGATTGACAAGCAACCGTATGGGGCGCAACGGATGATCGGCCGGAACGAAGTCCTCAAGCTTGACCGTCGTGAAAAGAGCTTCCTGCGTCTCATCCATTCCGCGCATCGAATTCACTGCCAAAGTTCATGAACACGATATCCATAACGTTCGGCCCCAGGATCCCGTTTACGCGGGACCGAAATTCAACAGCCTGCTAGAGATAGATGGGGGCCCCCGCACCGACGTTGGTCGCCGTGTCCTTCAAAGTTTTGACGATGTACTTCACATCCTGAATAGTAAGCTGAGTGTGCAGCGGCAACGCGAGTGCTCGATCCCCAATCCGCTCGGTATCGGGCAGGTAGCCTCGTCGACCTCCAATAGCATCGGCGGCCTTCATGTAATGAAACTGCTCATGCAACGGATGGCTGTAGGCTGCCGTTTCTACCCCGCAAGCCAGCATGTCGTCGATCATTTGAGCACGCGCGCTGTGAGTAAACCTCTTGCCCAGATGCACAACGTAAAGCATCCAATTCACTTCGTCCACGTCCTCCGCCTGATACGGTGGTTTGATCCCTTCGAAGCTCTCCATCGCTTCATGATACCAGGCTTCGACCCGCTTCCGTTGGGCGAGCCGCTCCTCGAGCCCTGCCAGTTGTGCCAGGCCGAGCGCGGCGGTGATTTCACTCATACCCGCCTGCAGCGGCACCTGGGCACCGAGGGAGACCGACTTTCGATCGGCGCTCAGACGTCGCCTCAAGTAACGCAGTTCCTGCGCCAAGCTGGCGTCGTCAGTGACGAGCATTCCGCCCTCTCCCACACACAACGCGGAGGGTGGCGAAAAGTCAAAAACCGTCACTTTACCGAACGACCCCACGCAGCGCCCACGGTAGCGTGATCCGAGCGCCTCAGTGCTATCCTCGATCAGGCTCAGACCATTCACATCGGCAAGCTCGCGCAACGATTGCCAGGCGGCAGGATGCCCGTTAGTATTCCCCGCAAGGATTGCACGCGTCCGATGTCCAATCTTCTCTTGTGCCTTCATCGCGTCGAGGCAGCCGCTCCAGTAGTCGATATCGGCAAACACCGGTGTCGCCCCAACGAGGGTGATCGCATGCGCGATCTGATGCCATGTATGCGATGCGCAGATGACTTCATGGCCTTGACCAATGCCGAGCGCGCGCAGCGCAATCCAAGTGCCGAGCGTCCCGCTCGCCACTGCGACCGCGTGGACACGGCGGCTCCATCGTGCGAATGCAGTCTCAAAAGAATCGAGCATTGGTCCGTGGCTCCAGCACGACGATTGCAGGACCGCGCGAACCAGCTCGATCTCCCGCGGCCCGCACGCTGGCTCAGTAAGTGGAATTGCCTCAGTTTCCATCGCAGACTCCGTCTTCGGCAAGGATGAGCATATTGGCCTCACTTGCGTCTGTTGTCACGGAGACACAGACACCTGTCGACGTCGCGAGATAAACGCGGCGGCCCCGAAACTGGATGAGGGGTTTTTCATCGACAAGCTCGACGGCGCTAATCCGAATGACTCGCACATCGGGATACAACTTCCGCCAGGTTGCCGCAGCCTCCGGCAGCGTCGGTTCGCGCAGAATTAACTCGACGATAGCACTGATCTGATCTGCTGTAAGTGCCATGTCAGTCCCGCTCACCCGCGACGCGACGCGCTTCTACGGTGACAGGAAGCGTTGTATCGGCCGCCATCTCCGGCAGTTGGAATCGCCAGCCGTTCGCAAGCGTTATCACTCCACCCCACATCTTCTTGCCATCGATGCCGACGATCTGCTCCTCGAGATCCTTCTTTGGCACGTAGGCGCTGAGTATGCCCTTCCTGTCCATGCGGATCATTAGTTTCACGTTGAGACTTCCAAGGTCGGTTAAAAGATTCGCACTGCAACAAGTAAATCCAATAATTCTAACGATCGGTCGACAAGCACAGCGCTCGTCGGAGGTGGATCTTGTTCTGCGACGAGCACCTCCCAGCTCTGATAGAGCCGATATCGTCCTTCCGCTCTTACGACGGTCCGGCCGGGCGCGATCTCCCCTTCAGTGCCGCGACCGCCTGCCCGTCAAAATAACTGATTGACCGCATCGCCAGACTCGCCAACACCACGTATTCTGGCCATTCCGGCAAGCCTCCAAGCCTTAACTAGATAGCGACTTTCGCACCGGCCTCGATAGACGTCACCGTTGCAAAGTTCCCGCAACTGCTTGACGCGGATGACCGACGACTAGACGGCCTCCGTCGACTTGCGAACCGACCGGTGCGTCGCCACCATGCGCGTTACACGAGCCGCTGCGGTCAGGTCCTTCGGCGCTACGAAGACCCATCCAGCCGAGATTGGCCGCATGCTCGCCCAAACGGGCGAGCACGTCATGTGGAAGGTGGTCGAGCGTGCATAGCTCCTTGGCGCGCATGCCGACGCGATGGTCGATTTCGACGAAGTGAACTGCATAGATGTAGAACCGTTGCAGGAAGGTTTGGATTCCGATCACATACCCCACGTCGCCTTTGCTGACGAGCGATTCACCCATAGACTTACCGGCGTAGGTGCCGTCGTTGCGGATGGAGAAGCGCGAAATGACGCGCTCACCAATGCTGAAGCGAGGCGCAAATGTGACCTCAATGAGGTCATCGTTGTCAATTCCAGTCATGCTTTTTCTTCCTTGTCATACCGAACTGCTAGTTCAAGACAACTTCTGTGGAGGAACGGGGTCACCCGCGTCCGATCGCACTCACATCAATCCGAACGACATCCGCACTGGCCGAAACTGCCGACCGTTGGTCCTCCTTGATAAATGCGAAACCTGACCGATCTGGTGTTTCGACAAAGTCGATCTTCAGACCATCTAACAAAACGCGGCTTTCTGCCGGCAAGAAAAGCCGCAGTCCATGAAGCTCGATGGTCTCGTCGCCGGTCCTAGCCTCTACTTTGGCACTGAATTCGGCGTCGTATACGGAACATCCGCCGGACCTGACAAGAAGACGAAAACCGGCACTCGATGGCAAGCCGGAAAAACGCACCACACGGCGCATAAACTTTTCCGCGGCAGCGGTAACAGAAAATTTGGTCAACGTGATATTGGCATGGTACCAGTTAGCAATCGTTGGAACATTCCTCAGTGTCCTGCCCGTGGCTAGCGATGCTAGCTCACCACAATGCACCCGTCCACTGGACAAACGGCCAAGCACTGCGGAGTATCAAACTGTCCTTCGCATACGGTACATTTCTTCGGATTGATCGCGAAGATGCCACCTTTCTCGCTTATGGCGACATTCGGGCACTGCGGCTCGCAGGCCGAGCAGCCGGTACAGGTCGAGGCAATGATCTTCAGGGGCATAATGGCACTCCTTGTAATGATGGTTTGTATAGCGCGGGCAGCCGTTCCCTTTGTCCGTCTGCCGCTCAATCAGCAGCAGCCGTCGCAGTGATCGACGTCTTCTGCCGGATCCCAGGGGCGCCACGCTCCACGTGCACGGTCACGCCTTTCGTGATGCGGCTGCAATATTCGATGAACCATATCAGCGCGGCTTTCTCGATTGTTTCGTACGCGTACTGGTCCACCGGCTCAATGCCCGCCTGCGACAGTTCCTTGCGCGGACACAAACCGACCTTCGCAACCAGTACAGCGTGGCAATCGCCGATCGCTTGTATGAGCGGTGGCAGGCGATCTTCATCATCATGGCCGCCCCGACAATACGCCTCCACGCGGCGGTGTCCCACAAAGATCGCTCCGCCAGCGCTGACCTCGAAAATCTGGAACTCGGAGACATGCCCGAAATGTGCGTTCACTCGGCCGTCTCCCTTCGTCGCGACAGCGATCAGGACCTTCAGGTCGGCCAGCACTTCGCTCGCCTTCACCAAAGCCATTGCAGTCTGTTTCGCGTCGCGCTGCGCATTGCGTTGCACTTCCACTCGGCGCTGATGTTCTCGACGGTAATTCGCGTCGGACCTAGTTTCCAAGTCGTCGATCCTGTCAAGTTTGAACTCCTCGCGACGGTCCTCACTCAGTAGACCTACTGCGTCCGCACGGCACTGACGGCAATGGCGCATTAACGTAGCGCCTCCCTTGCAACGGTCCTGCACGGCCATTAACTCGGTAGCAGTAGGGCCACGCTGTCCGTGCAGTCCGAAATACGTGCCATGCCCAGCGTCCGAGATGAGTGGCATGATGTTGTGCAGGAAAGCACCGCGCCTCTTCACTTCGCTGTTCACCTCGATCAGGTGTTCGTCATTTATGCCTGGAATCAACACCGAGTTGATCTTCGTCAACACGCCGCGCGCCGTGAGCATTTCGAGCCCTTGCATTTGCCGCTCGTGAAGGATCTGCGAGGCCTCCTTGCCCCTGACGCGCCGGTGGTCCCAAAAAATCCATGGGTAGATCAATTCACCGACGTTGGGGTCCACCATATTGATGGTGATCGTCACATGCTCAACAGCGTTGCTGCAAATCTCATCGACAAAGTCCGGCAACGCTAGTCCGTTCGTTGACAGACATAGCTTGATGTCCGGAGCGCGCTCGCGGAGCATACGGAAAGTGTCAAAAGTCCTCCTCGGATTGGCGAGCGAGTCACCGGGACCCGCAACGCCCAACACCGTCAACTGCGGAATCGTGGCCGCGACGGCCATAACCTTACTCACGGCCTGCTCCGGCGTCAGCTTCTCCGACACGACGCCGGGTCGCGACTCATTGGAACAGTCATATTTACGATTGCAGTAGTTGCATTGGATGTTGCAGGCGGGCGCCACCGCCACATGCATTCGCGCGTAATAGCGATGCGCTTCTTCCGAAAAACAAGGATGCTTGTTTATCCTTTCCCATACTTCTGCCGGCTCGCGCTCATGAACGTCCGATGAACCGCAGCCCGACTTGTCTGCGCGGCGGTGGGTGTCGCAGCCGTCGATCTGAACAAGCGCATCTCCGGTCACCCTCAGGGTTAGTGTCTTTTGGATGCCGACAGGCGCAGTCGAGGACAGCGTGCTGGCATTCGCGCAATCTTGCATGGATGTTCTCTCCAAAGCCTTCTGTGGTTCGCCGGCTTTATCAGCGAAATCCATGCCACTCACGCGAACTCCATTGATATCGGTACGTTAGTTGGTCAACCAACTCAATGTTCTTGTTACGTCTCTTGACCAAGACCCGACAACCCGGCCGTATTCTGTCGCTGTCACGACAAAAATAACGCACTGGTCGTGAGCACAAGTTGCTTTTGATATGCCACTATCCGCTCTCAATCACCGGGCACTGCCGCATCGTGTGCGTGGGGCATCCGCGATCTTCCGCGTGAAGGGCAAGGTTCGCCGTTCGTATGGCGCCAGCAGGGCACCGCAAAGCGTTGTTTTGCCTGTAGACCTGCACCTGGCACAACGCTTGCGATCGATGGCCGACAACTGAAGAGATCCGACATGAGCAACCCAATCATCAATGACACGACACTTCGCGACGGCGAGCAAACCGCTGGCGTCGCATTTTGCACGGAGGAAAAGTGCGCGATTGCCGCCGCACTGTCGCAAGCTGGCGTCGCCGAACTCGAAATCGGCATTCCAGCCATGGGCGAAGACGAAATGGCGTGCATTGATGCGATTGCCGACATGAACCTCGACGCTCGTCTGATGGTTTGGGGGCGACTCACCGACGAGGACATCAGCGCGGCGTCACGCTGCGATGCCGACATGATTCATCTTTCGGTCCCCGTATCGGATATTCACTTGCAACACAAGCTACGGCAGCCGCGTAGTTGGGTGTTAGCGCGCATCGCACGCGTCATTGGTAAGGCTGCGAAAAGCCGCCCCAAGATCTCCCTCGGTATGGAAGACGCCTCGCGTGCGGATCCCTCGTTCATCTTAGAAGTTGTGCGATGCGCAGAGCAGCATGGGGCCCAGCGCGTACGATTTTCGGACACCGTCGGCATATTGGACCCTTTCAAGACATTCCACGCCATCGCAGCAATTCGCGCCGCCGTGGACCTGGAGATCGAAGTCCATTCGCACGACGACCTCGGACTCGCCACCGCCAACACGCTAGCGGCCCTCTCGGCAGGGGCGACCCACGCCAGCACTACCGTCAACGGTCTGGGTGAGCGGGCCGGCAATGCAGCACTTGAGGAAGTCGTCATGGGCACGCGACATCTGCTCCGACGAGACACCGGCATTGACGCAACTGCGTTACGCGACATCTCATCGCTGGTCGAGCGGGCGTCTGGCCGCGCTATTTCCTCCTCCAACAAGAGCATTGTTGGTAGGGACGTCTTCACGCACGAGTCAGGCATTGATACCGACGGCCTTTCGAAGCACCCCGCAACCTACGAGGGATTCGATCCCGCAGAACTAGGCCGGCAACGGTCGACGATACTCGGCAAACATTCTGGATCCCAAAGTGTGCGTGACGCCTACGACGCTCGTGGCGTCACAGTGCCCGAGCGGCTTGTGCCCCAGTTGCTTGCACGTATCCGGTCATTTGCCACACAGTACAAACAGGAGCCGGGGACAGCCGATCTGCATCGCTTCCTGGCGCAAGCACGTGGCATTCGAGTTAAGGTGTCTTGAGGCCGTCATCGGGTGCGTATTGGTCCAATAGGAGAAACGACGTGCAAGAGGTTATCGAACAACTGCATCGCCTGTCGTCCGCGGAAGACTTCCTGCGATTCTTTGACATTTCATTCGACGAGAAGGTAGTGAACGTCAGCCGCCTGCACATTCTCAAGCGTTTTTTTCAGTACATCGAGCAACAGAAGGCGCTACCGCGTAATAACGCGGCGGCTGTGTTCTCTATCTATCGATGTTTACTGAATAAGGCCTACAACGACTTCGTCTTGTCCACGCCCGCAGAGCAAAAGGTTTTCAGAGTCTTTCAGGAAGCGGACGGACGGCGGGTCGTCTCAATTGACCAGCTGCGCGCGTCGCTGCCAGCACGCGGCGACGCCTGACCCCGGAGTACCCAATGCATATTGTCGTTTGCATCAAGCAGGTACCGGACTCGGCACAGATCCGCGTCCACCCTGTCACCAACACCATCATGCGTCAAGGCGTCCCAGCCATCGTAAACCCGTACGATCTGTTCTCGCTGGAGGAAGCGTTGAGGCTAAAGGACCGCTTTGGCGGTACTGTAACCACACTCTGCATGGGGCCGCCGCAGGCTGAAGACGCACTTCGCAAATGCGTCAGCTATGGGGCCGACGACGCTGTACTCGTCACCGATCGCGCTTTCGCTGGCGCCGACACGCTGGCAACGTCATATGCGCTGGCTGCCGCGATCCGACAAATCGCCAAGGAACAGCCGGTCGATATTATCTTTACTGGCAAGCAGACTATCGACGGCGACACTGCTCAGGTCGGCCCCGGCATCGCTACACGCATGGGCTTCCAGTTGCTCACTTACGTGTCCAGGATCGTGGAAATCGACCTCACCGCACGCTCGATCGTCGTCGAGCGTCGCGCAGAAGGCGGCGTACACGTACTCAAAACTCGATTGCCATGCTTGGTGACAATGCTTGAGAACACCAACGAACTTCGCTTCGCGGCGCTGCCCAGAATGATCCAAGCGGCAGCTTTTCCGGTACGGAAATGGAATCGCGAGCAGGCCGGCATCGAGGACGTTAGCAAAATTGGGCTGAAAGGCTCACATACCGTAGTGAGCAAAGTGTTCGGCCCAACACCGCGCGAGCAAAAAGCCGAAATGCTCACACTGGATATGGCGAGCCTGCGCGGCGTCTCGTTGGATCTGGTGCATAGGATGTTCGCTCGCCATCCGACTTTGGAGGCAGACGTGCTAATGAAGAGGACCTTATGAACTCGACCGTTACCGCGAAAAAGCAGCCGGCCTTGAACGCCATAGGCCGCAACCTGGAGCTACCCGAACATCTCAAAAACTACACCGGTGTCTGGGTCTTCCTTGAGCACGACCGCGGCCACGTGCATAACGTGTCGTGGGAGCTGCTCGGCGAAGCGCGCAAGCTTGCCGACAAACTTGGCAGCAACGTCTGCGTGGCGGTGCTCGGCGGCACGGATGAGCCCCTCGAAAAGTTTTCAACTGAGGCGTTCAGCCTTGGAGCGGACAAAGCCTATGTCATTCACGACCCAGTGTTGCGTGGCTATCGCAATGAGCCATTCACAAAGGGGCTGACCGATCTGGTCAACAAATACCGCCCTGAAATTCTACTGCTCGGCGCGACCTCGATGGGCCGGGATCTCGCCGGCTCCGTTGCGACGACCCTGCTCACCGGGCTCACCGCCGACTGCACCGAACTGAACATCGATCCGACCTCCCGGGCACTGGCGGCCACCCGTCCGACGTTTGGCGGCTCGTTGCTCTGCACGATCATGACGCTTGCATATCGCCCGCAGATGGCGACGGTACGCCCACGGGTCATGGCGATGCCCTCAGCGCAAGAAGGCCGCGTCGGCGAGATCGTGCAGGAAACACTGGGGCTCGTCGAAGCCGACATTGCCACCAAATTGCTCGACTTTGTCGCCGATGCGACAACTTCTCAGATCAACCTTCCGTATGCGGATGTGATCGTCAGCGGCGGCAAGGGTCTCAGAACTCCGGAGAATTTTCAACTAGCGTTTGATCTGGCGCGCGTACTCCGTGGTGAAGTCGGCGCTACGCGCCCGTGCGTGCAGGCAGGTTGGGTCGAGGCGGATCGACAGGTCGGGCAAACTGGCAAAATCGTGCGGCCAAAACTTTATATCGCAGCCGGCATCTCGGGGGCAATCCAGCATCGCGTCGGCATGGAAAGCTCGGACGTGATTGTCGCAATCAACACCGATCCCAACGCACCTATTTTCGATTACGCGCATTACGGCATCGTCGGGGACGCACTGCAGTTGCTGCCCGCGCTAACGCACGCCTGCAAGGAACACTTGGCATTTCGGCAAATGCGAGACACTAGGAGAGTTAGATGAGAGAATCGTCGCAATTCGACGCGATCGTCGTGGGTGCCGGACCGTCGGGCAACGCTGCGGCCTATGTTATGGCTAAAGGTGGACTGAAAGTACTTCAAATCGAACGCGGCGAATATCCCGGTAGCAAGAACGTTCAAGGTGCGATTCTTTACGCCAATGCACTTCAAGAAATCATCCCAGACTTCCGTGACGACGCGCCACTTGAGCGCCACATCATTGAACAGCGCATGTGGATGCTCGACGATACTTCGTTTGTAGGCACACACGCGCGGAGCGACGACTATAACAAGCCACCGTATAACCGCTACACGATCATACGGGCGCAATTCGACAAGTGGTTTTCGTCGAAGGTCCGTGAGGCCGGTGCCTTACTGATCTGCGAGACTACGGTGAATGACCTGATTCTGGACGGAGACCAAGTTGTCGGCGTCCAGTGCGACCGCGAACACGGCGAAGTTTATGCGAATGTCGTGATTCTCGCGGACGGCGTCAACTCAACTTTGGCCCGCAAAGCGGGCTTTCATGGTGAGATCGAAGCGCGCAACGTCGCACTAGCTGTGAAAGAGATCCTCTTCATGCCCGAGGAAACAATTCGCGAGAGGTTTAACGTTGCCGATCAAGAAGGCGTTGTAATAGAGATGATTGGACGAATCACAGATGGCATGGCAGGGACTGGGTTTCTTTACACGAACAAGGAGTCGCTGACGATCGGCGTCGGCTGTATGCTGAGCGACTTCAAGAAGAACTCTAATCGCACAACCCCGTATCTGCTTCTCGAGAAAATGAAGCGTCACCCGTCCATCGCTCCTCTTATCGCGGGCGGCGAGATGAAGGAGTACTGCGCGCACCTCATTCCCGAAGGAGGGTTTAATGCGATTCCGCAAGTATACGGTAACGGCTGGATGATCGTCGGTGACTCGGGCGGCTTCGTCAACGCCGCACACCGAGAAGGCTCCAATCTCGCGATGACGACGGGGCGCCTCGCCGCCGAGACAGCAATAGCCGCCAAAGCGGCCGGCCGCCACGGCTACCGTGCCAGCACGCTGTCAGCGTATAAGGACGCGCTAGACAAGAGTTTCGTGATGAAGGACTTGCACAAGTACCGCGATATGCCGAAGGTCTTACACCATAATCCCCAGTTCTTTACCACATACCCTGATCTCGTCGCGAAAGCGGCCCGCACGATGATGACGGTCGATGGCATCGACAAGAAGACCAAGAAACGCGAGGTCATAACCAGCTTCCGTAAAAGTCGCTCGGTGACAGGGCTGATCGGCGACGCATACAAATTCTGGAGGGCTTTCCGATGAATAATACGATCACTGCCAACATCGACGAAAAGCTGTTTCAAAATCGCTACCGAGTGGACGTCGGGCGGCCGCACGTCCGCATAAAAGACGTGGACATTTGCACCAACGATTGCACGGAAAAGAGCTGTACATTCGTGTGTCCCGCCTCCTGTTATCGGAACGAGAACGACGGCTCAGTCACGTTGGTCACCGACGGCTGCCTCGAATGCGGTAGTTGCCGAATTTTGTGCACCGAACACCATAATGTTGAATGGGCCTATCCGCGCGGGGGATATGGCATACAGTTCAAGTTCGGTTAAACGAAAAAGCTCAGTATCGCTCCCGCGGCTGAGCGCCTTATCACATCCGGAGAAACTTTGATGAATCTCATTACTGGTATCGAGTCGACGGGTCTGTTCGGCGGTAAAGTTCCGGCCGGCGTACTACAGCTGATCGAGAGCACCCGCCGCGGCAGCGATGACGATGTGGCCGCCGCGTTGTGGACCGCCATCCTGTCCTATCCGCGCTGCCTGCCGCCCTACTATCTGCTATATAAGTTCCATGCAAACCGGGGCGAACTTGGCGAGGCGCATAGAGTCGCAACGAGGGCTTTGGCGGTCGCTGCCGGCGAAGCGTCGATCAGCAGTGATTGGTGCGCGGTGCAGCCGGGCGACGCGGACTTCTCTATTCCCGGGCCGCCGCGCTTTTGGCTCTTTACGCTGAAGGCGCTTGCGTTCATCAGCGTACGGCGTGGCGAACGGGCCCATGCACTGAAGCTGATTGCCAAACTACGCTGGCTGGACCCGATTGATTGCATCGGTTTCGAGGTCGTCGAAGCCTTACTCGCGCGGTCAGGACACGGCAATCGCAAACTGACGAATTGACAGACAGCAATTCGTCACTAGAAGGGGAACTCCCACGATTCATTGGAGCTTTTCCGTTGCCCAATCGAAATGCGCGGTCAGCTTTGTGATGCTCCATCCTTCCGGCATGGTGCATAGCACCTCCTCAACAACATGCAGACCATGGCTTCGTGCGTGTTCGGTGCGGAAGGCAATCCCGGTATCGTCAATGTCGCGTCTACCTTCATGCAGGGGTGCGCATCAATCTGGCCGAAGGTTGCGAGCGAATTCCGGATCTCGCCGCTGACGGCGTCGCAATCTCCGAACAACTAGCGCAATTCTAGTTCGAAAAGCATGAGAACAACGGGCCGCCAGCGGAGTTGAGCATCCTTTCGTGCGATGTCGGTAAGCGGCTCAGCAGGGCCGTTCGTCAATTCGCTTGCAAGTGAGGCATGATGGTGAACTGGAGCCGCCGGTCAGGTAGAGGGGGCTGGCGGACTGGCTGGCGTGTGCAGCTTGTCGGCCACACGCCAAGGCAGAAGCTCGTCGATGCGATTGATTTTGTGATCGGCGATCTGGGTTAGCACATAGTCGAGGTAGGCACGCGGATCGATGTCATTCAGTTTGCAAGTGCCAATCAATGCGGACATCGAAGCTGCCCGTTCACCACCACTGTCGGAGCCGACGAATAAAAAATTTTTCCGGCCCAGGCTTACACAGCGCAGCGCGTTCTCCGCGATGTTGTTGTCGATCTCGAGCGTACCGTCTTCGCAATACAACGTCAGTGCACTCCGCTGGTTCAGCGTGTAGTTGATCGCCTTGGCCGTATCGGACTTCGACGACAGCGTTTCAAGCTTTGCCCTGAGCTACGCTTCATAGATCTGAAGCAGTGGTCTGGCTTTCTCCTGCGTATTCGCAACCGCTCGGCGGCTGGCCTGCCGCCAATGGAGGCCTCGATGTCATAGAGCCCGCCAATATATTCGAGTGCCTTTTGTGTTGTGTCAGATGGCGTGCGCACAAGGATGTCGTAGAACTTTCTCCTCGCGTGCGCATGGCACGCCGCCTCGCGTATCGAGCCATCGCGGAACAATTCGTCGAATCCCGCGTAAGCGTCCGCTTGCAGGATCCCTTTGAAGTCGGCGAGATGGGTTTGAGGATGCATGCCTTGCCGGTTCGGCGAGTACGCGAACCAGACCGACGCCGGTTGCGTCGAGCCCGAGCGATGATCGTCGCGCACGTAGACCCATAGCCGGCGGGTGCGCGTCTTCCTGTTGCCCATTGAGAGCACCGGGATCGGCGTGTCATTCGCGTGCAGCTTGGTCGCGGCCATCGTATAGCGGCGCAGCGCCTCTGTTAGCGGAGCGCACAGTGCCTCGCACTGGCCGATCCATCGGCCCATACTGGCCCGGGGGTCAATCGTCGCGCCGTCGTGCGCCGCGATCGCCGATTGCCGGTACAACGGCTGGTGGTCTGCATACTTCGAAACGAGGATGTCTGCGAGCAAGCTCGGATGGGCGATGCTCCGCTCGATTGGCAGGCCGGGCATCGGGGGCTGGGTGATAGTGCTGCAGCATGGGCAAACCAGTTTGCGCCGGATCGTGCGATTGACCTTGAACGCCGCTGCGACCCGGGCGAGTTGTTCCGATTCGTCCTCGCCAAGCACCTGCATTGGTTGTCCGCAATGCGGGCAACTTGATTCAGGCTTGCGCACATGATCCTCGCGCGGCAGATGCGTGGGAAGCGCTTGCCTGGAAGCCGCTTCGTCCGTCGTCGCATTTGAGGTGGACGCATTTGCACTTCGGGCCTGCGCACGCTGCACATCCACAACGCCCCGCCCAGCCGCCAGATCCTCAAGTTGAGTCTCGAGCGTCTCGATTTGCCGCTGCAACCGCTCGGACTTGCGACCGAACTGCATGCGCCTGAGCTTGTCGATCTGCGCCTTGAGCTGCTCATCAACCTCGACATCGCGTTCGGCAAGCAGGCTACGGGCCTCAACCAGCAAGGCCTCCAGGAGCTCGACATCGTCAGGAAGATCGGCGCCGTTCGACATGCGCCGTAGTTTACGAGTCCGCCGCGCGGTTTACAACATCGATAGTGCGGCAGTGCGACGGGGCTGTCGCCAGTCGATGCCCTCAAGCAGCATCAACAGTTGCGCAGAGCTCAGATGGACCTTGCCACCGTCGGCCTTGGGCCATCTAAAACGGCCTCGTTCAAGCCGCTTCGCGAGCAGCCAGATTCCGTCCTCCGTAGCCCAGAGAATCTTTACCAGATCGCCCCGACGGCCCCGGAAGATGTAGACGTTGCCGCACAGCTGATTCTCCTCAAGCGCTGTTTGCACCTTCGCTGCCAACCCATGAAACCCGCATCGCATATCAGTGACACCAGCAGCGATCCAGATGCGCGTGCCCGCCGGTAGGGAGATCATGAGCGCAGACTGCCCAGCACAATCCGCAGCATATCGGCATCAACCAGGCCGCCCACGTTAACCACCGCACGACCGATCCGATCTCGATCGTGCCGACCGGTGATACAGACTTCGCGCCCTGCGCTTGCGCTTCTACCGGAGCTGTTGCAATGACCTCCGTTGGGTGTCGTTGAGCAATACGATCGGAATGAGCCCGGCAGATCGAGCTTGCTGATCGGCCAGATATCGCCGCCGCCAGGTGAACAGCATGTTCGCGTTGATGCCGTTCTCCCGCGCCAGCTTCGCGACCGATACGCCAGGTTCGCAAGCTGCTGCTGCCAGTCGCTCACGCCTCCCGTGGGTAGTTCGGGCGCCCCGTTCGAGAACCCGGCTTCTTCACGGCAGACTGTGTCAAAGTGGTGCCCATCAGATTGGAAATGATGGGCATCACTTTGATGTCGCCCTCAGCCACCGTCTATAACGGCCGGCACGAGCCGCTTACCGATGTGGGGGCGGCTGTTCTGCTCTTATCAGTAGGAATCCAGTTGGCCGGATGCAATTGAGACGATTCGGCACCGCCGCTTACTGACTAGGAGGCGAGTCAACCATTCGCATCCGGTCAGTCGACACCCCCGGTACCGTTACTCCATCGACCGCACCGTCCCGGCCCCTCCCGACGCCTTCAACCGAAGTGGGCGCAAAGTAGACGCGCTCGGGTGGCCACGCGTGGGTAGTGCGAACCGGTCACCCGACAGCTACAGATCATGCCGTCGTTGACGCTCGGGCCGTCATGCCCCGGATAAAGCGATGCGCGCGCCATTGAAGCAAAGCGTGATGCCGACGCTTGGACACCGATCAGGACGGCAAGACCGACTCGATGCCTGCGCGTCGTGCAACCTGCCGAAGTGGCGGAGGGAGTCAGGACGCCGACAGTCGTGCGGGCGTCGGTTTATTACGCAGATCCGCCCCCGTTACTATCTTCCCGCCTCAATAATTGAGGCTTTGGCCAGCCAGACCCGGAATGATTCTCGCCCCCAGTCGCAGTCATGATCCAGGCGGTGTTGTCACCGGGCCTGGTGGGTGGCTGGTGATCGCTAATAGGGGCTCGGCTGGGACATTCCAAGGCCGTCCGTAACGTGGATGCCGAGACTTGACACCGTTGTTGCAGGCCAAACCGCTCAACCTGCAAAATAATCGATGCAAGAAAACCAACAACATAGCTCCGTCCGATGTATTCGTTGGCGTCGATGTCGGCAAAGGCCACCATCATGCCGTCGCTCTTGATCGGAACGGAAAGCGCCTGTACAACAAGGCGCTGCCCAACCCCCGGCGTCAGAATAGTTGTCGTGTCGCTTGATTCTTAGACTTGGTCCGGGGGCGGTAGAATTGGCATGAATGAAAGCCTACCCAGAAGGACGAAAAGAAGCGCTGGTGCGTCGCATGATGCCGCCGGAGAATGCGCCGGTGTCATCGCTAGCACGAGAAACGGGGATTACCGAACAGACGTTGTACACGTAGCGCCGACAGGCGAAAGGGCAAGGATTGAATGTGCCGGGCGATGGAAAGAATCCGGAAGGATGGTCTTCGGAAGACAAGTTTGCCGTCGTGCTGGAAATTGCCCCGCTCAATGCAGCGGGGCTGGCCGAGTACTGCCGTCGCAAAGGTCTCTACCCCGAGCAGGTTGCTGCGTGGCGAGCGGCCTGTATGGGCGCCAACGCGAATGCTGCGGAGCAGGCGCGCGAGCAACGTCAACATTCCAAAGAAGAAAAGCGGCGCATCAAGGAACTCGAGAAGGAGTTGCAGCGCAAGGAGAAGGCGCTGGCCGAAGCGGCAGCGCTGCTGGTTCTCAGAAAAAAAGTCCAGGCGATCTGGGGAGAACAAGAGGACGATTGATCAACGTCTCGGATCGCCTGTTATGTATATCGTTGATCCGCGAGGCGGCGAAGTCGGGTTGCCGCCTGGAGCAGGCATGCGAAGAGCTGGGCCTGAGCGTGCACACGTTCCAGCGCTGGGTTCGTGATGGCGAGACGGTGCGAGCCGACGGCCGCAGCACGGCCTCGCGGCCCGAGCCCAGCAACAAGCTGAGCGAAGCCGGACGGCAGCGGATTCTGGAGGTGGCCAATAGCGCCGAGTTCGCCAGTTTGCCGCCCAGTCAGATCGTGCCGAGCCTGGCGGACCGCGGGGTGTATCTCGCGTCGGAGTCGAGCTTTTACCGCGTATTGCGAAGTGCCTTGCAGCAGCACCGCCGAGGTCGGGCACGGCAGCCTTCGTCACGTATGCCCGCCAGCCATTGTGCGACAGCACCGAATCAGCTGTGGTCATGGGACATCACCTGGTTACCGGCGGCGATCAAGGGCAAGTTCTAGCGCGCGTGAAGCGACGCGACAACTACGTTGACAAACACCGCCAACGATGAAGCCAAACTGCGCGCGCTCATTAGGGAACTCAAGGGGCACGGCCAACTTCTGTTTGTCGTCGACCAGCCCGCCGCCATTGGCGCGCTGCCCGTGGAAATTGCGCGTGATGAAGATCTTCTGGTCGCCTATTTGCCGGGTCTGGCCATGCGCCGCATCGCCGATCTGCATGCGGGCGAAGCCAAGATCGATGCCCGCGATGCCGCCATCATTGCTGAAGCCGCGCGCTCGATGCCGCACACGCTGCGCTCGCTTCGACTGGCCGACGAACCGCTCGCCGAACTGACCATGTTGTGCGGTTTCGACGATGACCTCGCCGCACAGATCACGTAGACCAGCAACCGCATCCGTGGCCTGCCTACCCAGATCCATCCCGCACTGGAACGAGTTCTCGGCCCACACCTCGGTCATCCTGCCGTGTTCGATGTGCTTGAGCGATAGCCATCGCCCGCCGAGCTTGCCGCTACCAGCGAAAAAACACTCGCCAACCGCCTCACCAAACTCGCACCGCGCATGGGCAAAAAGCCTTGCGGTCGAGACCGTTCAGGCGCTGGGCGAACAGGCTGTGATCGTGCCCGGCATTCAGGCCACAACAATCGTCATACCGCGTCTGGCCCAGCAGCTCGCGTCCTTGCGCAAGTAACGCGACGAAGTTGCCACCGAAGTGGAACGCCTGGTGCACGCACACCCTCTTTGGCCAGTCCTGACCAGCATGCCGGGGGGCGGCGTCAGGACCGCCGCCAGACTCCTCACTGAAGGCGCTCACGAAGCCTTCTTCAGCCGCCCATCTTGCCCTCTCTTGAGCACCTTGTCACCCCGCCTGGATGGATGTTCGCCTCGGATGGACAAACCTGAGCGTCGTGTGACCGGGGCGAGGCCGGCATAGGCGGCATGGACGATCCTGTAGCCCGTTCGAAAAGTGACGCGGGTGGGTCGGGGGGTGCCCCTAAGTCGTCCGTCAAGCGTTAAGGGTGAATTTCTGCTGGTAGAAGGTGCCGTCGCGCAGCATCGCGAACAATACGTCGCAGCGCCGTCTGGCAAGAGGGCAATGAGCGCTTGATTGTGGCGCTTGCCCTGCTGGACCTTACGAGCCAGTCGGACTGGTTGCTGCTCTGTCATGGTCCGTAAGTCGGACCGGTTCGCAACTAACGATAACCCTTACTTGAACAGCAGCGCTTCGATATCACATAGACTGAGCCGAAACCTGAAGCATAGGACATCGCGCAACTGATGACCGCCGCTGGAAAGCGATGACCGTGGGTCACAGCGATCTCGCATCCTAAGCACGCGATCGTACTCGGTCAATTCAGCAATGTCACAGTGCCTCTCTGACTGCTCAGAGCCCAACGGATAGATTAGGCTTCATTCTCATTCTCGTTCGCGAATACGGGTGGATACTTCTGCGATTGTCATTTCACCGATGTGACGCGAAAGCGAATGAAAGAACATTTCATCAAAGAGCTCTTCCGATTCTTTGAAAGCTCTTGCCGGATTCTCCTCAACGAAAGCGTAGGCTTCTTCGTGAGCAAGGTCGAGAAGTCTATGAATCTGTCTTTTATGCATCGTGAACAGCGTATCAACTAAAAATAGAGGCGCACACTGATTAAATGGCTGCACTTCTGCGTTCTAATACGTGCGAGCATTACCACCAGCCGCTTCGCTGGTAGTTTGAGCGCCCCGTCTCTTCGGTACGTATATGAGCAATTTCTGTATGGTTTGCAACGCAATTCACCGCCGAAGCGACGCAGCAGCGTGGCCTCGCGATTCAGCGTCAAGCCCTATTGTCGCATGCGCGACCTTGCAAAGGCTCCAGAGCGGGCAAGCGTATCTAACCGGCTCGCGCTGCGCGACAGGCACATGCTCGGGGTCAAGTCCACTTCTTGTTCTCTTGTCCCGATTTGCGAATCGACTCCGTACCGGCACTACAGCAGTAGGCGAGGAGGAATACATGGTTTCCGGTATCGGTCCTGACGATTGAGCGGATATCCGCGTTGAGCTTCGCCATTGCCGCAGACACGTAGTCGGGGGCCGGCAGCTTGTCGGTATTGAAGTCGTGGACAACCACGGCAACGGCGTTGTTGTCCTTCGTCATTGGATGAGCGAGAAATCGATCTTCTTCCGCGAACCTCTGTTCCCGCGTCGCTACTGCACCAACCCGTCCGCTGCAGTATCCGTGAGTACCTGACATCACATGAATCGTATTACCATCACCGCTCAGCCCCGCAGCGATCGTGTTGAGAGCGGCCGCGACGTCGTCCACGCCACACAAACCATGGAATCCCCAAATTTGCACGGCATCGGGAGTACTGCTGGTAATGTTTACAATTGTTGCCACGATGTTCTCCAAGGTTTCGAAAAGGGCCCATTTGATGATCAACCAACAATGACGGCTAAAGTGAGATGTCGCTGCTCCGCCATTCCCCGAACAGCGACGACGCACGAGCCGCGAAAGTAAGAGGCCAGTTCAAGAAACTTGCTCTGCGCGACTTAACGTTTTCCAGTCGTCAAAAGAGTAACCGAATTCATAGTGCTTCATGTGCCGGCGAGACGCTTGAAGCGGAGGACGACGGGCGACGGCACCCCAAAAACGAGTTCGCCCCCAACGCAATCTTTAGAAGTTAGGCCGGCGATACATATAGTCCCGTGCCCGACCGACGGCCATTCTCCGAAAGGTTGTGAAACGCGAAGTCACCTTGACGAGCATGTGCCTCATATCAACGAGTTTTGCTGCTTTGGCCGTTTCGTACCTGTGCCGTTGATCAGTACAGAAACAATCATGCTCGCCACCGGTTAAAAGTAACGCCCACTGACCCTCCGTCAATCGTTGCGCAGCAGTAAATTCCGGAAGGATTTTGCGAGACTGACAGGCCGCCGCGTACTCAGCAGGCGACCAGCGGCGATTTCCGGCTAGCACTGCGGCCAACCCCATCCACACACGACCCTCTTGATTTTAGGCATGGAAACTCCTTATCGGTAGCAGATGGCCATCGAACCCGCGGTTCATAGCACTGCTGCCACGAGAACGAAACTAACGTCATGGGGGCCGTCGCCCAGCTCAACGCGCTGCGACTCTGCCACGTTTTAGCTAGAGCCCCGAAGGCTAACAGACTCTAGAACAAATTGGCATTCAACATTTCTTATACCGCTAGCCCCAAATTCTTATCGACCGCTTTCGCACAAGCGCTCGTTTGAGCACACCGATCGTCGAGACTGTTCAGTGACCGAATGATTTTGTGAGGCGCCGTTGTCTTTCAAGCTCTTCATGAAGCTGGCGCCGATGCTGCGTGAAGGTAAAAAGGATCTCCCTCATGATGCGCAGTAGCTCCCCAGCCTGTGACGAATCCATCCCGTTTCTCTGCGCTTCCTGAACGCGCTCTTCTTTAGGCTGATTCGCTGCAGCGCTTCCAAGATATGGCGATCCGCGAGCGCTAGCGCTGATTCTTCCTCAGTCAGAAGCGTCACGGTGGCCTCCCGGTTCGAGATCGCCGCAGCAAGCGTCGCGCTTGTGCCTGTACGAGCATACACTTGGCAAATCTGACGTGGACGTCCTCGCGGCGGGTCATCCAGCAGTGCCGTATTGCGCGGCCTTCAGCACGAGCGACTTCTGAGCGCCGACTGCGCGAAGGCGCCGCAGGCGCAAGCAATGGGGCGTTGTCGCAGGTTACGTCAGACAGGGGCGCCAATTTCGGCGGAGCGTTTCGCGAAGTTGAATGGCAGCAGGTCAGCGACATCGGCGTCCGGCCCGCGCTGTGGCAATTCGGTCAACACATGCACGAGGTAGGCGTATGGCTCGACGTTGCAGGCCCGACACGTGAGCATCAGACTGTAGACCATCGCGCTTGCTTTCGCGCCGGCAACCGTGTCACTGAACAACCATGAGGACCGGCCGGTACAGAATGGTCTGATGTCGCGCTCAATGACGTTATTGTCGATGGCGGCACGCCCGTCGCTCATGTTCGACAGAGATACGCCCACTGGTTTCTTGTATATGAAATCGCCTTGCCCAGGAGGCTTTCTGGCAAGACCTGCAGCGCCTGTTCGTCCAGCCAGGCCTTGAACGCTTCGAGCAATGGCACGCTGTGCTGCTGACGCAGCCGGTACGTATAGTCGACCCGCGTCTCGCCGTCGGGCAGATCGGCCTTGGTGAGCGTTTCGATCTGATACAGCGCCTTGAAGTATTCCAGTGCCTGCGCGGCACGGCCGCCCGGTTTCTTCATGCCCTTGAGGGCGTCGACGAAGGCTCGACGGGCGTGAGCCAGGCAGCCGAAGTGCATTGGACCTTCGAGCGTGCGCCACGCGGCGTATCCGTCTGTCATCAACAGGCCTTCGTAACCAGCGAGGAACGCCTGGGGATATTCCCGCCCGCGCCCCGGTTGGTAATCGAACAGCACGACCGGCTGCGCGCAACCTTCGGCGCTGCGGTAAACCCACATGTACGAGGTGCTCTGCGCCGCTCTGCCAGCCTCCTTGAGCACCTGCACCGTTGTCTCGTCACCGTGAATAAACGGCTGAGACAGCAGCGTCGTGCGCAAAGCCTCATAGAGCCGGCTGTAGTGCAGCTCAGCGCCCGGATGACCCAGTTCGCCAGCGTGCCGCGTCCGACTTCGATGTCGGCGCGCCCCAATGCGTTGGCCATCCGGTATAGCGGGGTTCCGTCAACATACTTGCCGGCGGTGACGGTGGCGGTCATCGCGGCACTTGCATTGCTGCCCGGCAATGGCTGCGCTCGCATCGGTGACGTTATCACCGGCATGCGTTCGGCATGACGCTCCCAATGGCGACACGCGTATTTGAAGCGCACATGCTGCAGGACCGACGCCTTCGTCTCGATATGCAGCTGTTCGCTGATCTCTTCGCCCATACGGTGAAGCTCGCGTGCGCAGCACGGGCATATCCTCTGGTCATCAGGCAGGTCGTATTCGATGCGCTGACGAGGCAGATGCGCCGGCAGCGGTTTGCGTCCAGGACTGCGCCGCGCTACTTCCGGTGGGTCCGGCAGGCCGGTATCGGGCAGCATGAAGGTGTCTGCCGCGAGATCATCGTCATGCGCATCGGCGGCGGCGATCTGCTCGGCTTCATTGAACACGCGATCGCGCAGCTTCTCGCTGCTCGGCGCGAAGCGTTTGCTCTGCGCCAGGCGGAATTGCTCCTCCAGCTGGGCAATGCGTTCGCCCGGCTGACGGTTACGTGACTCGAGTTCACGGATATAAGCCTGGGCGGCGGGCGGTAACCCGGAGAAGTCGTCGTCATTCATGCTCCCAGGATAGTCGAAACCAATACGCTGACGGTTTACGGAGATTTGTAACAGTCACCCGTGCCTTGCCTGCCAGCCGGCCCGGTACTCAGCTGGCATGACGGTACCGCCGCGCTGGATGACGGCGCATTGCATCGATGTCGATGCCTTCCAATAGCCAGCGCAACTGCTCGGTCGTCAGCTCGATTACCGCCTGTTGCCGGCGCGGCCAGACAAAGTGATCCTCTTCGAAGCGCCGTAGCAGCAGCCAGAAACCGTTGCGCTCGTAGAACAGCAATTTGATCCGGTTGCGTCTGCGGTTGTGGAAGGCGTACACGGCACGCGCAAACGGGTCCAGTTGCATGGACTGCTCGACCAGCGTCACCAGAGTGTTGATGCCTGCCCGGAAGTCGCCTGGCTCGCGGTGCAAGAACACCGTCAGGTCGGCCTCGAAGCGAAACATCAGCGCCGTCCCAATGCCGCGATCATGGCGCTCACGAGGGCGGCGTCGTGTTCCGAGCATTCAAGCTCCAGCTTCACGCCATTGGGCAACTGGGCCGACAGCCAAGCCGAGGTCGGCGACCGCGAAGACCGGTGCGGCGACTATCTTGTTGCGCGCATACAGCCGGCGTTGAAGCAGGCGCGAGCGCCGGATTCGCGATCGCGACGAATGGCACAAACGCCGACACTGAAGCGGTCATGTCGCTGTTGCTCACGGGCGTTTCCGCCTGCCGGTGTAGCCGAACCCATTTGCGCAATTGGTTGGCGTTCACCCCGGCCTTCAGCGCCAGACCAGACTATGACGCCCCCGGGTTGCTCGCAGGCCGCGACCAGTCGCCGCTTGTCCAGAGGATCGAAGCTGCGCTTGCCGCCTATCCCAACGCGCGTCACGCGCAAAGGCAAAAACGAAAGGTCATCCTGGGTCATGAATTGCGTCCGCAAGTTGTGGTTGCGGACGCAATCGTGGCGCTTGCTGGATGCAAAAGCTAGGTGGGGGAAATTGCGCGCTTACTATGTATCAAAAGCACCTGAACGAAGACGAACTCGACGCGCTGTTTGCAACGGGCCCGGATGCGATTGCGCCGATGGATCCAATATGGGACGAGCTCGTCGTTGAGGTTCATAGCGCCATGCGGGAAGCGCTGTCTAGTGAAAGCAGTGTTGCCCAAGAGTTGGCTTGGCGCTGGGTTCGGCTCATGACCCGCACGACGAACAACGACCCGGCGCTCGCTTACAAGTTGATGAAGATTCAGACCGCGGAGCCACGCGCACAGCAGATTGTCGGCATTATGGCGGAGATGCTGGTTTGGATAGACGAATCGTTTGCGCGCGCGCTGCACACTTCTCGCCAAACACTTGAACCCGGCGCAGATGGAAGAAGTTCGGCGCCGCCAGCTTAACGAAAAGAACAGGCGCGAATGGCTAACGTTGGCGCTTGAGTTGCGGGCACACATGCAGGCCGGCGTCGAGGTGCGTATTCCACGCAAATCGAGCAGCCGTACCGCGGCAAAGCGAGCAGACATTCCACGCGAAGCCGAGCGGGGATTCCACAGCAAAGCGAGCGCTGCGGACGTGGCGACGCGGGGTGAGTTCTTTTACTCCTTCTCGTCTTCGATGGTCAAACCATTTCGGCGCTTGCGCATCGACTCGCCCGATAGTGTGAGCCGATGCGCGTTGTGAACCAGCCGGTCGAGGATCGCGTCTGCAAGCGTTGGATCTCCGATGGCGGCATGCCAGCTGTCGACTGGAATCTGGCTGGTTACGATTGTCGAACGCCGGCCGTGCCGGTCGTCGAGCACCTCGAGCAGATCACGCCGCGCCGAATCCGACAGCGGCGCCATGGCGAGGTCGTCCATGACGAGGATGTCGGTTTTCGCCCATTGCGCGAGCAGCTTCGCGTAACCGCCGCTACCGTGCGCGATGGCCATCTCCTCATTGAACTTCGGCATGCGTAGATAGCGGGCCGAGAAGCCCTGACGGCATGCCTGGTTGACCAGCGCGCATGCGAGCCAGCTTTTGCCAAGGCCGGTCGGCGCGACCAGAATCACGTTCTGGTGCGCCCGGATCCATTCGCCAGTGAGCAGTCGGGCGAGTAGAGCGCGGTCGAGTCCGCGGGGCTCGCGGTAGTTGATGTCTTCAGGTACCGCGTCAGGGAAGCGCAGCTTCGCGCGGCGCAGCCGCGCCGTGAGAAGGCGTGACTCGCGTTCGCTTGCTTCGCGTTCGACGAGCAGCCCGAGGCGCTCCTCGAAGCCGAGCTGATCGATGCTGTTCTGGGATTGCTGGTCGGCCAGCGCCGCGGCCATGCCGAACAGGCGCAGCTCGTGCAGCCGCTCAACGGTCGGGTGATGCAGCATGTCGATGATCTCCTTTCAGTGGTAGTAGGACGGCCCGCGCACGTTGGCGTGCACGAGCGGCAGTTCGGTCTGGGCGACGGGCGCATCGGCCTTGCTCTCCAGGCCATTCTTCAACGTTGAGGCGATGAACCGGTAGCTCGGCGCTTTCAGATCAATGGCGCGCTGGCAGGCGGCTTCCAGCCGCGCACGGCCGTAGTCTTTGCCCATGCGCAGCACCCCCAGGCAGGCGCGGTAAGCCTGCTGCGGATGCTGGCGACCGCCGAGCAGATGTTCGATAACCGCAGCGGTATGCGGACCGATGTCGGTGGCCCAGTTGATCAGCCGTTGCGGATTCCACTCCGTGGTGGCGGCCCGATGATTCGGCGGCATGTGCGCAGCGATCGTGGTGTGATGGCCGCGGCGCTCGCTCTTCGCATGCGCGGCAATTCGCTGACCGCGCAGGAAGATCTCGACCGTTGTCTTCGTATGGCGCACGTCGACCTGCTCCCGGGCGTGGCAGTACGAGACCGAGTAATAGTGTTCGTCGAGCTCGACGTGGTAATCGATGCCGACGCGGGCAACCTTCCACTGCGCGTACTGGTAAGGCCGTCCCGGCAGCGGGCGAAGTGCCGGGCGATCAAGTTGCTCGAAAGCGCTGCGGCGGCAGCCGGGCAGCTTCTTGAACGGCCTGTTGTTCAGTTCGACGAGCAGCGCGGCGATTGCCCGATTGGCTTCGTCGAGGCTGAACAGCCGCTGGTTGCGCAGCCGGGCCAGAATCCAGCGCTGTGCCAGGAGTACCGACTGCTCGACCTTCGCCTTGTCGCGGGGCCGACGTTTGCGTGCCGGGATGATCGCCATCGAGTAATGGGCAGCCATCTCGCCGTAGGTCCGGTTCAGAACCGGATCGTAGAAATCGGCCTTGTGTACGCCGGACTTCAGGTTGTCGGGCACCAGGATCTCGACACAACCGCCGATGAAGTTCAACGCGCGCACATGCGAGCCGATCCAGTCCTCAAGCTGCTGGGTCCAGGTGACCTCGGCATAGGTGTAGTTCGATGCGCCGAGCGTCGCGACGAACAGCTCCGCCTCGCGGATCTCGCCCGTGTGCGGATCAACGATACCGAGCCTGTTACCCGAGTAGTCGATGAACAGCTTCTCGCCGGGCGTGTGCGTCTGGCGCAGCGTAACCGGCAAAGCCGCTGCCCAGCGCTCGTAGTGCTTGCAGAACCAGCTGTAGCCGTAACCCTCGGGCTCCTGGGCCTTGTACTCGTTCCAGAGCAGGTCGAGCGTTACGCCTCGCCTGCCAAGCTCGCGATGCACGAGCGGCCAGTTGGGCAGCGGGCGTGTCCGGCTCAACGACGGCGGCGGCGGAAACAGCAGCGCCTCAAGCGCCGCGTCATCCAGCGACATCGCCTTCCCGAAGTCCAGTTGCGCACGCCGCGCACGGTCCAGGTAGTCCCAGACCGTCGCGCTCGAAGCGCCGATCGTCGTCGCGATCTCGCGCTGGCTGCGTTCACACACGAAGCGCAGGCGCAGCACTTCCCTGATTTGACGCATGGATAACCTTTTATTCGACATTCGGCGGCCCGACAAAATCGTCGAGCGTGCCATGGTTATCCGCGTCGCCGTCTCCCCAGCTTACTGCTCGGTTACGCGTGGAATTCGCGCTCGGGCAGCCGTGGAATCCTTGCTCCGTTTGCGGTGGAATCGGCGCTCGCTTTGCTGTGGAATCCGTGCTCGGTTTGCCGTGGAATCAGCGTTCGGTTTGGCGTGGAATACGCACGTCGAGGCCGACGCTGCGCCGGTACAGGCTCTCGTCGAGCGCTGGCAACAGCTTTTCCGTGAAAGCTTCTGTGGCGATGACGTGGTCTCGGAAGTGCATGTTCGAGACGCCTTGAACCAAGAGCCGGACCTCAACTTGGGGTGGGGCTCGACGAGGCATTGTTGGCCTATCTGCATAAGGCACACATCGTTGGGCACGACCTGCCGCCAATCGACGCCGGGCCGAAGCCTAGCGCCTTGATCGTGGCTAGACAACGGGCGGCGCACCAACTACTGAATCGCCCGCTGGTGCTTGATGATCTGCTCGCATTGGCCGTGCTAGGCAAAGCCGAGGCACAGGGCCTACGCAATGGCCTCGATCGGTTCCGCCACCCGATGTCGACGTGTAGGCCGCAGCGCGCTGGTCGTACGCAGTAGGCTAGCTGACAACATTTGGACCGAAACCGCCGAGCGGGGGGTGCGACAATACGTCGTGCTTGGGGCAGGACTCGACACCACCGCCTACCGGCAGCACGACACGCCCGGGAGCATCTTCGAGGTTGACTTGCCGGCCACGCAGGAATGGAAACGAGCGCACCTGAATGAGGCGGGCATCCGCTTGCCGCAATCGTTGCGGTTCGTACCGGTCGACTTCGAGCGCATCAGCCTTGCCGAGGGCTTGACGCGTGCCGGATTCGATCCACTCGCACCGGCCTTTTTCAGCTGGCTCGGGGTAACCATGTACCTCGACGAGGCTGCGGTCTTTGATACTTTGCGGTTCATCGCGCGCTGCGCCAGGAGCAGCGCCGTGCTGCTGGAATACGCACTGCCAGTGTCCAGCTTGCCGCCGATGATGCGTGTCTTCGTCGAACAGTTGATGGCGCAATTCGCCGAGGGCGGCGAGCCGTGGAAAAGCGCGTTCGATCCGGCTGAGTTGGCCCAAATGCTGTTTACACTGGGCTTCAGCAGTTCCCACACCTGGACTATAGACCAGTTGAACCAAAGGTACTTTGCGAACCGCTCAGACGGACTGCAAATCGGAACAACACCGTCACGTCTAACTCTCGCCACGGTCTAATCGTCAGACTATGCCTCGCAATTACTTGTTTGTCCGGCCCAGTCCGCGCAATGGTCAGCGCTACAAACGGCAAGGGCATCCCACAATCGCAAGGATATACGAGTACGAACGCGCCAGCGCAGCGATGCGACCGAGCCAAGTACGGGTCGCCGCGTGCGCCGGGGAGCCGAGCAGGAAATCCTCGGGTGTGGGCTGCACCGAGGATTTCGGTTGTTTGCAGCCTCGGTACGGTCGTGCGCGACGAGACACCCGGAGGCGTTGACGCATAGGAAGACATGATGATGACATCCACGCTTAACACCTTGATCCGCGCTCAACGCAGTCAGCTGGCAATCGTTAAAGTATCTCCAGAGCATTTGTAGCCCACCGTCACGGCGAATATGCCAAGGCCCCGCATGGCCACGTATTGTCGGTAGCCAGACCATCAATCCGGTCCGAAGCAATCCGCGAAATCGCCACACTCCGTGCAGTTTGAAGACTTGCAGACAATCAACGCCTCACGCTCGCACAGTTGCTTGTAGAGGAATTTCTTCCACTTCATACCGTGAACGTTTTTTTGCGCCAGCCGCGGAAACCAATAGCCCAACAGCACCGGCAATTCGCTACGCGAGCGAAGGCGCAGCTCCTGCCACAGGTGTTTGTCCCCCGCACAGGCGCAGGCGAGCGCATGCGAAACACAATGGATCTCAATCGTCGTTCCTGCGAGCGGATCAGCATGTGCCTTCAACAGGTTTGCGAGGTCTCCGACCTCATCGTCGCACGATCGCTGGCGCCACGCCGCAGGCGAGGCGGCCAGTTGCAAGAAAAGGGTGCGGTCGACGCCGGGAAACCAATGCGCGAGCAGCCAGTGGGTTTCATCCAGATTCAACCCGCGGATGGGCAGTGTGTGCACGCCGGCTTGGCCGAACGCCGTCGAGAGTACCCCAGCGAGGGCAAGAACCGTGGAATCGTTGGTGTCCACAGCGTGACGCATCAACGTTGCGTAGAAGTCCATCACCGTCCTTTGTGGCTCAGACCATGGCCACGGCGTGCGTGTAGCACTTTTTTGGGCATATCCTCGCGCATGCCGTGCAACCGATACACAACTCCCGGCGCGCAATAGTCATAACCTTCTTTTCGTACTCGTCGTCGTCATCCTCGCCTACCGGAGTAAGCCCCCCCCCCTCGCCTACACCTACGAGCTGCAGGACCCCGCGAGAACACGCCCGGAAGCATCGTCCGCATCCGATACACTTCTCATCATCAAGGGCGGAGACAAAGGTAGGCGTCCACATCTCCCCGCTAGGTAGCTTTACGCAAAAAATCTCGCTCATCTCCGGCTCCCAGGCGCTTCGTCTAGAGCCGCTGCCGCGGCCTTGCGCGCGTCCATCAGCGCGGCGTGAGCTTCGTGACAGAGCTGCGCAACCGTCAATATCTCTTCCCACCTAGTCGGAAGATCTTCCGAAAGGTCGTGCAGATCCATCTTGGCCTGAATGGCCCGTGTATTGAGCGTCTTCAGGCGCACCTTCAGTTCATTCTGGTCACTCATGACCCCCTCCCGTGGCAAAAGGACACCTCAGTTGTCGCTGTCCGCAAAGTCGCGATCTTGTCAACAGTGGCTTTCGCCATGAGATACCTCGTCATCCTCTGCAAAGTCGAATGAGCAACGCACATTTCTGGTTAGCGCCTTGCGCAACCACGGCGGTGGCGTACCTTTCAGGACATCCCTAAGCTTGATAAGGATGTCCTGAATTGGCTCCGGCTGTGGTACCTTTACTGGATGCACCTTCAGCGCTACGACGCGCGCCGCTCCTGAACCACCGATTGCGGCAACGTACAGGATAGCGCAACCGCGGATCGCTTCCAGCTTCGGTGCAAGCTTATCTTCGTCGCCGTCCTCCTCTAACTTGCCGCCAAAATCGAAGGCTTCCACGAACGCGTAGCCCTCCGCCGTCACATCGAAGATAACAATGCTTTTCGCCCAGCCAAAGTGCGCGTCGACATGCAGTTTGTCCTGCGTGGCAAATGCGATTTTCATGCAATGGTTCCCTCCTGATTTGATTACAATGGACGCGACGACCGGAATTCCTTACTCCGCGTTAGCGACTGGCGCAGCGAGGTCGAGCGACGACTGCGGCAGAGCCCAGTCGGCCGGGCGGTGATGCGTAACCCGATCGATTAATAGATTCGCGAGTTCGAAGACGAAGTTCATCGTTCCGCGATAGCCGACCTGGCATCGATGGGCATTGCCGACCCGGTCGAATACGGGAAAGCCTGTGCGCAACAGAGGCTTGCCGAGACGCGCGGCCATCTGCCGGCCGTGCGAATGCGTAATAAGCAGGTCACAATCCCCCGCGCCTCGTTCCATGTCCTCAAGGTCACCGAGCACGACCTCGCTCGTCGGCAGTAGCGCATGCGACGCCGATGTAGTCGTGCTGACGCAGACTGGCAACTCAGCGCCGATTTCGTGCAACAGCGAACCGATTGCAAGCAGCAAATCCGGTTCTGCTCCCAAGGCCACCTTGATGCCACCTATGTAAAAATGGCTGTCGAGCATTGCATCCAGCAGTTGGCTGCGCTGCCTCCGGTATTTGATCGGGACCTCCCGGTCTGACAGTCGCGCGAGGCGATGCAGGAGCCGGTCGTTCGGTTCGAGTCCTGTAAGCCGCTCAAAAATTTCGAACGGGATGCCTGCAATAGTCTCCAGTGCCTGCGCACCGTCGCGCGTTTGCTCGCCCACACCGATGGTGAATGTCGACGCACCTGCGGCCCGTATCTGGTCGAGAGAAGTTCCGCCCAGCGTGGTCCCGCGCCAGTCGGGCGCAATGTGGCCATCGAGCGAACCGGAGACGTCTGGCAATATGATCGGAACTAAGCCGAATGCCTCAATGATCTCTCGCAACTCGTCGATATCGCTGGGTGATAGATGACTGCCGGGCAGCACGTTGACCTGTCGCTGCACGGTTGGCAGCGGCTTGACAAGCGCCTTCACAATTGCAACGATGGCGCGCCTGTAGCCGTCCTCGAATGCGCCCACGTAGTCTGGCGTCGATACGTACACGAGTTCGGTATTGCTCAACTCTGGCTTACGTTTTCGCACCATCGCGAGATGACCGGCGACATCTTCCCCGTTGGCCTCAGTCAGCCCTGTGGAGCAAAGCACGATGATTTTCGGCGCCGCGCGCTTGCAGATGTTCACTAGCGCCGTTTCGACGTTTTCAAATCCGCCCAGAATGGTAGTGACCTCATTCATTGCAGTGGTCTGCAACGGGATGGCCTCCTTGAAATGGCGCGCCAACAGGACGAGGCCGAACGACGTGCAGCCCTGCGAACCGTGCATCACCGGCATGCACGCATCGAGTCCCATGGCGGCATAACTCGCGCCAAGCGGCTGGCTCATTTTTAGCGGGTTGACCGTACAAGCTTTCCCTAGTTCGACGACTTTTGCCATTGTGTCTGCACTCCGCTATGCTCAGGCCGTGACGCTGGGTCGAAAGCCCTTCGGGCCATCCCGCGCGCTTGCACGCGGCGACTGTTCTGTCATGCGGTCTGTGAACTCCATTCGCTCGCCACAGAGCCCTTCGCCTTTGTCGTCCCACGGAGCTGGAATGCGCACCTGCTGCCAGACCGGGTTGCTGATTGCGCGATCAATCTCGTACACCAGCTCGACGATTCCCTCATACCCGGCATATGGATGATGGCGTTCCTGATTGACATCAAGCCAAGGCACCCGCGCCTTTAGCGCGACAAACTGCGAGCGCCCGCCGGACAGCATGATGTCGGCCTGCGACTTGCGGAGCGTGCCGTACATTTCGCTTGCCGTCATATTGTCGACTATGCGCGCGTCATCGCCCATGATCTCCTTGATCCTTTCCTTGTCTTTCTCGGTGCTTTTCTTCACACTGGTGCCAACGATCTCGAGCCCCACCTCTTGCAACGCCGCAACAAGCGACCAGGATTTCACACCGCCTGTAATCAGCAGCACGCGCTTTCCATCGAGGCGCGCTCGGTATGGCGCAATGCGCGCCCACGCGCGCTCCTCTTCTGCTTCAATCAAGCGATCGGCGCGTTTGATCAGATCGTCGGGCGCCCCCCTTTGCACCAGCAGCTTGGCGACTTGGCGCAACGCATCGCTCACATCGCCGATTCCGTAGAAAGAGCCCTCGAAATAGGGAATGTCGTATCGCCGCTGCATCTTTGTGGCAATGTTAATCATCGACTTTGAGCACACCACCATATTTACCTTCGCGCGGTGAGCGCTCGCGATGTCACTGTAGCGAGCATCACCAGAGATGCAAGCCAAGATACGGATACCCAGCGCGTCGAAGAGCGGCTTCGTCTGCCACAACTCCCCCGAGAGGTTGTATTCGCCGATGATATTGATGTCGAACGGCGTTGTGTGAGCGGGCTCACGCGAGCCGATTACATGATCGAGAATCGCCTCCCCACCGAGTTTATTGCCGAAGTTTTTCGACCCGGCGAAACCGGGCGCGTTGACCGGTATCACAGGTTTGCCGAATTTCTTTGACGCTTGCTTACACACTGCCTCTATGTTGTCACCGATCAGCGCGGTGACGCACGTCTGATAGACAAACACGGCAGGGGGATCATATTTTTGGATAATCTCGCGAATACTTCTGAACAGCCGTCTCTCGCCGCCATAGATTACATCGATCTCACTTAGATCAGTCGTGAACGCGGTCCGATAGAGCATCGACCCGGAGGATGCCGCAGGACGGTTATCCCACGAGTTGCCCTCGCACGCAATCGGCCCGTGCACAAGGTGCGCTACGTCAACCACGGGCTGAAGTGCAATCCGAGCCCCATCGAACGCACAACCGCCAGCAGTCGCTCCTGGCGGAAGTTGCTTGGCGCAGCCTTGCCTGCGCTCCGTCTCACTTTTCGCCCTATTCTTCGCGCAACCGGGTTCGTCGAAAATGTCTGCAGTCCTAGCCTTGAACCACATTGGAGAATCCTGACAAGATGAGGTCCACAACTAAGTGCAAGTTCCATACCACCGCTCGAACCCGCAGGCATCCGCAGCGTGCGGTATCGGGCACTGTAGTAACAGCGTCAACTTAAACCAGTGCTTTGTCGGAGTTGAACGGATTGCGACACAACATGCTTATCGACCTTCTTTCAGACCATGCGCGTGCTGTGTTCCACGCGCGCTTCGCTTTGCATACCGAGCAGACGAAATATCGGAGCCGTACAGAGCGTGACCTCAAGCTTCGCTTTCCTAGAAGCGGCGTAGTTTGATTCCGTGCTTGCGCAGTGCATAGCCGATCTGCCGCGCCGTAATGCCGAGCAGGCGTGCCGCCTTTGCCTGCACCCAACCGCAGCGCTCCATGGCCCAGAGCAGCCGCTCACGCTCGTCCTCAGGGATGTGCTCACCAGAGTGCATGCCGAGACCGCCGGCGTCGCGCTCCGGGGCGCCGAATTTCGCGGGAACGTTCAGCGCGTTACTGACTGTAACGTCCGACGGGCGTGCCGGACGTACTGCGTCTTCTCGCTCCAGATGATGCAACACCTTCGTGAGGCACTGGTCGATCTCGCAGAGAAACGAAGAACGACCAATCGTGTCATGATGCGCCATTGTCGCAGTCCGCTCAATGCAGTTTTCGAGCTCGCGCACGTTTCCGGGCCAGTAACAACTCGACAGCACGCGCAACGCTTCCTCGTTGAAATGCAGAGCGCGACCGTTCTCACGATTAAAGCGGTTAAGGAAGTATTGCGCCATCTCGGGGATGTCTTCCCGTCGCTCGCGCAGCGGCGGCAACACGATGCTCACCACGTTGATGCGGTAGTAAAGATCCGCTCGGAATTCGCCCTCTCTCACCATTTGTTCCAGATTGCGATTAGTTGCAACGATGAGCCTCACGTCAACTCTCACGGGCGTTGTCCCCCCTACCCGCTCGAACTCCCGCTCCTGCAGAACGCGCAGTAGTTTCGCTTGGAACGACGGCGATATATCACCTATCTCGTCGAGGAAAAGTGTTCCGCCGTGCGCCAATTCGAAGCGCCCCTTTCGCTGAGTTTGCGCGCCCGTGAACGCCCCCTTCTCGTGGCCAAACAGCTCGCTTTCCAGCAGTGTTTCCGTGAGCGCGGCACAGTTCACCGAGACGAATGGCTGGTCCTTGCGCGGGGACAAACGATAGATTGCACGCGCGATCAACTCCTTGCCGGTGCCGCTCTCGCCGCGCAAGAGCACCGTCGTTCTCGCAGGTGCGACCTGATGGACCTGCGCGAATACGTGCTGCATCGACGCAGATCGGCCGATTGCCCAATCGACTTGATATATAGGAGCGGCCGCGTTCCGTCGGCGACTAATCTCCTCCTGCACGCTTTTTCGGCTCGGATCAGCCTCACGGTCAAGCAAAAGTGCCCTGGCTATTGGCGAAGCAACAACTTCCAAAAGTTGGAGATCGTCTGCGAAAACACGCTTCCCATCCGGATTCTCACAAAGGGCTACGAGCACCCCCAGCGGCCGTCCTTCGTGCCGGATCGGTGCCCCAAGTAGAGCGACACGCTCGGCATTGGAAACACGAACAGCCCCCGTGCGGTCGTCGAACATTGGGTCACCATCCAACTCAGGCACAACCACGGCGGACTCGCTTTCCTGTATCCGCCCTACGATCCCTTCACCGGAGGGAAAACGCATACCTTCTCGCCAGCCGTCTGACAGTCCTGTGCTACACAGGCCGCCAAGCTTTCCATCCGGCTGCTCGACGGCGATGAACGCGGACCGCCAGCCTCTCGCACGCGACAGAAACCACAGCGACCTCTTCAACGCGTGCTCCGCATTTCGGGATGAGTCCAGCGTTTTTAGCACTTCTGTCACTACATCGAAATCGGGAGGGCTCTCGTTGATAAGAGAATGCGACATAGATTCGGGCTCCAGCGACAACTCGCCAACGCAGTGAGGAGACGGTTCGGCACAACGGCAGAGTCATAGTCGCGTTGGTGGCAGCCGAATTCGGGATGCCGCGCTCAGGCATCGCCAAACTCGACAAAAATGACAAAAACGCAGCAATGGCGTCGGGAAGCTGCAAACAGAGGCAACGAGCCCCCCCGTTCGCGCCTAGCATACTAACCAAAAAAAACGTAGGTTTCACGACAAATTCGGGTCAACGGCAACCCGCACAGTCAGTCGAGGTTCCTAGTCTCGGTCGAACGCTGCCAGCGTTGAAGGAAGGCAAAAGCGGTTTCGTTATATGAAATTCAAATCGTAAGTGCCGTAGGCCTCAAATGGCAGCTCAGGTTGCATTGCACGACACAGACGCAACTCCGCGCGAGTCCTTCCAAAACGCGATGAGTGCTGTTCAGCAGCTTGCTCGAGTGCATCCGCCCAGTTGTTCGTCGTTTCTTTTTTAGCGCGCGATCCAATGCAACGTTACGCGCCTGCAACCGGTCGACACCTATGTCATTCCGCATCGAGGCCCGATGTTTCTCGTTGACAGAAGTCAAACGTCACTCAGTGGGCTCCTGAATTCCCAAAGCAACGCTGCCTGCCCGCGTCAGCGTCGGGGCTGTTCATCGAAAATACCCGGCAGCAACCGTTTTGACGCGCCGAAATATCGTCTCTTCGACGCGACCACGGCGCGACGTCACCTAAACCTGACCATGCGTTGGCATCGCCGGCTGCTCTACCGTGAATATTCCGTGCTCTGCCGAGTTCAGCTGCAGCGAGCGAAAGAGAAACCGTTGAAGTGCGGTAGCTGCGGATGTTCGGTCGTTCCAGTTCTCTTGAGTGAACAGACCGAATTCCGCCACTGGCGGCATCGGCAACCCGACAGCTTGCGGATCGATCGCGTGCATGGTATCGCGGCGCACGTGCCAGTCGAGCAGCACTGCAATACCGAGTCCTGCCTCAACGGCCGACTGCACCGCCGACAGGCTTGTGCTCGTACACGCAACACGCCACGCGATGCCGGCGTCGAGTAACGTCGCGAAAAAAATCTCCTGCCACCGGCATGCGCCGCCGAATGCAACAATCGGAAGCGGGCCCTCGCCAAGGTCCGTGTTCCGGGTACGTGCGACTGCCCAGCGAAGCGGATGCCGCCATGTAACTATCGGCTCTGAGTGAATCAGCGCAGGGTCGCCGATCGCGAAATCTAGTGTGTTGCTTGCGAGCCGCTGCGATAACGCCGGGCTCGCATCGACAACAATCTCCAGCGCTACGTCCGGGTAGAGAACAGAGAACTGCCGCAACGCATGGCGAAGGTGGCTCATTGCGATGTCTTCCGGAATGCCGACCCTCACCGTGCCAGAAACGTCGCCCTCAGTCAGGGCGGAGCGAGCCGCGAGGCCAATGTCGAGGAGCTTGTGCGCATATGGCAGTAGCACGTTGCCCGCGGTGGTCGGCTTTACGCCGCGCGGTGAACGTTCGAGCAAGCGTTGGCCAACCTCATCTTCGAGCCGCCGAAGGGCCATGCTGACAGCAGCCTGTGTCCGATGGAGAGCCATCGCAGCATTGCTCACGCTGCCGGCTTCTACAACCGTCACGAACGTACGCAGTAGCGTGCTGTCGAGATCGCGAATCATCAATTTCCCTCATGCAGACATAAAGATTATCAGCTTATACCACGCATACCCCTGCGGTTAATATCCTACCGTCACGAGTCAGGGAACATGGATGCAAAAAAAGTTGCACGAGAAACACGCCGAATACGCCCTACGGGGAATACCCGAGTCGCTGGCGCACCCGGCCCTTCGAGCTTCGCCGTGTACCTAATCGAACAGCCGCCACCGAACTGGCCAATGCTCCTTCCAGTGAAGGTGCATTACTGCAGAAACGCACAGCTTGACGTTGTGGCCTCCAGTCATCTCGTGGCCACGTCAAAGCGCTCCTCGATGAGGAGCTCTGGGCACGCCGGGCTATCTGAGCCCGGATACGTCCACTTAACTGCAATTAGCAAACAATAGGTTGAAGCATTGCGTTAAGCAGGTTGCACGAACCCTCTCTCGCTATGCTAGCCGAAAAAAATGCCCACCAATGGTTGACAGTGCTGCCCTCTCATCGCACGACGACCGCAGTCGCGGTTCGAGTCTAGAAGCTCGCGGAACTCCCGCGAGCCTGATGTACGCATCAAAGTTTCCCGCAGGAACGCGTCAAGGTGCCCGGCTGATCTCCTCGACGCGTTTATAGCAGCCCGGTTCGCTCGTTTCTTTGCGTTTTTCAATTTCCAACGGAGGTCACATGAGTACAGCCAACGATCGCATTTATTTTGAGCAAGTCGCTCAACAAGCTGTGGAACAGATGTTCGCAACTTCGCCCGAAACCGCAGCGTTCCACCGTGGCGATTGGATCGACAGTGAGTACTATCGCCGCCACCTCGTAGAAACCGTATTGCGAATCCGACTCAATAACGAGGTCGACGCGTTCGCACTCTACAAAATCGGCTGCAAGGACAATACGCTCGCACAGATCCTTGCGCAATACTTGGCAGAAGGATACGGGCATGAGGGGAA
The DNA here is from genome assembly GCF_000092885.1 of Paraburkholderia atlantica. Lineage (NCBI taxonomy): Bacteria > Pseudomonadati > Pseudomonadota > Betaproteobacteria > Burkholderiales > Burkholderiaceae > Paraburkholderia > Paraburkholderia atlantica. Next base: position 121,677 of record NC_014120.1, on the reverse strand, counting down.
ATTCCTCCACGATCTTAAGAACTTCGGCGTATCTGCCAATGACGTCGACCGGATTGCCCCCCTCCACAGCACCGACAAACTGATCGGCTACCTCTATCTGAGCATTGGTCGCAACGGTCCGCTGCCGACGATGGTCTGGAACTGGCTGCTCGAATGGTATACCAATCGCTACAGCAAGAGCATTACAGAAGCCGCCGCGCGGGCGTTCGGCCACGATCACGTGAAAGGTTCGCTCGACCACATTCAGTACGCAGAATCGCACAAGCACTATGACATCATCTGGATTGCCCTTCAGCGGGCAATCGGCGGCTGGGGCAGCATTGAGAGCGCGGAAATGTATCTCCGCAACTTCGTCGGCCTGATCCACGAATATTTCGATGAGTTGCGTGTGGCGACCGTGCCCCGGACGGAAAGCTTAACGTCGCGGGAAGCAGCCACATGACCGCCGTCATCTTGGTTGCGCCAGCGTCATCCGGTACGGCAGTTGTCGCCGCCTCCGCTCGTCAAGGTATCGTCGCCCTTGCATTTTCGCGTGCCGCGCCGCTTCGACTGCGACCGTCTGTTGCGCCCTTCGCGGGGGTGGGCGCTGCGCTCGGCGTCTTCCCATGCACACACGAGTCACCGTGGACAGTTCAGCGCTCGCGGAGATTGCCGGGCAGCAGCGTAATGGGCACAAGTAACCACTCGTTAAACTGAACAAGTCGATCTTGTTGTCGAGACTGATGATACGCAGCCATATTTGCAATCCAAACTTACGCAGCTCCGGCAATGCGAACGTGGCGATGCGACGTGCCTGACCATCGTACGGTTCGTCAAATCCATATCAGCGGACTTCGCCGGCAGCGCCGAAGTGGCGAATGTGCGCCACAATCCGCTCTCAAAGTAGACGAAGCTCCCACGCCCACCCGCCCTCCACTATCGCGAGACTGACTGTTCTCTTAAACCCCTACCAGACATGTCCGGTTCACCGCCGCAGATCGCCCCGACGCCGGGCCCGGACATCGCCAAAACGCTCTGTGCGCTCAAATTTGATCACGCCGAAAAAATATCTGAACAAGTTGCTTCCACATGAAAGCCAATCATCCTGCTAAGGGTAACCGCATAGTCGTGCTTAACCGGTGGTCAGACGGCTTCGCTGCCTATCAGCGCTACATTGATCATGCGGCGAACAAGATCGCATATGTCTGCACGCCCAACAGTGTCGCCGCGCTTGACACCTCTCGCGTTGCACACGTCGAACAGCTATCTGACATCCTCGATGAAGAAGCGCTGCATGCGGCCGTGCGCGCATGTAGTTCAGCGCTCGGCGGCATCGACAGGCTAGTCGCCTTATCCGAATTCGACCTTATAGCGGCCGCGCGACTGCGCAACTCGTTCAATATCCCCGGTGACCTTCCCGAGACAGTCGTGCGCTTTCGAAATACGGCCGTTACGAAGAATACTATCGCCGCAGCTGGCCTGCGTGTACCGCGGTTCGCAGCCTTGGAAGATCTGGCCGTTGCCAAGGCGGCGACTACCACCGTAATGCGTTTTCCGATAATCGTGAAACCGCGATCAGGTACGGCGAACATAGGGTCACGGCGCATCGAGACCCGTCCTGAGTTCGATGCACTGTGGCCGACACTACCGCTTGCCGAGTACGTTTGCGAGGAGTACATCGACGGTCCGGTTTATCACGTTGACGGCTTCCTTCTGAATGGCACATTGGTTATCGCGCGCGCCTCTCGCTATATCAACACTTATGTCCAGTTCGCTCAAGGTAAACCACTCGGCTCGGTGATGCTCGACCCTGGTCCTCTAAATGAGGCGCTGACCGCATTCTCAGGAAAATGTCTGCGCGCCCTCGATTTCAGAAATGGGCCATTCCATCTTGAGATAATCCGGGGCTGCGATGGATTGTATTTCCTCGAGGTTGGCGCCCGCGTCGGTGAAGGAGAAATCCCATTCCTCTTTCACGATCTGTACGGCGTTGACCTGTTCGCCCTCTGGGCCGCGCAGCAGTCAGGTGACAAGGCGCGGTTAGCCACTCAGCTGCAAGCAGCGCTAGACGCGTCGGCATCGTCCGCCCGCGGTGGATTCCTCATGTTGCCGGAACCAGTGGGCAAAGTATTCGTCGATGCAAAATTGCTACGAGAGATCCCCGCACTTTACGAGGCGGTTTTCCCCAAGCCACATCATTTCTTCGACGGCACCGGCGGCTACGCCACCCTCCTCGCGCGCTTCCGCTACCGCGCTGCATCGGAGCACGAAATCGCCACAGCAATTCACACGACATTAGACAATTTCCAATACACGCTCGCCGAGACTGCCGCGCGCCCCTTCACTGCAGAGCCAGCGGCTCCAATGGTTCATGCCGGAAGGCATTCCCCGCCGCTTCTGCCTTGCTAGACGTAGTTTCGCGCCTCCTCCAGCAGGAGCTCCCGCATCCAGATACTCGCAGGATCACCGTTATGCAGGGAAGGCCATTGAATCGCTTCGGTGAAGCAGGAAAGTGGCAACGGGACGTCGACTATCCGCAGCGGGGTGACTTCCGCGAAATACTTTGCCAACCTCAGAGGAATCGTAGCGATACGGTTAGTATGAAGCAGGACTCGCGGGATCAAGTCGAAGGTAGGCACGATAACCTCTTCGCGCCTCTTGAGACCGAGATCGAGTAAGAAGAACTCCTCGATCGAGGGTCTCCGTCCACGCCCAAACCTCACTGTTACGTGTCCCATCGACATGTACTTCTCGAGCGCCAGCCGGCGGGACAACTGCTTGTTCGTCGGACAGCCCACACACACGAGCTTCTCCTCAAAGAGCGGTGCTTTAGGATGAGCATCAGCCAACAACAGCTCCGGCAGAATCAAAAAATCGGCGTCCCCACGCCGAAGCAGCTCACCCGGCTCGTCATCAGGGAAAAGCAATTCGAAACCAACCGAAGGAGCCTCACGCGCTACACGCTTAATGACATTCTGGAAATAGACCAGCGTCATAAAGTCGGACAGGCACACCCTGAAGCGGCGATTCGACTTGTCCGGTCGAAACACGTCCCGCGAAATGATGGAAAGCTGGATGTGCGATAAGGCTTCCCGAACAGGTCCAGCGAGCTCCGTCGCTCGCGCAGTGGGGACGAACTCACGACCTCTCATTACAAACAGGTCGTCGCCGAAATAATCGCGTAGTCGAGCGACGGCGGCGCTCATGGCAGGCTGGCTCAGATTGACGCTTTGCGCCGCAGCCGTCAAGTTGCGCTGCGTCATCAGCGCATCCAGCGCGACGAGAAGATTCAGATCAAGCCCTTTGAATCGCATGTTGCGGTATCCGCCTTATGGATGAGACATATCGAAACAATCGATTGTACAAATTATTTGCGATAACGCAAAGTTGCGACAATTCAAATTGAATAGGCAACGTCGAAGCACGTCTGTGGTAGTACTGATTGATCATCCGCAAAATCCCGCATAGTGATCGACAGTTGGCGATTGAATCTATCAGCAGATCGAACGATACAGGACATGCGTCGGAGGCCATAGAAAGGCTATGAACCACCCAGACTATTTGACAGAAGTGCGCAGCAACAGTGATTGTGCCGATCTTCGCCCTAAGGTTTACCTTACATTTGATGACGGACCTCATCCAGTATGGACGCCGAAAATACTTGACATATTGGAATATGAGCAAGCAACGGCAACTTTCTGTGTCATTGGCGCGTACGCAGCGGAGTATCCAGAACTGATCAAACGGATCGCGGCAGAAGGTCATGAACTCGCTAATCACACCGTGACACATCCAGACCTTTCGAAATGTGAGCCGGACCTAGTTCGCCGTGAAATAAGGGAGGCGGATGCGCTTATCAAGGAGACATGTCCTGCGGCGAAAGTGACGTATTTCCGCGCGCCATACGGAATCTGGACGAAAGACGCAATCGGGGAAACGGGGAAGGCTGGACTGATCGCGCTTCACTGGTCAGTAGACCCGCGGGATTGGTCTCAACCGGGTGTCAATGCGATTGTTGATGTCGTGATGGCATCAGTCCGGCCAGGCTCGATTGTGCTGTTGCATGATGGAAGCCCCCCCGGAGAGTCGAACTCCGATGTTCACACGACATCCCGCAGACAGACGGCCGAGGCTCTTTCACGTCTAATTCCTGCATTGAAGGCGCGCAGGTTCGTGATTAGCCGACTTCCTGATCGTCGATCCCAAACACTGGCCGAATGAGCGCACATCTGTGACCACTAGCCTGCTGGGACAATTGGCTAGCCACTCATTGCAAACAGTTCCCTATAGTCACATCGAGAGATCGTGCATGATTCTGGCGGACAATCAAATGAAGATGTCAGGAAAAACTGATCCGTGAAAAAGGATCCACTGACATAACTTTCCGTGCCCGCCGATGGAGGTGTTGTTGCCTACCTCGGTACCATGGAACACATTGAAGGAGGTTATTAGTCGGTCGAAAGCGGCAGATTGATACGATTGCATCAACAAGGCGGTACACGACAGCACGCAGTCAACTCTTCCTATCTACGGTATCGCAGTTTCACGCAGGGTCTGTCGTCGATGTGATCGCGCCAAGCAGGCGTATTGACGGATCCTAGCAGGCCTGTAATGAGATCATTTTTTGACACCCACTTAGCAAGCTGACCTCGATGAACATCCCTGCCGCAATCAATACGACCTCCGTTTTATTGTACGCACTTCTTTCGGCCGTTTATAAAACAGCGCAGGTTCTACATACCCTACCGGCTCCAGCGAGGCATAGCAATCAATCTGCCACGAATTTTCTTCCCGACGTCGACGTCATCGTTCCGTGCTTCAACGAAAACCCCGATACGCTGCGCGCGTGTCTCGCCTCAATCGCAACGCAGGAATATTCAGGGGCTTTAAAAATCCACGTGGTCGATGACGGATCCGCCAACCGCGATGCGCTGGGACCCGTGTATCGCGACTACGAGCACGATCCGAGATTCAATTTTGTTCTTCTTCCCCAAAACGTGGGAAAACGCAAGGCGCAGATCGCCGCAATACGGGCTTCAGCCGCAGAACTCATACTCAACGTCGATTCTGACACGACCTTGGCGCCGGACGTTATAAGCCAACTCATACTGACAATGAGCGATGCAGAGGTCGGCGCCGCCATGGGTCAATTGACCGCCAGCAATCGCAGCGATACGTGGTTGAGCCGTCTGATTGATATGGAATACTGGCTCGCGTGTAACGAGGAGCGCGCAGCTCAGGCCCGGTTCGGCGCCGTGATGTGCTGCTGCGGGCCGTGCGCGATATATCGCCGCTCCGCGCTTCTCTTGCTGCTTGATCAGTACGAGACACAGATGTTCCGGGGAAAGCGAAGCGATTTCGGGGAAGATCGTCATCTAACAATTCTCATGCTGGCCGCGGGCTACCGAACAGAGTACGTTCCAAATGCGATCGCTTCGACCGTGGTTCCAGACAGACTGGGGCCGTATCTTCGCCAACAATTGCGCTGGGCGCGAAGCACGTATCGCGACACGCTGTTGGCGCTACGCCTTTTGCCCCGGCTAGATCGGTACCTTACGCTGGACGTCATTGCGCAGAATGCAGGCTCCCTATTGCTCGCGATCGCAATGCTCTCCGGCTTTTTACAGATCGCATTGACAGAGACGGCCCCATGGAAGGCGTGCTTCGTGATTGCGTCAATGAGCGTGCTCCGCTGCTCCGTGGCAGCCGTTCGCTCTCGTGAGGTTCGATTTCTTGGGTTTTCCGCGCACACGCTGGTCAACCTACTGTTCCTACTACCTGTTAAGGCGTACGCCTTGTGTACACTCAGCAACAGCAACTGGCTGTCCCGCGGCGTGCCCGCCGGCGGTTGTAGCGCACACGTCGACCCGCCGGGGCACGACACTGAAACGGACACCACTATATCCACAAATGGCGGGGCTCAGCGTGACAAGCACCGTCGACACTGGGATGACCAGGCATTAACGGAATCTGATGACGTTTTCCGAAACAAATGATCGTGTTCGTCACGAGATCTTCCTGAAGAGAACAACGATTTGGATTTCCACGTCAATGCCAACTGCAGCAATCACGTTCACAGATGTCAGCAAGTCCTACGGCGGGAAGCTCGCTGTCAATGGACTGTCGTTCCACGTAGAGCCGGGCGAGTGTTTCGGCCTTTTGGGGCCCAACGGCGCAGGCAAGAGCACGACCGCGCGGATGGTCCTCGGGATGGCGCTACCTGACGCGGGTACGATCACAGTCCTCGGAGAGCCAGTGCCCGGACGCGCGCGACGGGCACGTGCACGAATTGGCGTGGTTCCGCAATTCGATAATCTTGAACCCGGGTTCACAGTGCGCGAGAACCTAGAGATATTCGGGAGCTACTTTGGCATGAGCGCAGGTGAGATTTCGGTTGTGATTCCTTCTTTGCTCGAATTCGCGCGTCTGGAAAGCAAGGCTGATGCGCGCGTTATCGAATTATCAGGAGGCATGAAACGGCGTCTGACGCTCGCTCGCGCGCTCATCAACGACCCCCAACTACTTGTAATGGACGAGCCCGCGACGGGCCTTGATCCGCATGCGCGCCACCTCATCTGGGAACGCCTGCGCTTGCTGCTCGCGCGCGGCAAAACAATTCTTCTCACCACTCATTTCATGGAAGAAGCGGAGCGACTGTGCAACCGTCTCTGTGTGATTGACGAAGGGCGCAGCATTGCCGAAGGTACTCCTAATGCGCTGATCGAAGAGCAGATTGGGAGCCAAGTGATTGAGATATATGGCGGCAATTCACATGAACTGCGCCCGTTACTCGAGCCCTACACACAGCGAACCGAAGTGAGCGGCGAAGCATTGTTTTGCTACGCCGCTGATCCTGAGCAGGTGCGTTTGCAGTTGCGGGCGCATGCGGGTCTGCGCATTCTCCAACGCCCCGCCAACCTGGAAGACGTGTTTTTGCGGCTAACCGGCCGCGAAATGAAGGATTAGTGATGCGTGATGTATTCATGTTAACTCTGCCCGGCAACGCACTGAACTGGCGCACGGTATGGCACCGCAACTACCTTGCATGGAGGAAATCTGCGCTTGTTTCGCTCCTCGGGAACCTTGCGGATCCAATGATGTACCTGTTCGGTCTTGGCTTAGGTGTGGGAATAATGATTGGCCGTGTCGACGGCACGTCATACATCGCGTTCTTGGCCGCTGGAATGGTTGCGACGAGCGCAATGACTTCTGCCACCTTTGAGACGATTTATGCGGCTTTCTCGCGAATGCATACTCAGCGCATGTGGGAAGCGGTGTTATGCACTCAACTCACGATTGGCGACGTCGTTCTAGGTGAACTTTCATGGGCGGCCACAAAAGCCCTTCTTGCCGGCGCTGCGGTGATGGTGGTTGCTGCGGTCCTAGGCTATGCGGCGCTGTCGAGTATCATCTATGTCATGCCCGTCGTCGTTCTCACTGGACTCGCCTTCGCGAGTCTGGCTATGGTGCTCGTCGCCATCGCGCCCACTTACGACTATTTTATTTTTTACCAAACCCTTGTTCTGACGCCTATGTTGTTCCTAAGCGGCGTCGTCTTCCCGGTCGGTCATCTCCCCGGTGGTCTTCGTCAAATTGCGAGATTCCTTCCGCTGACACATTCCGTTGAGCTGATCCGCCCAGCGATGCTGGCACGGCCTGTCGCTAGTATCAGCCTTCATGTGGCTACGCTTTGCGTCTACGCAGTATTGCCGTTCTTTATATCGGCGGTTCTACTTCGCCGCCGCCTAATGTCGTGACGATTTTGGCAATCAATCCGAGCCCACGAGCTTCGCAACGGACTATCTGCGGACCGCTCACACCCTCTTTCAACCCGTTAGATGAACACCATGACATACCCCATGCAGACAACTGAGCCATTTGTGATCGTGGGGATGCCGAGGACCGGCACGCACTACTTGGAAGAATTGCTGAATGCGCATCCGAACGTGTCAAGCAATGGTGAGTTGCTCAATCCGTATGACGCGATGTGGTCCGATCGCGCCCGGCTTTTGCGTAGCGATCGCGAACTGCTCGAGCTAGCCTATCTGCACCATCCGACCATGACCGGGAATCCGCATTTGACACACGTCGGTTGCAAGATCAACCAGCCTCAGTTTAACGAACGTCCCGGGTTTTTCGAGACGCTGGTCGCGTGGCCACGTTTGAAGGTACTGCTCGTGATTCGACGAAACACGTTGGAATCGTTTCGTTCTTTGGTGCAAGCAAGACAAAGCGGTCAGTGGCTAAAATACGGTCCTGACAACGACGACTCACGTCCGCCTCCGCAAGTCATATTGAAAATCGAAGACTGTGAGGCTTACTTTAAGGCCGCGGACGACTTCCACCACTTAATTCTGAGCTCGTTTTCACCGTCGAGCGTGCTCACTATCGACTATGAAACTCTTCGGGACGATCCGGCCCCAACCCTGAAGGCGGTCTCGGCATTTCTCGGCATCTCGAATCACCCTTGCTCTGACAACACATCTCTTAGACGTCAGGAAGTTCGATCGCTGCAGCAGACGGTACTTAACTTCGAAGAGTTGAGGCGTCACTTCCAGGGCGGTCGATACTTTAGATTTTTCGAAGCTCAAGGGGGCTGATCGGCCCGCCAAACATCAAGATTGCCGCGATAGCTCTCAATTGGCTAGCTTTTGAAGAGTATTGGCTTTATCGACTCGCAAACTCGGGTTTCGTGGTCCGCAGCCTAGCTAAAGTAATTCTTGCGTGCCGAGCAGCAGATGAACTCCGATGTGTATGGCCCACTGTTACGGTTCAGTGTTCAGCGAGTGGCGTATGAACGTATTGTTATAAGGTGACTTCAAATGGCCTCAACTGTGCAATGGAAACTCTGTTGGGAAAATGAGCTAGGGCTCTCGGACCACATAGAATTGTCCGAGTTCTTTCGGGCAACGTATGGCCCAACTGGATCTTTTAACGCAAAACCTTTCGAGGGCAGCCGGAGTTGGGCTGGTGCGCGGCCCGAACTCCGTGCGATTGCCTACGATTCGCAAGGGGTGGCGGCTCACATGGGCTCGCTGCGCCGGTTCATCAAGGTTGGCACGGTCGATGTTCTGGTAGCCGAGCTGGGACTTTACGGAGTTCGTCCGGATCTCGAAGGACTCGGCATCAGCCATTCGATCCGCGCGATGTATCCGGCACTGCAGGGCCTTCGGGTCCCATTCGCATTCGGCACGGTGCGCCATGAGTTGAAGAACCATATCGCGAGGTTGTGTCGGCATGGATTGGGAACGGTCGTCTCGGGCGTGCGGGTGCGGTCAACTCTGGCCGACGTTCGTCTAGATTTGCCCCCGACACGCACTGAAGACGTCCTTGCGGTAGTCATGCCGATTGGTAGCTCGATGAGCCAGTGGCCTGAGGGGAGTGCAATCGAGCGCAATGGTCCGGAGCTCTGAAGGCTGGCGCTTCACCACAGAAGGCGGTGGAGCCGACGCCCCCATGCAATTGTCCTTATAGTAAACGACTATCGAGGTATGTGAACTTGACACATGTAGCGAATTTCGACTTGCTGCTTCGGGAATTGAACTCCAACGATCCGTGGCGGCTGGACAGTAACCCGTTCGAATTCGATCGCCACAGGCAAATGCTTCGATTGTCACTTGCCGAGGGCGTCGTCACAAATGCACTCGAAGTCGGATGTGCGGGCGGGGCGTTCACGGAAAAGCTGGCGCCTCACTGTCGAAGGCTCACCGTCATCGATGTAGTTCCAGAGGCGATCGCGCGAACGCGCGCACGGCTAATGGAACGGACCAATATTACTTGGATCGTATCAGACATCCAGCGCTTTTCGGCTCCGGAAAAGTTCGATCTGATCGTTGTCGCAGAGGTTCTTTATTACCTCGGAAGCATCGCCGAGGTACGGGCCACTGTGCAGAGCTTGGCGCGCATGCTTGCGCCCAACGGCCAGTTGGTATTCGGATCGGCTGTTGACGCCAATTGCCGGCGTTGGGGGCACATCGCCGGGGCGGAAACGGTGCTCGAAATGCTACAGGAAGAGCTGACCGAAGTCGAGCGCGTGCAGTGCATCGGGCGGTCGTCCAATGAGGATTGCATGCTCGCGCGCTTCCGGAGCCCGAAGGATTTTCCAAATCAACCGAATTGCCTCCGTTAGAGCGGGGAGATACTATGCGCATCTGCGGCATCAAACTGACACACGATGGAGCCATCGCTGTTGTCGAGGATGGAAAGCTCCTTTTTTGCATCGAACAGGAGAAGCGGGACAATAACCCGCGATATCAGGAAATCGGGAATCTCGACGTAGTTGAAACAGTGCTGAGCGAACACGGGCTGAGTGTCGACGATATCGATCAGTTTGTAATTGATGGCTGGGACGGCGAGATAGAGTCAGAATTTCGCACTCTCAGCGGCCGTACGCCTGTGATCTTGAAAGGCGCTCCCTATATCGAACGGGCCGACGATCTCCTCCATCCGCTCGAACGCACCGGCCTGTTAATCGGCGATCAATCGTATTCGTATCAGAGCTACCCTCATGTTTCGGGCCATGTCGCGTCCGCGTACTGCACCAGTCCGTTCGCGATAAGCGGGGAGCCTGCATACTGCCTAGTCTGGGATGGCGGCATGGTTCCAAGACTGTACTATGTGCGACCGGACGAAGCACGCCTCGTCAATTGCCTGTTCCCAGTTATCGGCCAAATGTACGCGGCGGCTGGACATCATTTCGGGCCCTATAAGAAGGCGAGCGGCGCTGACTGGGACCTGGGCGTGGCCGGTAAGCTTATGGCATACATCGCGCTCGGGTCGGTCGACGAAGGCATCATTGCAGTCTTTCGGGAGCTTTATGAGCAACGCTTTGCCGGCGACACCGAACTTGCGCAAGACTACCGCGAGAATGTCCGCATACCAGAAAGATCTCTCGCAGCTATACGCGACTTTTTCCAAGAATGCGTTCCACAATTGGAGGCCAAGCCTCAAGAGGACATACTTGCATCCTTTCACGTATTCCTCGAGCGTCTTCTGGTTCAAGGAATGGAGGCAGCGCTCTCACGCCATCCGATTTTCGAGCCGCGGAACTTGTGCATCTCTGGCGGATGCGCTCTTAACATCAAATGGAACAGCGCACTACGTGAAAGTCGTCTTTTTAACGCAATCTGGATTCCGCCTTTTCCGAACGATAGTGGGTCTGCGATTGGCGCCGCTTGCTGCTCGATGGCGGCGAACAAAGGCTTCCTGCCGTTGGAATGGTCGATCTATAGCGGGCCAGCAGTGAAAACTGGTGACGTGCCGCCCGGATGGACAGCGTCCCCTTGCTCCATTGCACAACTCGCCGGCGTACTCGCTGAAAATAAACCCGTCGTCTTCCTAGCCGGCAGGGCAGAGCTGGGTCCCCGAGCGTTGGGTGCCCGAAGCATTCTCGCTGCTGCGACGTCCCCTGCGATGAAGGACTTCCTCAACGCGGTGAAGCATCGGGAGCATTTTCGTCCGGTAGCACCAATATGTCTTGAAGATCGGGCGGTTGCCGTCTTTTGTCCCGGTACTCCAGACCCCTACATGCTGTTCGATCATCAGACGCGCGAGGAATGGCGGGAGAGGATCCCCGCCGTAGTGCATCTCGACGGATCGGCTCGGTTGCAAACCATTGCAAGAACTTCCGCGCATCCCGTGGCGCAACTCCTGATTCAATACGAAAGACTCACTGGCGTTCCTTTGCTATGTAACACCAGTGCCAACTATCATGGACGTGGCTTCTTTCCGGACGCTGCTTCAGCCTGCGAGTGGGGAGGTGTCGAACATGTATGGTGCGACGGTCTTTTATTGAGCAAGGCATGTAGCACTGGCCTGCCACCGTCAATCGACGAACCAGGTTCTGGCGGCCGGTTTGAGCGGGCCGTAGCCGCACCGCTCGGGGCGTGACTTGAATGAGTGCGTCAGGGACTCTCTTTCACGGACGAACTGCACAGTCAGCAGCAGCATTCCTCAATGTCAAGATTTTCTAAGTTGCAATACCGATGCCCCACCACACTGCTCCAACGCCGTGATGCAGAGCGGACGCCTTTGCTTCCAACAGCGGTTTCACCCCTATCGTAGGCAAGTATGCAGAAGACCTCCGTTTCAGATCTTCATGTCCACGGCTTCCGGATTCAGCCGGAGTCGAGAGGACGATTGCTCCGGCAAACGCCCGCCATCCTGTGGTTCACGGGGCTGTCGGCAGCTGGAAAGTCGGCGATTGCCGACAAGGTCGAGGCACTACTGCATGCGTCCGGCCAACTCACCTACATTCTCGATGGAGACTCCATCAGACTCGGTCTATGCAAGGATCTCGGCTTTGCGGATGCGGATCGCCACGAGAACGTACGGCGCGTGGCCGAAGTTGCAAAATTGATGGCTGACGCAGGGCTCGTAGTGCTGGTGTGCCTCATTTCGCCGTTCCGTCGCGATCGGGAACTCGCGAGATCCACCGCGGGTAGGCATCGTTTTGCCGAAATCCACGTTCACGCTAGTTTGGCCGTAGCCGAATCTCGCGATCCCAAGGGACTGTATCGGCTTGCGAGAACTGGCGCCATACAGCATTTCTCCGGCATCGACTCGCCGTATGAACAGCCGACGGTCCCGGACGTATTCATCGACACATGTTCGAAGTCCATCGATGAAGGCGCGGACCTTGTGGTGAACTGGCTCAATAGCCGCTAGTTGGAGCGAGACGAGCGTGGGCACACCGCAGAACCGGATTCGATAACCCGATGTCCATGGCGGACGAGCGGCTCGATCGACGACAGTTGCCGGAGCGGGCGAAACGTCGACACTCGCATGTTGCATACCCTCCTTCCAGCGAACCCGGTGCCAGGGAGGTGAGTTTGTTCAGCCACCCATCTGATTGCACTGCGCTCACGCGGACCAAGGTAGACAGATGATTGATTACGGCAATCTCAATTGCTATCGCGGACGATCGCAGCCGCGGTCGCGCGACCCAGCGTTGCTTCCCGCAGCAAATCGGCCTTTCGGCCGTGCCGCATCGATCACTGTCCTGCTTTCACTAGTCTATTCACTTTCCGGCTGCACAGTCGGTTCCGAATATCGCACTCCCGCGCCGCCCGCGACCGACAACTATACACCGACGGCCCTACCGGAATACACGGTTTCGTCGCCCGGTGCGACCGGTCTTGCGCAGCAGTTCAAGGCTGGCGGCGAGCTGCCTGCACAATGGTGGACCCTTTACCGTTGCGAGCCCCTCGACGCGCTCATACGCGAGGCCCTCTCAAATAGCCCGAATATCGCTGCAGCCAGCGCGGCGCTGCGCCAGGCGAGTGAAAATCTGCGCGCGCAAACTGGGATCGATCTATATCCCGCCATCGATGTCAAGCTCAATACTACTCGCGAAAAGCTCAATGGCGCGACGCTAGGCCAGCCCAGCCTGAAAAGAATACTAAGCCTGTACAACGCATCAGTGAACGTTTCCTATAACCTGGATCTCTTCGGGGCTGCACGGCACGAACTCGAGGCACTGGGCGCGCAGGTCGACTTCCAGAGTTTGCAGCTACAGAGCACATACCTGGCGCTGTCGGCGAACATCGTCACCGCTGCGGTCAGGGAAGCTTCCCTCCGCGAGCAGATTGACGCGACCGAGCGTATCGCCGCGGATGAGGAGACTCAGCTCGGTGTATTGCGTAAGCAGCTTGAGTTCGGCGGTGTGGGTCGCGTGGCCGTGCTCTCGCAGGAAACGTTGCTCGCACAAACGCGCGCTACCCTGCCGCCACTGCGGCAGTCTCTCGATCGGGTGCGACATCAGCTTGCCGTGCTCGCGGGTAAGCCGCCTAGCGATAACAGCGTTCCCGAGTTCAGGCTGTCGATGTTCACCCTACCGCAGACCTTACCCATCGCCCTCCCTTCGTCGCTCGTCCGTCAACGTCCGGACATCCTAGCTGCGGAAGCCCTGCTGCGTCAGGCGAGCGCCCACGTCGGCGTCGCAACCGCGAACATGTATCCGCAGCTTACGCTGTCCGCAAACTACGGCCCGCAATCATTAACGCCAGCGGGCATGCTGAAGTACGCGGACATGATCTGGAACATCGGCGCGGGGCTCACGCAGCCGATCTTTAACGGAGGCGAACTGAGCGCTAAAAAGCGCGCGGCGGAAGCCGCCTTCGATGAGGCCAACGGGCAATACAGGCAAACGATACTGCTTGCATTCGAAGAGGTCGCGGATACGCTCCGCGCACTCGATCACGATGCAACCGCACTCGCCGCGCAAACCGGAGCGTGGCGTGCAGCCAGCAGCTCGCTCGAGCTGACGCGTGGCCAGTTTCGTGCCGGCGGTGTCAGTTATCTAGCTCTGCTCGATGCGCAGCGTCAATACCAGCAGACAATCGTCAATCTCACCCAGGCCCGCGCTGCACGCTACGCAGACACGGCCGCATTGTTCGAAGCACTGGGCGGCGGCTGGTGGAGTGACACTGCGAGTATCCAGACAGGACAGCCGGACTCCGATATCAACCCGCAGTGAACTCTCGTTCTGCTTGCCGCGCCCCGCATCGTTTCCAATGCTGCGCGTCCAACGGGATCTGCTCCATATCAGTTTGCCGTGCAAGGACACGACGATGACGACAAATAAACCAACAGCGAAACGGATGATCACCATGCTGATCTGCATGGGCATTCTGCTTGGCGCGCTGATCGGTTTCAACCTGTACAAGGCGCATATGATCCGGAAATTCATGGCGCACAACGCGGTGCCGGCTGCTACCGTCACGTCCGCCGTCGTGAGCTATCAGACATGGCAGCCACAGCTTGCCGCTGTGGGCAGCCTGCGTGCCGTGCGCGGTGTCGACGTGACGACCGAAGTGGCTGGACTCGTTCGCGAGATTGCATTCAAGTCCGGCGAGGAAGTCAAGGCCGGACAGGTGCTCGTGCGTCTGAACGACCGCTCGGACCGCGCGCAGCTCGCCTCGCTAAGAGCTGCCGCCGACCTATCGCAAACCGTCTATAACCGCGACACGGCACAGTACGACATTCAGGCGATCGCCAGGGCGCAAGTCGATGCTGATGCCGCCGACCTGAGAAGCAAACGCGCACAAGTCGAACAGCAGGCCGCACTGGTTGAGAAAAAAACGATTCGCGCGCCTTTCGCGGGACGCGTGGGCATCACGACAGTCAATCCGGGCCAGTACGTCAATCCGGGCGACGCCATTGTTACGTTGCAAGCTATCGATCCCATCTACGTCGACTTTCACCTGCCCCAGCAGGAACTCGGTCAATTACAGGTGGGACAGAGCGTCGCCGTAAATACAAGTGCATTCGTGAGCCGCGGCTTCGTGGGCAAGATCCGCGCTATCAACCCGCGCCTCGACAGCACGACGCGCAACGTGGAGGTCGAAGCGGCCCTCGACAACCGCGAGGGCAAACTGTTGCCGGGGATGTACGCTAGCGTAAAAGTCGATGTTGGTCACGAGCAGCGCTACCTGACACTGCCGCAAACAGCAATCACTTACAATCCCTACGGGGCAACAGTTTTCGTCATCAAACCGGGCGAACATAAGGACGCACGCGGCAAAACCATGCCCGTTGCGCAACAAATCTTCGTAACGCCAGGACCCACGCGCGGCGATCAGGTTGCGATCCTGAAGGGCTTAGACGAAGGCGCACTAGTGGTAACGAGCGGCCAGCTCAAGCTGAAGAACGGCACACCGCTCGTAATCGACAATCGCGTGTTGCCGGCAAACAGTCCTGCTCCGACGCCCCAAGAACAATAAGAGTTCCTCAGATGGATTTCACCGATATCTTTATCAAACGGCCGGTCCTCGCGTCCGTGGTAAGCCTGTTCATCCTCGTGCTGGGCTTACGTTCCCTGTCGACACTCAAGGTTAGCGAATATCCCCAGACTGGCACTGGCGTCGTTACCATCACCACCTCGTACTATGGCGCTAGCGCCGAGACTATGGCCGGCTTCGTTACTCAGCCGCTCGAAGCCGCGATCGCACAAGTGCAAGGCATCGATTACATGTCGTCAAAGAGTAACACGGGTGTCTCAAGCATCACCGCGACTCTGCGCCTGAACTACGATCCGAACCGCGCGTTAACAGAGATCAACACCCAAATCGCGTCTATGCGCAACCAGTTGCCACCCCAAGCGCAACAGCCAGTGTTGACTATTCAGGTCGGCCAGACTACTGACACGATGTATATGGGCTTCTACAGCGATGTGCTGCCAAGCAACAACGTCACTGACTATCTGCTGCGCGTTGTCAAGCCGAAGCTCGATTCAATTGAGGGCGTGCAAACCGCAGAGGTTCTCGGCGGCCGTCAGTTCGCGTTGCGCGCATGGCTTGATTCGACCA
Organism: Paraburkholderia atlantica; assembly: GCF_000092885.1. Classification (NCBI taxonomy): domain Bacteria; kingdom Pseudomonadati; phylum Pseudomonadota; class Betaproteobacteria; order Burkholderiales; family Burkholderiaceae; genus Paraburkholderia; species Paraburkholderia atlantica. The sequence continues at coordinate 105,391 of NC_014120.1, read as the reverse complement.
GCCTCGCAGCGCACAACGTCACGGCTTCTGACGTCTACACGGCACTCGGCAACAACAACTATCTGGCGACGCTCGGAACAACCAAAGGCCAGATGACCAGCGTCAGTCTAAACGCTGGTACCGATCTGCATTCCGTCGAAGACTTCAAGAAGCTGGTTGTCAAGCAGAAGAACGGCGCGATGGTGCGCCTAGAGGATGTCGCCAATGTCGTGTTGGGTGCGGACAACTACGATTCCAATGTCGCTTTTAGTGGAAAACGCTCGGTGTTCATTGGGATCAAGGTAGCACCCGACGCAAACCTGCTCGACGTAGCGAAACGTGTCAAAGCTGTGTTCCCTGATCTGCAGAAGCAGCTCCCCACGGGTATGTCGGGCGACATCGTCTATGATGCCACGGACTTTATCGAGACTGCCATCGACGAAGTGGTGAAGACGCTCGTCGAGGCACTACTGATCGTGACGCTCGTGATTTACCTGTTCTTCGGCAGCTTCCGCGCGGTGATAGTGCCCTTGTTCGCGATGCCGCTGTCTCTGATCGGCACATTCTTCATGATGCAGTTGCTCGGCTACTCCATTAATCTACTGACGCTGCTCGCGCTGGTGCTCGCGGTCGGACTCGTGGTCGATGACGCGATCATCGTGGTTGAGAATTTCGACCGGCACCTGACGACCGAGGGCAAGCGTCCCTTCGATGCCGCGCTCATCGCCGCACGGGAACTCAGTGGCCCGATACTCGCAATGACTGTTGTGTTGATTGCCGTCTATCTCCCCATTGGCTTCCAGGGCGGACTGACGGGCGCACTGTTCACGGAGTTCGCATTTACACTGGCAAGCGCGGTCTCCATGTCGGGCGTGGTCGCGCTAAGCCTATCGCCGATGATGTGCTCGCGACTCTTTCACAACGAGCAGCAACCCGGACGCTTCAACCGTTTCGTCCATCAGCAGTTTGAGAAAGTGCATCGGGGTTATATGCGGCTCCTGCGCTCGATACTGGACACATGGACCGTATTCGTCGTGATGGGTGCAATGCTGTTATGCGGAACCATCTACTTATTTGCGACGTCACAGTCCGAACTCGCGCCCCAGGAGGACCAAGGCATCGTACTCTCGCTGATCCAGGGACCACCCAATGCGACGATCCAACAGATGCAGATGTATGCCGACCAAGTGTTCCAGCTATCTAAGCAATTGCCCGAGTATGCCCAGATGTTTCAGTTGACAGGTGCGCCGACGCTGAATCAGGGCTTCGGCGGCGTGCTCTTCACGACATGGGACAGGCGAAAGAGAGGGACCTCCGAGTTGCAACAGGAGCTTCAACAGAAGTGGAACGGCATCGCGGGCGCGCGAGTTGCCGCGTTCCAGTTTCCACCCCTGCCCGGTGCGCAAGGCTTCCCGGTGCAGTTCGTGATCAACACGACTGAGCCTTTCGATGACCTCAACGAGGTGACCCAAGCGGTTTTGCAACAGGCGCGCGAAAGCGGCATGTTCCTCTTTGTCGACAGTGACCTAAAGATCGACAAGCCCGAGACCGTTCTGATGGTCGACCGCGACAAGGTCGCCTCGCTCGGCCTTACGCAAAGCGACATGGGACAGGCGCTCGGAGCTGCGCTCGGTGGTAACTACGCGAATTATTTCTCGGTCGCCGGACGTTCGTACAAGGTGATTCCACAAGTTCAGCAGGTCGACCGAATGAACCCATCGCAGCTACTAGACTACAACCTGCGCACTTCCGACGGCAGTATGATTCCTGCTTCGACTGTCTCGCATCTGAAGTCGACGGTTGTGCCCGAATCCATCAACCATTTTCAGCAAATGAATTCCGCAACGATCTCGGCCGTAGTCGCACCCCGCGTTTCGCAGGGCGAAGTACTCGAGTTCCTGCGCAACGCCACAACCCGCGTCGCTCCCTCAGGATACAACATGGACTATTCCGGACTTTCGCGCCAATTCATGCAGGAGTCCGGCGGTTTCGTAATCACTCTGATGTTCGCAGCGGTCATTGTGTTCCTTGCACTCGCGGCGCAGTTTGAAAGCTTCCGCGATCCCATCGTCATTCTGGTCTCAGTGCCGTTGGCGTTGTTCGGTGCGCTGATCTTCATTAACATCGGCGTTTCCACGCTCAACATCTACACGCAAGTCGGACTGGTCACACTCATGGGGCTTATCAGCAAGCATGGCATTCTCATCGTGCAGTTCGCGAATGAGTTACAGCGTTCAGGCCGCGGCAAGCGCGAAGCTCTTGAAGAAGCGGCAGGCGCGCGCCTGCGCCCGATCGTCATGACTACAGCCGCCATGGTGCTTGGTGTTCTGCCGCTAGTGATTGCGTCCGGCGCCGGCGCGGCAGGGCGCAACGCGATCGGACTGGTAATATTCACAGGACTGTCCATTGGCACTCTGTTCACACTGTTCGTTGTCCCGTCGATGTACATGTTGTTAGGTGCAGAACATCACGAGAAGACAACAGCAATGACGTGACCGCCATCCATTGTGCAGTTTTTCGCGCACTCCTCGCGCCGCGGTGTGGCTGGACCACACAGCTTGCGATGACTGCAAGGACTGCCGTCATGCGGGTCTTTGCGTCTCGCCATTGATCAGCCCCACGTATCTGAGGACACGAAGACTCGCCAAAGATCAGGGATAGCCTAGGCTAGCGGTAAGCCTAAGACATTATGTGAAACCGTTGAATTTATGAGTGAACCGACGCGCCGTCGGCGAGGCGTTTACCCGAACTAGGCGTCCGGTCGGACCGAGCGGGGTGGCAGCGATGAAAGCTGACGATACGTCGTACCGTCATCAGAGCACCAGGACGACCGGTGTCGGAACCTTATAGGAAGGCCTGGAATGGGACGCACAAAGACGTGTTTGCGCGCCCGCCTTGGTGCGGGGGGGGGGGGGCGACGATTGAAAGCGGTCTGCGAAGTTCTCGGCGCGGTCCACTATGACGTAGCAGTGACAACGGGCTCGCTTGTCCGATTGGCAAGCGGTCGTAGCGCCACACCGTCCGATGACTCAGAACGTCTCGAAGAAATGCTGGTCCATGTAGCGCATTTTCTTCCGACTTCAGGCGTCTGGGCGCTCCGGCATTCCGGTCGAGAACAGCCCCCCGCCGCCAACCACATGCGCGTGTATCGGGTTATCCGACAGCATCATCTGCTGCTGCGCCGTCTCGGCGCGCTGCGATACACGCGGCAGCACGACGATCGTGTTGTTGCCGTGGACAACAACAATACCATTCGTGGTCCGATGGCTTCAAGTTCCGGTGCGACGATGGCTCCCTCCCTATGTGTAACCTTCGAGCTGCCTGTCGCAACCGGAGGCGATTAGCTGGATTGCCACGCCTCGAAGTCATACCGGCAGCGTGGCGCACGGCGTGATGCTGATTGCCGTCTAGCAGACGCAGCTCATCGAATGGATGAGGTACAACGCTCTACCTACATCGACCATCGCACGCGTATCTTCGGGCGCGAGCTGCCCCCTGCATCCGCTGACCACGCACGTACACTGGCCGCACAGCAATGGTATGGCTCACTCGTTCGTGAAGACGATGTACGTTTCCTCGGGTTTATAGGGCAACTCCACGCCACCAACCCGCAATTGAGTCCGGTCCGAAAGTTTTATGCCCGTGGCGCCTCGTCGTCAAGTTAGTCGATATCCTGCACGAGGCAATCTTTTCCAGTCGACACGCTGACGCTCGCCTCGTTGCGACATTGCCTTGATGTCTTCGCAAGCGATGTTTAGGCAACTCAGCGGCGACAAAAAATAGACGACTGGTTGGCACCTCACGATATCTTTTCACAGGCATCAATTTTATTTGTTTGATCCTGAGGTAGACGATTTGCTATCGTGGCATTCATGGATATTAAAGATAAGTATCGCTTTGCGCTGACAGACAAAGCAGTTATTGGCAACGAAATATGCAATCTTTACCTCTCTCTTATCTATGGAAGCTCTGCAAAAGTCCTGACGTTGACGTCTCGGTGGACTATCCTGGGAGAATGCAGGTTTAAGGGATACCTCGATGACACAGCTTGGTCTTGGTCTGGATCTTTCAACGAAACGCACGCGCAAGCGGGAATTTCTCGATGAGATGAGGCGCGTTGTCCCATGGTCGAGGTTGATTGCATTGATCGAACCGCACTATCCAAGGGGTAAGACCGGAAGGCCGCCGTTTCCTACTGCGACGATGCTGCACATCCACTTCATGCAGCAGTGGTTTGGTCTGTCAGACCCGGCGATGGAAGAGGCGCTTTATGACGTGCCGCTGTATCGTGAATTTGCTGGGCTGGACGAGGGTATGACGCGTTTGCCGGACGAGAGCACGACTCTCCGGTTCCGTCACCTTCTCGAAACGCACGACCGGGCTGCGCAGACCCTCACGCTGGTCAATGAGATCCTGAGCGAGAAAGGCTTGATGCTGAAGGTAGGGTCGGCGGTCGACGCCACCTTGATTTCCGCACCCACTTCACCAAGAACGGCTCTGGTACACGGGACCGGAAATGCAACAGACGAAGAACGGAAACCAATGGTACGCAGGGATGAAAGCGCACGTCGACGTGGACGCAGAGTCGGGCCTGGTCCACACGGTCATCGGCACAGCCACCAACGTTCATGACATCAATCCGGCCGAAGCGCTGTTGCACGGCTAGGAAATGGATGTGTACGCTGACGCCGGATATCAGGGTATCGAGAAGCGCTGCCACGTAAGCGCGGTTCGCTGGCATGTCGCGATGCGACCCGGCAGGCGCAGACAACTGGACCTAACCGATCGGCTGGATCGCGATATTCGATCAGATTGAACGCCTGAAGGCCAGCATCCGCACCAAGGTTGAACATCCGTTCCGCGTCCTCAAACAACAGTTTGGGTATACAAAGACCCGGTACCGAGGGTTGATGAAGAACACCGCCCAGATCACGACACTATTTGCTCTGGGCAACCTGTGGATGGCACGCAAGGCTTTGTGCGAACGCTTGAAGCGCTCGCAGATTCAGTTCGCGAATCTCGGCAAACAGTGGTCCTCACGCTTCAATGGCCAGACGACCAACCTGCCAGCAGACTCTCATGGCTGATACGACGCAAGTGGCAAACGGCCAACTCTCTGGAAACGAGTTGTGCAGACCTTCCCTAAATCGTAGCGTTACTCTCAGCGATCGTCTTTTCGACGGGTAGAGGTACTCCAAAGGAGATAATTCATGAAAAACTGCGCCGCGTCTTCACACATTGCATCACCGACTATTGACCTATTGTATGACTATGCTCCTTTCCTCGAGATTTGCAAATCAGAAGGAGCAATTGGCTCGTTTTCCCCCAGTGCACAGACGCCGCGGGTTGCAATCGTGGGGGCTGGCATTAGCGGGCTTCTGGCCGCGGCAGAATTGATGCGAGCAGGTGTCACCGATGTCACCGTGTTTGAAGCCCGCGATCGCATCGGAGGTAGAGTATGGTCACAACGTTTTGATCCACGGTACCCGCATCTCATTGCTGAAATGGGTGCAATGAGATTTCCTCCGAGTGCGACCGGCCTTTTTCATTACCTTGACAGGTACGGCATTTCGACGACAGCCTCTTTCCCGGATCCAGGAATGGTCGATACCGAATTGCACTATCGCGGTACTCGCCATATCTGGCGCGCGGGAGACCCGCCGCCCCCATTATTCAGAGTCGTTTACGAAGGCTGGAAAGCCTTTTTGCAGGAAGGATGCGTGATCAACGGTACGTCTCTAGTTGCTCCCGCAAAAATCACCGCAATGTTGAGGTCAGGCCGGTTTGAGGAAGCCCGAGCAGAATGGCAAACGTGGCTCGACATGTTTCGTGACAGTTCTTTCTATGCAGCCATCGTGGCCATCTTCACTGGATCTCGCCCGCCCGGAGGCATCCGCTGGGAACGGCCTGACGACTTTGAACTATTCGGTTCTTTGGGCATAGGCTCTGGAGGCTTCCTTCCTGTTTATCAGGCGGCATTCACCGAAATACTGCGGCTCGTCATCAATGGCTACATGGACGATCAACGCTTGGTCTCTTGCGGAATTGCTACACTAGCTGAGCGCCTCGCAGCAGAGAAGATCGGAGAATGCACCGTTGCGGACCGGGTTCGCTTCAATGGCGTGGGCCGTATCTACAAAGAAGACGGAAAGATAAGGCTGATGACTGACGCGGACGAAATCATGACCTTTGACCGAGTTATCGTTACCAGCAACACAAGGACAATGCAGATGGTTCACGGCCTGACTGACGACGAGACGTTTCTCAGTCGAGACGTCTCACGGGCCGTCAGAGAAACGCATCTCACTGGGTCATCAAAACTATTCATGCTTACACATGGTAAATTTTGGATCGGTAACGATTTGCCAGTCACAATTCAATCTGACAGTTTTGCGCGCGGGGTATATTGCCTTGACTACGAGCCCGATAGGCCAGACGGTCCAGGTGTAGTTTTGCTTAGCTACACGTGGGAGGACGACGCGCACAAGCTACTAAGTGTCCCCGACAAAAAACAGCGCTGCGAGCGTTTTGTCGACGCCCTTGCTACATTCAACCCTGAGCTTGCGCGCCACCTCACTCCCGTGGATGACGACTACGAGCATGCCATCCTTCACCATGACTGGTTGACTGATCCGCATTCTTCCGGTGCGTTTAAACTCAACTATCCCGGTGAAGATGTGTACTCACAGCGGCTTTTTTTTCAATTTCAGACGGCAAACGACCTCGCAACGGATACCGGCCTATATCTGGCTGGATGCGGTTGTTCATTCACCGGTGGTTGGATCGAGGGGGCGGTCCAGACAGCTATCAATAGCGCCTGTGCCGTTATACGCAGTACAGGCGGAGACCTTCTACGGGGTAATCCTCTCGACGAAATACGCAGTGCCTACCACTACTGATATCGCACGCACTGACACCCTATTTTTGGACTCTTTATGTATTCGGAAGACACTCTGGAATCGCTTTGTGATGGTATACGCGATGGTGAAATCTCTGCGGATGACATGCGGAAGCACGCAATTAGCGCCAATGCTAGCCAGCAGAAGCTCAATTGTTTCATTGGTAGTCGCGACCTCGACGCACATTTCGCAAGGCCGAATGATGTGCTGAAAGGTGCACCACTCTACGGCATCCCCTTCTCATTGAAAGACAATATTTGTGCTAGCGGGTTTCCAGTAACTGCCGGTACGCCAGGGATGGAAGGATGCATAGCGACACGCGATGCCATTATCGTCCGGAAACTGAAATCCTTGGGCGCTGTCGTCGCCGGTAAGAACAATATGCATGAACTTAGTTTTGGTATCACATCGGTCAATCCGAGGTGGGGAACGGTGGGCAACCCGACGGCACCGGGATATCTGGCGGGCGGAAGCAGTGGCGGTTGCGCGGCCGCGGTGGCTGCCGGGATCGTTCCGATCGCGATCGGAACTGACACTGGCGGCTCGGTGCGGATACCGGCCGCCTTCTGTGGAATTGTCGGCTTCAGGCCAACAAGCGGTCACTGGTCTTCAGCTGGAATCATTCCAGTTTCTCGCACTAAAGATTCACCTGGGCTTTTGACGCGAACGGCGAAGGACGCGTTGATGATACATGAGCTGCTGTCCACCGGTACCCGTCCTCCGGCAAAACAGATACGTACTCCTTGCCGCATAGGACTTCCGGCGTCCATGTGGAGTAACCTCAATGAAGATGTCCGAAAGCATTGTTGGCATGCGATCACGCGTCTCATCCGCGCTGGGTTCGAGTGCGTTGATCTGGACGACTCGGCTGTTGCTGACTTAAATAGGATTGGAACTTTCACCATTCCCGTTTACGAATTCTTCATGGACTTTCCACGCACATTGCTTTCCTTCGGTTGGGCCAACAGGATAAATGCGATATTCGATAACATCCGTGATGAAGCTGTCCGCAACATCGTCCACAGCAACCTCAGTGCACAGCTGATCTCTGCGGCGGATTATTCTTTTGCGATCCAGAATGTGGGCCTTTTGCGTCAACAAATGAAAAACCTGTTCACCACCCAAGGTGTCGATTTTCTCGCATACCCGACGGTTCCGTGCAGCGTTCCCCACTGTAGCGATGCCGGGCGGCCCGAACTTTTCTCGGAGGTGATACGTAATACTGACTTGGCCAGCAATGCCGCGATGCCCTCGGTTACCCTTCCCGTTGCTCCGGATGGTGCATTGCCCGTTGGTTTGAGCCTTGACGCACCACGAGGTCAGGACCGCCGCCTCTTGACTATGGCAACGTCTGTAGAAGACGTTCTGAATTCGTCGTAACACGACTGCGATCTTCACCGCGAAAGGTTTCATGCGCAGGCAACAGCAAATGATTCGCACATCGTTTCGGAGGTGGTAGCCAATGCAGATTTCATTACAAAGAATAAACACTCTCTTTGACGCCGGTAGTTTTGTCGACCATCACCCTGTCGAGAGAAGTCATTTCATCTGCGGCGAAGGGTCTATAAATTCCGTAAGAACGTTTCTGGTCATGAATCGGGGACGAGACTGTGAATTCAGAGGAAGCGGACAGTGGCGCACCGCCACGCAGATTACAAAGACCGTAACGATGGCCCGGGAGAGTTGCGCCCCATTGATTTACGTTCAGGACCGTCCCGGAGGAACAGGTTGTTTCGATACCACAAAAGTTCTTTCGTCGGACATGTCGAAACTGCTTTTGTCACCAACTGGAATGGGCAGAGTCAGTGCATCCCTCGCCGAGTTGGCAGAGAAGAATTTGCTAATTTCCGCCATACTCGGCCCGACTTCAGGCCCCTTGGCCTTACCACTGATGCTGGCTGACTTGGTGTTGATGACCAAAAAGGGCGCCTTGTGCATGGGTCGCCCCGATATGGTGAAGGCCATGCTGGCTCAGGATTCAGATCTCTATTCGCTAGGTGGAACAGACGTTCACAGCAAGCACTCAGGTTCAGTTCAATTGGTATTCGAAGATGAAAAAGACTTATTCGGATGTGTAAGGCAATTTCTTCACGTCATCGCCAACCGCGGAGCGAACCGTGGTCTGGGATATGAAGAACCCGAAGCAGCTGATTTCAAGAGCTTGATTCCATTGGATCATCGTACGCCCTATGATATGCATCAGTTGCTGCATTCTTTCGTCGACAAGGACAGCTTCACCGAAATTAGCCCCGAATACGCAAAGGAAGTGTTGACAGGCTACGCGACCATTAAAGGAAGCGCGGTCGCTATCATTGCTAACAATCCCCGCTATAAGGGCGGTGCCATTCACAGGCAATCCGCCACCAAAATAGTCAAAATGGTTGGTGTGGCTGAGAAAGTCAGGATACCGATCATTTTTATTGCTGACATCCCTGGATTTATGATCGGCCGAGAGGCGGAAAATAGTGGGATTTTTTCTGCAGCGGCAGATTTGTTCAGAGCACACGTTCGAAGCAAAGTACCTAAGTTGCTGCTCATTGCAAGAAAAGCGTACACGGGAGGCGTGTATGCCATGTGCGGCCCGGGCTTTAACCCAGTAGCAGTCTTGGCTTATCCGCAGGCTCACATTGGTGTTTTCAGTCCCGATACGATGACAAAAGTTATGCCAGAACTTGATGAGACGACAAGGGACATAATACAGAAGCTGACCGACGAAATCGAAGATCCCCAACTGTTGAAGGCCGATGGACTGATTACCGACGTCATTGAAATAAAAGATACCAGGGAGCAGGTTTCGAGATATTTGTTCGCGGAGGCAGGCAAATCTTGAGTCGGATGTTCTGATCGCGGGACAATGCGCGACTCGCGAGACCATTGTGGCCAAGTCGTAGCACTGCCTCGATCAAACCTCTTCCGACTGTTGCCGCGCCAAGATCATCCGGTACTGCGTCATGATAGCCAGCGATTCGGTGTGTACGCATGTCACGTTTATCGCGCTAGGCGGGGCCCACGCACTATCAAGAAGATTGCGCTGCGTGTCAGGCTCAGCAGGACGATGCGAGGAAAGATGCGTTTGGCACGCCGACCTGTAACCTCCATAGTGCGACTGCTTTTCTGCCAAGGATTGCAGTTCAGCTGTCAATGCAAACGCCGCTCGCTTTTGACCTGCTCCGATCGAATTGTGTGGCGTCTACACGCGCACGGACTTCACTGTGGCGCCTTTGCGCACGTCGGGCGTGCCTCACGGATCAGTTCTAGTTGAAGAAATGACGTGCACCAAGCCTGCCGCTGAACTAGGGCAGATGTAACCTATACTATTGTCATTCGCGCTGTGGGACCAAAGTCCTGGACGAGGATGCCGGACGCGCCCGACTTCCGCGTCCGGCCCCGGTGACGAACTCGGCCGTGGTGTGGCAGCAGCAAGAAGTCTTAAGAGGTGACAGTCAAGCGAGCCGACTCGACGTGACCTATCAGTCCTCTGGTTGCTGCGGCTACCAGGCTGAGCGAGAATACTTGGGGCGTCTGTCACGGATCTGCGTAATCGAGCCAGGGATGATCGGCATAATGAGGCCAGTCACAATGGCCCGAAACGCGATTTCGAAGGGTCTCAAGAAAATTCAACATCGAGACGTCTGTCACGGATCGGCGTAATGGAGCCACCTGATGATCGCCGTAATCGAGCCAGTGCATGATCGGCGCAATCCGCCCAGTTCAAACATAATCATTGCGCCGTAGCCGACGCGTGCGTCAACTAATTCGCCGACAAGCTCACGTTCGTATCCTGAAGACAGCGATGGATATGAGACACATGCGACCCTCGAATGGACGTTAAGGAACTCCGCAACCGCGACGGCATTTTCGCAATGCCGCTGCATGCGAAGATGAAGGGTTTCGACTCCTTGTATCAGCTGAAAGCTGGCGAGGGGACTCATCGCGGCGCCGGTGTCACGAAGCCAAGTCATCCGGGATTTAAGCAAATAGGGACTGGCGCCAAAATCGTCCAGTTTCATAACAGCTTCTTTCCAGAGGATGTCGCCATGCGCTTCATCTCTCCGTCGTTGAACAACGGAAACCGGCCTGCGTCGTCAAACGCGAAGCTTCCGTTATCGACAATCAATCCACCAAGTGTCGTTCCGTGGCCGCATAGATACTTTGTCGCGGAATACGTGGAGATGTCGGCGCCCAGAGCTTTCGGACGGCAAATCAAAGGGGTTGTCGTGTTATCTACAATAACAGGAATCCCGCGCCGCTCACCGATTTCCACCAGCGCCGGAACAGGCAACGGGACAAGGCACGGATTGGAAAACGTCTCTCCAAACATGGCAATCGTCCTGTCGTCCAACATTCGCTCGAACGATGTTACGTCTCTTGGATCCGCAGATCGTGCCTCGATACCCAATCGTTTGAATGTATTGAAGAGCAGATTCCACGTATTGCCATATAGATACTTCGACACGACAACGTTATCGCCTGGCGTTCCGCTGCACAGGTTAGCGATAGCGAGAAAGGTTGCGGACTGCCGAGAGCTACCGCCATGGCGTCGCTCGCACCCTCCACTGGGACACCAAAAAAAGTGACCCATCGGAGTCGTCTATACTCTGACGGGTCGTCTAAAGTCCCCACGGTAGGTCGAGCGAGACGGTTCGCCCCCCTGCAACCCTGTACGAGACTGGCGCACGACAACCCTTGATCAAGGTCATACCTTTCTCACATCAGATAAGTAGCCAACACGGTCATGAATTGCTGGCAGCATAGGCTACGCGATGGAACGAATTCAGCGAGGACGCCCCGCCCAAATAGCCGCCCGGCGCTGGCGCCGTTGAAAGATTTCGTCTCTGACTGTTGTCCGGGCAGTTTGAAGGATACGGAAAAAGATTTTTACTCAGAGTTGCCTCCTGTCATGAGCACTTTTGTCATAGCGTCAAAGTGCCAGCCAATCTTTGGCAAGCCTGACATTCGACGAAGAAGGTCATTGGCGCGGTTTTGCGGGATGTGTGCTACCGCCCTCCTCAACCGCAAATTGATATTTCGTCGCGACCGTTCGATTCATGAATACAACTTCAGCGTAACCCGCGACCCACAGTGTCGACTAATATTCACCCCTTGCCGTGATAGATATGAACGACGGCCTCATTAGCATGGGCTGGAGAATCACTGCAGCGTGAGAGGCACCGTACCGGGCAAAGGTGCGCCGGTTCGACGGCCTTCCGGTTCTGTCACTTGACCACGAAGACATCGACAAGCGGTGAGCTTGCTCCTGGTGTGCGAATGCCATTGTCATGCCCTGTGTCGGACAAGGGATACCTTCGAGGCTCAAATGCATGGCCACGAGATCAAGAAAGGTTGACATGCAGTAAGGTGAAAGACGAAAGTCGTGAATAGTATGAAAGAACAACATCCGGCGAGCGCACGCATGCGCCCGGCCCCTTCGCCTCTTTTTTCCGACGCGACGGCTTCGGTGAGCACCAACTGGCGAGTGATCCGCAAACGTCGGTCGACCCCAAATGCCAGCCATGAGTGGATGCGTACACGTTGCTTGCCTCGATTCCACATGTCGATTTTTCTTCAGTATCGTGAGCATGACAAATTACGACCTACCGAAAGACATAGCAAACCGTCTGGTTGATCCGCAGTCTTATACAAACCTCGACGGGCTCCATGAGATATACGCGTGGGCGCGTGCAAACAACCCAGTCGGACGAGCAATGGCGGACGCGCATGACCCATTCTGGGTAGTAACAAAACACGCCGACGTCTCAATGATTTCCCGGAACAATGCCCTGTTTCGCAACGGCGATTATTCCGTCGTCTGCCGTCCGCAAGCATCTATCGCGCATGTTATAGCGGCCACCGGTAGTCCAAACATCGTCCGTTCGCTCGTCCACGTCGACGGCGACGAACACAAGAGGTTGCGCGCACTGACACAGTCGTGGTTTATGCCGAACAGTGTCGTTATACTTGAGGCTCGCATCCGATCATTGGCACATTTGATGATCGGAGAACTTGTGCAACAGAGCAGCTCCGTGATTGACTTTGCGAACGATTTCGCGTTGCACTATCCGCTGAACGTGATCATGGATATTCTCGGAGTTCCGCAGGAAGAATCTCCCCGTATGTTGAGACTCACACAGGAGATGTTTGGAAGCGAGGATGCCGAATACAAGCGCGAGATCAGTCGCCAGGGCGGCGCCGGAAGTGCGATCGGCAAGGCGCTGCTGTCCGTTGTAGCAGACTTCAAGGGTTACTTCGATCGCCTGACCGAAGATCGCCGAAAAAACCCGCGTAACGACATCGCCACCTTGCTCGCCAACGCGGTTGTCGATGGACAGCCTATTGATGAGGCAACCCGCCTCGGCTACTACGTGATTCTCGCCGCCGCTGGGCATGACACGGTCTCGTCTTCCATATCCGTTGCGATGTGGGCATTGTGTCAATTCCCCCATTTGCTGCCGCGACTAAAGGCTGACCCGTCGCTCATTCCGCAATTCATCGACGAGAGCCTCCGCTACGCATCGCCAGTGCGTCATTTCATGCGTACGGCGGCAGCCGAGACGAATTTGCGAGGCAGGACGATCCGCAAGGGCGATTGGCTGATGCTCTGCTACGGCTCGGCCAATCGCGATGAGGAGGTTTTCCCCGACCCTTTCGTATTCGATATCGACCGAAGGTCGAATCGGCACATTGCGTTTGGAGCCGGTGCTCACGTATGTCTTGGCCAGCATCTCGCAAACATGGAGATGCGCATCCTGTTCGAGGAACTGATCCCGAAGTTGCAGTTCGTCGAACCGGTGGGAGATGTCGAATTCACGACGTCTAATTTCGTAAGTGGGCCAAAGCACCTCCCGATACGTTGCGTGTTGCAATGACGGCATCAACGTAGAATTTGAACGCCACAAAACGACTTTGAGCGGGACCGTGCTTTCGTCTGCAAAATCAAACATGTAACAGCGACTGCCAACCATTTTGCCGCTTGCAGCCCCCAGTTACTATCTTCCCGCCTCGATAATTGAGGCTTTGGCCAGCCGGGCCCGGTATGATTCTCGCCCTCGCCCCCAGTCGTAGTCATGATCCGGGGGGGTGTTGTCACCGGGCTTGGTGGGCTGGTGATCGCTAATAGAGGCTCGGCGGGATATTCCAAGGCCGTCCGTAACGTCGATGCCGAGACTTGCCACCGTTGTCGCAGGCCCACTCGTTCGATCTGCAAAAAGTTCGATGCAAGAATTCCAACGACATGACGTCGTCGATGTCTTCATCGGCGTCGACGTCGGTAGAGGCCAGCATCCCGCCGTGGCACTAGCTCGGAATGGCAAGCGCCTGTACAACACGGCGCTCACCAACGACGAGGCCAAACTGCGCGCCCTCATCGCCGAGGCCACCGTTCGATGCGGCATACGCTGAGTGCAGTGCATATGCCTTCGACCATCCCTTGAGTCTGTATTGAGAAAGTCATTTGTGAAGCGAATGAGTCTTATCCAAACAATTGATTTTCGCGATTTCAGAAAATGGCGGATAGTGATGATGCCGCCACGGCACAGTCACGCGAAGCCCGGACGGTCGGCGGCATCGCGCACCGGGCGGTCCGCTAGGGCACCCTAAATAGACACTTTGCACGACCTTGTGGCGTGAAATGCCCATCGCCACCGATATCGATTGGCACTCCGAGTTACTAAATTGGTGTCCTCCTTAAGTCACGTAACTGCATGACACCCATGAAGAAGCCGGCCATTTTGACAAGCAGCTTTTCGACCCGAGATCTCCGTATTCGATCGGCTCACCGGAGCAAACAATGAATGCTGTCGATATCCACCAGATGGTCCAGTTCGCCGTCCAATCGTTCAAACTGCTTGCGATTTTTGCCACGTTATGTGCAGCTCTTGAGATCGCTTTTCCAGCTTATCGATACAGCGTTGCATCGTACCTTCGGGGCGCACGGAACTGGGCGATTCGGATTGGATGCGGCGCGCTAATCTGGCACTTGTACGCTGTGGGCTTGCAATGGTTAGGCGTCAAGCCGCTCCTGACGGTCAATCTTTCAACAGTGCTTCACTCTGACAACGCAGTTATCAAGACGGCTTTCGCCATCGTTTCAGGCGTTGTGGTCGCAATTGCCGGTGACTTCTTTTACTACTGGATGCATCGTGCACAGCACGCCGTGCCATTCCTCTGGCGCTTGCACGCTACACATCATTCGATTCGCGAACTGACAGCGTGGAATTGCAATCATCACATTTCCGAGCCGGTTATCTACGCCTTGTTTGTAGCATTACCGCTCGCGCTGATCCACTTCGAGTCTGGCGTGGTGCCGGCTGCTGCCATGACCCTCATTACTTTTCAAGCGCATCTCTCGCACTCCAGCACGCGCATCAAC
This sequence comes from Paraburkholderia atlantica, assembly GCF_000092885.1. Classification (NCBI taxonomy): domain Bacteria; kingdom Pseudomonadati; phylum Pseudomonadota; class Betaproteobacteria; order Burkholderiales; family Burkholderiaceae; genus Paraburkholderia; species Paraburkholderia atlantica. Next base: position 90,145 of record NC_014120.1, on the reverse strand, counting down.
CTTGGGCCTCTGCGATATATCATCGGAGACGGTCAGTTCCACAGAATTCATCACTCCACTCAGCCGCATCACCGGCGCCGGAACTACGGGTTCTTTACGACCATCTGGGACACGATCTTCGGCACGGCATACTGGCCGAAACGGGACGAATGGCCCGAAGTGGGCCTTCGCAATCAATCCGAGCCCCTCACCGTGCGCGACTACTTTATGTTTCCGTTTGATCGACGTCGCTGGTTCAAAGCCAAATCTGACCGCATAACGCAGGAGAGTTGACGAGGATTGGGCGGGGCATTCACTTGAATTGACCAGCACTGGTAGACAAAACGTTTGCCAATACAACGTCACCTGAAACCATCGACGGTGAAGGCAAATCGCGAGTCATCGAACTATAGCGGTAACGCTGAGATCGCTATCATTTGCCGTCTCGTACGGCCTAACGGCGCAAGATTTTATGCCCTTATTCAAGGACGTTCGGTGTACATGCGCTCTCTCGGCAGTGCTACGGAAATTCCTGACATGAGCACCCACCGACGAGATGAACCCACCCCAGCCTAAGAGTACGTCGCCCCACGCACGGTTTCTCTCTCGATCGGAAGGTTGCCCAAGCCGCTGACCTTCACCGATGCCGACCAACCCTCACACCTGACAGGAGATCAGAAGACCATGCCTCGAAACTTGATCCGCGCGACCCGTGCCGCCACTGCCAGCGCCGCGCTGATGCTTTGGACTGCCAGTGCGCAGGCCCAGACGTGGTCTGCTACTTCCCCCGAAACCTCATCCTGCTCTGCGGAAAACCTCTTCGCTTCTCGGATCTACGGTAGGTTCACAATCAACAACGACGTGTGGTCACCCTGCAGTAATGTCACCGCGGGTCCCCAGACAATATGGGCTAACAGCAAGCTCGGGGGTGACAGCGAGCTCGACTGGGGCGTTACTTCAGATCAACCCAACACCAGTGGCATCAAGTCCTATCCGCACATCGGATACCAAGTCAACAAGACCATCGGCTCACTGAACTCGCTTTCCGCCATCGTCTCGGCTACTACGCCTTCTGGCGGCGCTTGGGAGTCAACGTTTGATATCTGGGCCGGTCGTAACGCGCATGAAATCATGATATGGCTAAACTACACCGGAACTGCGGAAGGTTGCGGCAATGTCAAGCCCATCTCCTACAACTGGACGCAAGCCGGATGCGCAATTCCACTTTACCGAAATGTATCGCTGTCAAACGGAAGTTGGAACGTGTACGTGGGCACCAACCGCAGCAACATCGTCTACACGTTCGTCCGCACGACGAAGACTGACAACGCCGCGATCGATGTGCTGGCGTTTATGAAATATCTGCGCTCGCTCAACTATTTTGATGATGATCTGGAAATCGGTGACCTGCAGTACGGGTTCGAAATCACCTCTTCGCGCGGAAATCTGAGCTTTGCATCCAAGAAGTTCACGGTCACTGCCGAGTGATCCCTTTCATCGCGTTGGGCAGGGAGCAGTCCAGGATGTCTGTCCAGACTACATTAGGAAGAAAGGACTGTCGCCCCCGGTCCATGAGTGGGTCCTTGCATGCTCCGCCCAGATCACGAAAGGGCAGCCGAAGAAGATGCGCCGCATGAGCGCGCCCGTGATCAGTTGCTCCAGGAAAATGAGGCTCTGTTGAAATTTGAGTGGGTTACGCCGCATGCGGGTTGATCGAAGCGAAGTCGAGCTTGCCGGCGATCAGAAACAGCACGGTACGCATGGTCGTGAGGTTGGCGTAACCGCGCGCGCGTCGCGTGGCGGCCTGAAACAGGCCGTTGAGAGCTTCCAGAAAGCCGTTGGTCTGGCGCGTCTGGGTCCAGGCGACGATGCCGTCGAAGTGCTTGCGGATCATGCGTGCAACCTCTTTCATGGGTTCGACTTTGGAGCGCATCACGTTGGTGCACCACTGCTCAAGCATCGCGGAGACGACGTTGATCTGCTTGCGATCGAGGATGTCTCGCAATTGCTCGCGGTAGAGCCAGGCCCGGGCGGTGCGCCTGGTCGTGACGTTGGCAACGAGCGCGTCCAGGTCGGCACGCTGCCCCACGTTCAACCGGTCGCGGTCCTTGAGCAGTGCCCAGCGCAGGCCCTTGAGGTCAGGGTCGGTCTTCTGTTCGAGCCGCCGCGTCTTGTCAGAGCAAACGATGCCTGAGCGACAACGTGGAATTTGTCGAAGGTGATGCGGGCGTTGGGCAGGTGCTTGCTGACGCCCTTGATGAAGGCAGGCGACATGTCGATGCTGACCGAGGTGATTTGCCCGGGCGTGGCGTTGTGAACTTGCCGATGGGCGGCGAACTGCTCGATGGTGGCAGCATCGCGGCCTTCGGTAACGAACACGATCTTGCGTTGTTTGGCGTCGGCCACGAGCGTCAGATAGTTGTGACCGCGCTTATAGTAAGTTTCGTCGACGGCAGCGCTCGTCAGGTCGGACACATCAATCTCGGCCAACGCCAGTTCGACGTAGCGCTTGCAGATCGCGTGTACGCGGTGCCACGACTCGCCGACGGCACGCGCCACTGCAGCAAAGGGCATCTGCTGCGCGAGCGTAAGTACCATCGCCTCGAAAAGCAGCGTGAAGCCACTGAGCTTGCCGGCCCAACTGGGCTCGACGAGCGCCACGCGGCCGTCGGGCAGCTTCACGCGCGGCGTGCGCACTTCGAGATAGCAGTCATGCTGGAAGAAGTTCAGGTGGCGGTAGCGCTTGACAACAGTATCATGCACGGGATGCGCGCCAGCCACTTCCGGATACGGAAAGCGAGTGCCGGCAGTGAAGTCGATCTGAATCGTCAGCCGTTTGGCAGCCGCGTCGAAATCGACGCCGCTCACGAACCACGGATCGCTCACACCCAATGCGGCTTCGAACAGCTGGCTATGCATGACTTCCCTTCGTCTTGTTATGCGAAAAACCGGACGATACCACCCACTCGAAATTCAACAGAGGCTGAATTTTTCAATGGGGCTGCAGTGGCGCGCGCTCCAGGCAGAGGCGTTGGACCATCATTCTCATCCTGCAGCAGGAGAACACGTAGCGTCGCGGCACTGTCGAACGACGGCAGCCTTCGCGTGCTGAACGGCCAGTAAAGACAGGGCTGACCGGAATATAAGCCCTCCACAAGCGGCGCAGACATGGCGAGAGAATTTCCAAGATCTGTCCAGCAATCCTCGCTTGAGTGGATCAAGGCTCCATCATTGCAGGTCACGGACACTTGGGTCGCCCGCCGGTCGTCCAGGGACCTTGCTACCGGAACCTACTTCAGCATATCTTGCGACCGCCTCTCCGGCAATCTTTTGCGCGGCATTTTCCACGGCTCTGTTCCAACGGAAAGAAAGGCAGCGAGACTACCTCGCGATGAAGGTCATTAGGGGAAATCTGCGGGTTTTCTGCCAAAACCGTCTTTATTCTTTTGGCCACTGCCAACTTTTCTACCACAGCATCAATTTGCCATTGAGCATGCAGTGAATCAACTATGGTTCGGCCAAGCCAACTTGTGAGCCAAGGGGGACCGTTCCTAGCAATTTCTTTGACTTCGTCCGCGTTCGAACCGAGGCCGAAAAGCTCGTTCTGTGCGGCGACATAAGGAGCAATGATGCTGTTAACGGGCGCGCAGAATTGACCCACCTGCCCGTGTGATTTGCATCGAAATTTGACCCACGTGATTGAATGTCCTGCTCGATATTTGAGCAGGGGACACAGAGGTGATCACGGTGGGTATGCTGGCCAAGATCAGGCGGATGTATTTCCGCGAGAAGGTGCCGCTGCGGGAGATCGCGCGACGGACGGGGCTGTCGCGCAACACGATCCGCACGTGGCTGCGTTAACCAGACGCGGCAGAGCCGAAGTACCCGAAGCGGGTCAGCCCGAGCGTGGTAGACGCCTGGGCTGGACAGCTTGAGGAATGGCTGAAGGCCGACAGTCACCGGCCCAAACGCGAGCGTCGTACGGCGCGTTTCATGTTCGAGGCGATCCGCGCACAGGGCTACGGCGGCAGCTACACGCGTGTGAGCATATTCGTGCGGCGCTGGCGCGAGCAACAGACGCAGGCCCCACGCCGCCAGGCGTATGTTCCGCTGGCGTTCGAGCTGGGCGAGGCATTCCAGTTCGACTGGAGCTGCGAATACGCCTTCGTGGGCGGCCTTCGCCGGCGCCTTGAGGTCGCCCATGTGAAGCTGAACGCCAGCCGCGCGTTCTGGCTGGTGGCCTACCCGACCCAGAGTCACGAGATGTTGTTCGATGCGCACGCAAAGGCGTTTGCCGCCTTCGGCGGCGTGCCGCGACGCGGCATCTACGACAACATGAAGACCGCGGTAGACAAGGTCGGGCGTGGCAAGGCGCGCACGGTCAACGCCCGCTTCGAGGCGATGTGCAGCCATTACCTGTTCGAGCCCGAGTTCTGCAACCGCGCGGCGGGCTGGGAGAAGGGCATCGTTGAGAAGAACGTGCAGGACCGGCGCCGGCAGATCTGGCACGACGCCGTGCAGCATCGCTGGGATTCGCTCGAAGCGCTGAACGCTTGGGTTGCAGACCGGTGCCGCCAGGCGTGGAAGATGCCGCATCCGCAGTGGCCTGAGCTGAGCGTCGAGGATGTGCTTGAGGATGAGCGCACCCAGCTGATGCCCAACCCCCGTCCCTTCGACGGCTATGTCGAGCAGATCCTGCGCGTGTCATCGACGGGCCTGATCCACTTCCAGCGCAACCGCTACAGCGTGCCGACCGAGTTCGTGAACCAGCTGGTGAGCGTGCGCTGCTATCCGGCGCTGCTGAGCGTCGTCGCCGATGACCGGGAGATTACCCGTCACACGCGCAGCTTCGAGCGGCACCTGACGTTCTATGACTGGCAGCACTACATCACGCTGGTCGAGCGCAAGCCCGGCGCCCTGCGCAACGGCGCGCCGTTTGCGACGATGCCCCAGCCGCTTCAGGAGCTGCAGCGGCACCTGCTGAGGCATCCCGGCGGAGATCGCGTCATGACGCAGGTTCTGGGCGCCGTGCGTGAGCACGGGCTCGACGCCGTACTGCAGGCCGTCCAGGCCGCACTGGACTCGGGCCGGCCCAGCGGCGATCACGTGCTCAACGTGCTGAGCCGACTGAAGGCTCCGGCGGCTAGCCACGCCGCAGCGATCACCCCGCTGAACCTGACCGAGGAACCCGTTGCAGACGTTGGCCGCTACGAGCGACTGCGCGTCACTGAACCGGAGAAACGCCATGTCTAACGATATCATCGCCCGCCTGAAGGCACTCAAGCTGCACGGCATGGCCAGCAGCTGGTCCGAATTGTATGCGCAGTCCCGGCATACCGAATTCGATCCCGAGCGCTTCATGCAACAGTTGCTGCTGGCCGAGGGGGCCGAACGCGAGGTCCGTTCGATTGCCTACCAGATGGGAGCGGCACGCTTCCCGGCACACCGCGACCTCAAGGGCTTCGACTTTGCACAGGCGCGTGTCGATGAGGAGTTGATCCGCGACCTGTACCAGCTGAAATTCCTCGAGAGTGCGCACAACGTCGTGCTCATCGGCGGACCGGGCACGGGCAAGACGCATCTGGCGACGGCGATCGGGATCGAGGCCGTGCAGCGGCACGGCAAGCGTGTACGCTACTTCTCGACGATCGAGCTGGCCAACGCACTGGAACGGAGAAGGCAGCGGGCAAGCAGGGGCAGGTTGCTCACCGGCTCACGCACGCAGATCTGGTGATTCTGGACTTATGTGTAGCGCGCGGTTATGTGGAGAGGTCGTGCAGCAAGGCAAACCCGCCTGACTTGAGCATGCCTTAACTGCACATAACAGGTCAGAGTCTACGCAGCCAGCCAACCAGGTCAGCACCGTTCAAGATGAATGCTCCGCCTCGTGGAGGCGCGAGGATTTCTGGGAACACCTGCGCGAGTGCTTGACGTTTGAGATCGATATCGGCACGCGCATAGCGCATCGTGGTATTCAGGCTCGCGTGGCCGAGCCACTGGCTGATAGTCGCGAAGTCTACGCCAGCCTTCAGTAACTGAATCGCGGTGGTATGCCTAAGCGAATGCGGGTGGATTTCTTTGTGCGCAAGGGTTGGGTTCCGGGTGCTCGCGATGAGCATGTATTTGCGCAGCAGATAACGCACGCCAAATCGGCTCATCTGAGTACCGCGGCAATTGACGAAGACAGGCAGTTCGGCCGAGCCTTGAGTGTCCAAAGGACGAGTGCGAATGAGTTCGCGCAGAAGCTGCGCAGTACGCGGCCAGATCGGACACACTCTCACCTTGTTCCCTTTGCCATGCGTATTCCACGCCAAACCGAACGCTGATTCCACGGCAAACCGAGCACGGATTCCACAGCAAAGCGAGCGCCGATTCCACGGCAAACCGAGCAAGGATTCCACGGCTGCCCGAGCGCGAATTCCACGCGTAACCGAGCAGTAAGCTGGGGAGACGGCGACGCGGATAACCATGGCACGCTCGACGATTTTGTCGGGCCGCCGAATGTCGAATAAAAGGTTATCCATGCGTCAAATCAGGGAAGTGCTGCGCCTGCGCTTCGTGTGTGAACGCAGCCAGCGCGAGATCGCGACGACGATCGGCGCTTCGAGCGCGACGGTCTGGGACTACCTGGACCGTGCGCGGCGTGCGCAACTGGACTTCGGGAAGGCGATGTCGCTGGATGACGCGGCGCTTGAGGCGCTGCTGTTTCCGCCGCCGCCGTCGTTGAGCCGGACACGCCCGCTGCCCAACTGGCCGCTCGTGCATCGCGAGCTTGGCAGGCGAGGCGTAACGCTCGACCTGCTCTGGAACGAGTACAAGGCCCAGGAGCCCGAGGGTTACGGCTACAGCTGGTTCTGCAAGCACTACGAGCGCTGGGCAGCGGCTTTGCCGGTTACGCTGCGCCAGACGCACACGCCCGGCGAGAAGCTGTTCATCGACTACTCGGGTAACAGGCTCGGTATCGTTGATCCGCACACGGGCGAGATCCGCGAGGCGGAGCTGTTCGTCGCGACGCTCGGCGCATCGAACTACACCTATGCCGAGGTCACCTGGACCCAGCAGCTTGAGGACTGGATCGGCTCGCATGTGCGCGCGTTGAACTTCATCGGCGGTTGTGTCGAGATCCTGGTGCCCGACAACCTGAAGTCCGGCGTACACAAGGCCGATTTCTACGATCCGGTTCTGAACCGGACCTACGGCGAGATGGCTGCCCATTACTCGATGGCGATCATCCCGGCACGCAAACGTCGGCCCCGCGACAAGGCGAAGGTCGAGCAGTCGGTACTCCTGGCACAGCGCTGGATTCTGGCCCGGCTGCGCAACCAGCGGCTGTTCAGCCTCGACGAAGCCAATCGGGCAATCGCCGCGCTGCTCGTCGAACTGAACAACAGGCCGTTCAAGAAGCTGCCCGGCTGCCGCCGCAGCGCTTTCGAGCAACTTGATCGCCCGGCACTTCGCCCGCTGCCGGGACGGCCTTACCAGTACGCGCAGTGGAAGGTTGCCCGCGTCGGCATCGATTACCACGTCGAGCTCGACGAACACTATTACTCGGTCTCGTACTGCCACGCCCGGGAGCAGGTCGACGTGCGCCATACGAAGACAACGGTCGAGATCTTCCTGCGCGGTCAGCGAATTGCCGCGCATGCGAAGAGCGAGCGCCGCGGCCATCACACCACGATCGCTGCGCACATGCCGCCGAATCATCGGGCCGCCACCACGGAGTGGAATCCGCAACGGCTGATCAACTGGGCCACCGACATCGGTCCGCATACCGCTGCGGTTATCGAACATCTGCTCGGCGGTCGCCAGCATCCGCAGCAGGCTTACCGCGCCTGCCTGGGGGTGCTGCGCATGGGCAAAGACTACGGCCGTGCGCGGCTGGAAGCCGCCTGCCAGCGCGCCATTGATCTGAAAGCGCCGAGCTACCGGTTCATCGCCTCAACGTTGAAGAATGGCCTGGAGAGCAAGGCCGATGCGCCCGTCGCCCAGACCGAACTGCCGCTCGTGCACGCCAACGTGCGCGGGCCGTCCTACTACCACTGAAAGGAGATCATCGACATGCTGCATCACCCGACCGTTGAGCGGCTGCACGAGCTGCGCCTGTTCGGCATGGCCGCGGCGCTGGCCGACCAGCAATCCCAGAACAGCATCGATCAGCTCGGCTTCGAGGAGCGCCTCGGGCTGCTCGTCGAACGCGAAGCAAGCGAACGCGAGTCACGCCTTCTCACGGCGCGGCTGCGCCGCGCGAAGCTGCGCTTCCCTGACGCGGTACCTGAAGACATCAACTACCGCGAGCCCCGCGGACTCGACCGCGCTCTACTCGCCCGACTGCTCACTGGCGAATGGATCCGGGCGCACCAGAACGTGATTCTGGTCGCGCCGACCGGCCTTGGCAAAAGCTGGCTCGCATGCGCGCTGGTCAACCAGGCATGCCGTCAGGGCTTCTCGGCCCGCTATCTACGCATGCCGAAGTTCAATGAGGAGATGGCCATCGCGCACGGTAGCGGCGGTTACGCGAAGCTGCTCGCGCAATGGGCGAAAACCGACATCCTCGTCATGGACGACCTCGCCATGGCGCCGCTGTCGGATTCGGCGCGGCGTGATCTGCTCGAGGTGCTCGACGACCGGCACGGCCGGCGTTCGACAATCGTAACCAGCCAGATTCCAGTCGACAGCTGGCATGCCGCCATCGGAGATCCAACGCTTGCAGACGCGATCCTCGACCGGCTGGTTCACAACGCGCATCGGCTCACACTATCGGGCGAGTCGATGCGCAAGCGCCGAAATGGTTTGACCATCGAAGACGAGAAGGAGTAAAAGAACTCACCCCGCGTCGCCACGTCCGCAGCGCTCGCTTTGCTGTGGAATCCCCGCTCGGCTTCGCGTGGAATGTCTGCTCGCTTTGCCGCGGTACGGCTGCTCGATTTGCGTGGAATACGCACTTTGCCACGCAGCCGGACCTGCGGCGGTGCGTCGAGTCGTAGGTCACAGACCCGCAAATTGAGGATCTCCTGCACACGAGCTCCGGTATTGAACATCAGCGCAAACAGTGCGAAGTCGCGTTGCCCCGCTGGACGGCTCTGGTCGATGGTCCTCAGCAGTGTATCGATCTCCGCCGTTTCCAGATATTCCATTGGTGCCTCCCGCGCTCCCCGCTTAAAAGGTACCCCGAGTACCTGCTGAAACGGTGCTAGATGTTCGGGATGCTCGGCAATCACGAAACGCGCGAATGCATGAATGGCGGCGAGCCGAGCGTTGCGGGTCGCGATGCTATTGCCGCGCTCGGACTCAAGGAATTTGAGGAATCGCTTCACATGATCGGCAGTCAGATCGCTCAAATCAAGGGCTTCGATGGGGCGCTGGCACTCGCGCGCGGTGAACTGCAGTAGCAAGACGACGGCGTCCCGGTAGCTCCGTATCGTATGCACGCTAACCCCGCGCAGTGTGGGCAGATAATCCTGGAAGAAGCGCAGCAGACATCGGCCGAGCTCTGTCGGTTTGCGCGGTTTCATGGCTTTCTCCCGCCGAGCACGTGGCCTAGATGCTTCTCGAAGCGTTCACTTGCGAGCGCCGCGATCGTCGGAACGAATGGAAGGTAGTATGCCGTCGATACGATCGAGACATGCCCCATGTAGATGGCCAGTTTCGGGAGGTTCGACTGTACGTCCGCGTCTTCCTGATACCACCGGATCAAAGCCTGGACTGCAAAGCTATGCCGCAAGTCGTGAATTCGTGGACATCGTCCCTCGGCATCGCGAACGTCAGCAAGCTCGAAGAGTGCATGTATGAGACGGCTGATTCCCGTGCCGGTGTACCCTCTAATCTTGGCCGATCTGGCCGATTCGACGGGTATCGGTTGACATAGGAGCGTCAACGCGCCGACCGAAAGTCTGTGGGGTTCGCTGAAGGTAGCACGCATGCATGGACGACACTTCGCCACGCGGCGTGCCGCAATGGATGAAGTAATTGATTGGCTGGGCTTTTACAATGAACGCCGGTTACACTCGACACTCGACTACGTCAGCCCCATGAATTTCGAGAAGAACTGGTTCGCGGCTCAGCAAGGCGAAGCCGTATAATTCCCCCAGCTATGGGATTCGTCAAACGGGGGCAAGGTCATTGTAGCTACAGGTTTGGTGCTCTTCGACGCCTCCGCGCCGACCTCAAGGTTACCTTTTGCGACTTCAACTTCTTGCCGACCAGCACTCCGGTAAGCGGCTCGGCAGGGCCGATCCCCGATTCGCGCGCGCGTGGGGCATGATGTGAGAGCGTGGATTGTTTGCATGGTCGTTGACACGACCTATCTCGATCTACCCGGTCAAGCGGTGTGCGTGGGCGGAGCTGCAGGCTTCAGTTTGTCGGCCACGTTCCAGGGAAGCAGTTCGTCGATGCGGTTGACCTTGTGGTCCGCGATACGGGTGTGCACGTGTTCGAGGTAGGCACGCGGGTTGATTTCGTTGAGTTTGCACGTGCCGATGAGACTGTACATCGCCGCCGCACGCTCACCGCCGCTGTCGGAGCCAACGAACAAATAGTTTTTCCTGCCCAACGCAATTTCCCGTTCATTCTGCCCATATCGGGCAGGAAGTCGAGATTCATTATCGCTGGCATCCGCTGTATGGGCGTCGCGTCAAGGTTAAAGACATCGAGCATCGCGGCGGAGGTCAGGTCGTCCATGTGGAGGCGGACCCCGGTGTAATCAGGATGATCGCGGCATGGATGCTCGATGCCGCGATCTGTTCAGCGATGGTTCTCGGCGAACCGAGAGTTACCTTAGCGGCACTGCATAATCTGCATCAATTGCTGGTCGATCTGCGTTTGCGGGGAAACTCTCCGGACGGTTCCACCAACGTCCGGGAGAAACGCAATGAGCAATCTGCCAAACGCCGTTCCAGCAGGTCAACAGTCATCGCGGTCGATGCCGCCTCAGATGAACCTGATGTTCGACGCGGTCGAGCTTCAGGGAATGAACGCAGTGCAACGGGCAAACACGCTCAGGCATCTCGCATGCCTGTTGATGCAGGCTGCGGGCATCTCGACTGCGAAGGGGCGTAACGATGACGAATGATGATCGTTTGCCCGCAGATCTTCTTAAACGCAAGGCGGTAGTTTATGTCCGACAGTCCAGCCAGACGCAGGTTCAGATGAACCTCGAGAGCCGGCGCCGGCAGTATGACCTCGTGCAGGAAGCAAAGCGACATGGATTTCGCGACGTCGAAGTCATCGACGACGACCAGGGACGCTCGGCGAGCGGCACAGTTGCGAGACCGGGCTTTGATCGTCTGGTCGCGTTATTGTGTGCAGGCGATGTCGGCGCAGTGCTTTGCCTGGATGCCTCACGCCTTGCCCGCAATGGACGCGACTGGCATCATCTGCTTGAGCTCTGTGGTCTCGTTCAAGCGCGGGTAATCGACCTTGACGGTGTGTACGACCCTTGCCGGGCAAATGACCGGCTATTACTTGGCATGAAGGACAGCATCAGCGAATTCGAACTCAACGTGCTTCGAACGCGCATGCACGACGCCAAACGAGAGAAGGCACATCGTGGTGAATTACGTATCAGCGTGCCGGTCGGCTATATCTGGCATCGTGATGTTGGTCTGGGTTTCGATCCAGACGCGCGGTTGCAGGAAGTCATACGCCTGATTTTTACTCGTTTCCGGCAACTGGGTAGCGCGCGGCAGGTTCTGTTGTCGATGAACGCTGAACAGGTCCACTTCCCGCGCCCCTCTGACGGCCGGACGCTGATGCGGGTCGACTGGACTCCAATACGCTACCGTAACGTGATTTCGGTGCTCAAGAATCCGTTCTATGCCTCGCGGTTTGCAACATCGAGAGTGCGGCGGTGCGTCGTGGCTGTCGCCAGTCGATGCCCTCGAGCAACATCGACAACTGTGCACTCGTCAGATGGATCTTGCCGCCATCGGCCTGTGGCCAGATGAAACGCCCTCGCTCCAACCGTCTCGCGAGAAGCCAGAGTCCGTCCTCAGTAGCCCAAAGCACCTTCACGAGATCGCCGCGGCGCCCGCGGAAGATGAAGACGTTACCGTCCAGTGGATTCTCATTGAGCGCTGTCTGCACCTTCGCCGACAGCCCTTGGACGCCGCAGCGCATGTCGGTGATGCCGGCAACGAGCCAGACACGCGTGCCCGCCGGCAGGCCGATCATCGGGCAAGCTCCCGAATGAGCAGCCGCAGCAATGCCGGCGAGACCTCACCGGAGATTCGAACGCGTGCACGATCAAATTCGAACTCGCAGACGTTGTCGGGCGGCGAGTTGGTATCGTCGGTCATGGGCGTTGCCTCCGAAGGCTCCGCGACAACGCCCACTGGAAGAAGTACCGTCGAGCTGGCATCAGGTTTCGAGGCCACCGCCGAATGCTCTGGACATGGCTCGCCGAACACGCCTTGCAGATACTGACGCCGCCACCGGAACAACAAATTGGTGTTGACGTCGTTACGGCGTGCAACCAGCGAAACCGAAGCTCCTGCTTCGAAGGTCTGCTCGACCAAGTGCCGCTTGGTTTCCACCCGAAAGTTTGGTGGCTTGACCTTCGCGATCCGATTCAATGTCTCGTCCACTTTAGTTCCCACCAAATTATTTAGCGGGAACTAAACTACCAACCGGTTCGCTCAGCCGTCGAGAATGGCCGTCATGAGCCGCTTACGCACTCCGTAGGCTTTCGCATAGAGAATCGGCAGCCGAAATCGCGGAATTCAAAGCGCTCGTGACTGGAACATTCTTGGCGACGTTCTCCACCATCGTCTGCACCTGACGGCGGCAGGCGCTACCTTGCACATGCACAAATCGTGCGAACTCGGCCTGTGTTACCAACACGATGTCGACCGCCTGACGGCTATACGTCAGCACCCTCTCGGTCATCCGCTCAGCGAAGTTGTCTTTAAGCGCGAGCCAGTCCCGGTGCTCCTTCGACGATAGCGACTTTTGCACCAGTTCGAACATATCGACAAGCGTCGTGCAGGTCCATCGATTGTTCAATGCAGCCAGTTTCCCGACGCTCTCCACTGTCTTGTCGCCGAGATCAAAGAGCTAACCTAGCGTTACGTTTTGGATTGCGGCAATCTGTTCCCGGTTCAGCATGATGAAGCTCCAGTGTGCGCGATCCGGACACGAAGGCGGTGCCTCCACGATCTTGCGACAGAGATCGCATAGTGGGTCAAAAACGCGCGCCGGATGTGGTGCGCGTCAGAATCCCGGTCCGGCAACCCGTTGCTCCGGCGAGATCGGCTCAGTTGCCTACAGAATATCAGGCTCTTCTCGATTGATTTTCATCTGCTTGAATGTGTCTTGACCGCCATCAAGGACTGAATCTGCGGTAAAGGCTTCTCGGCGTTCACATTCGTCGGTACAGACGACGAAGCAATCGTCGATGGGGACAACTCAAGCACGTCGCTTTCGATGCTCCGCCGGCTCGTGCCGACACTCATATACCGACGGCGCGCCTGAACTCGCGCGTGGCGTTCTTCGCGCGCGCGCTGGCGTCCGGTGCGTCGGGGAGAGCAATGCACCACGCCGCGATAGCTTTGTCGGCGAGCGGCTCCCACTTGCTGACCCAAGCCGTCAGCACCGCGCGGTTCTTTTGCTCCTCGAGCGCCATGCGAACGAGTTCGGCGGCCCAACGCCGATGGCGCTGGGCGTCGATCAACTGCGCATCGGTGATGAGGCCGAGCAGGGTATCGCCGTTGTGCCGCGCAGCCACTCCGAGGCTTCGCAAAATGGTTTCTTCCACCGCCGGGCGCGCGACGAGGTTCAGCGCGGCGAAGCTCTCCGCCCAGTCCCATGCTGTGAGTGCGTGCTCGACGAGATTGCGCCAGCCCTGCCATGCCGGATCGTCCTCCCAGTAGTGCCGCTCGTCAGTGCCGAAGCCGAGGTCGCCGAACGTCTGCGACAGCTCTTTGGTGCGATACGCCGTGTGAGTGAGCCAGCGCAGCGTGTCCGCTGTCTGGTAAGCGGCGCAGTTTGAGATCGTGGAAGCGGGCGCCATCTGGGTCAGATACGCCGAGCCCATTTGCAGTGCATGGAACAGGAAGCGGGCGGGCGTGTAGTGGCGCGCGAGCGTACCCGCCCAAGTGTGTGCGAGCATGCTGTCGTGACCGCGTGCGGAGAACTGGTCTAGCAGCCCGAAGACATACGTTTCCTGCCCGTCCTGGAGCATGTTGTAGGTGCGGTAGACGAGCTCGTCAGGATCGCGGAACGCATTCCAGTCGGGCCGAGTCAGCGGGGATGCATTGCGGTTTCGCTTGAACCATTGCGCCATTTCGAAGTTCGGATCGAGCTCGAACGGCGCATCGGGATTGTCGGTCGTGTAGTGCAGATTGGTCGTGACGATCTCGTACTCGCTTGGCTTGCGCCGCCGGGCCGCCAGATGGCTCCATGTTTTCAGTGGCTTAAGGACTTCTGGTTGCGTCATGATTGTCTCCAGTTAAGAAAACCTCTGCAGAGGTCGCTTTCGCAGCGGTGACTCCACACTCATCGCAGTCTGAACGGCCACGACATTCTTGTGTGGAGATTTCGCAGCAGAGTCACCCATCAGGTGCCGTGCCGGTGAAACACATGACCGCACCGGCCAGATCTTCAGCGTTTCGCAAAGCTCTGCGCAACATCCATAAATCGCCCAGAGCAGACCGCGTCGTCTGGACAGCATTTTTTCACCAAACCTATATATCGGGCCCTCGCATAGCCGAACTGTCGCTTGATGAAGTGTAAGGGATGCTTAACCTTGGCACGGGTCTCTGCCTTGAGCCGGTCGATGTGATCATGTATAGCGTCCAGATGATCGCTCTGGTCCAGTGCACGATGCCGCCGTCGAGACCCCGGAACTCGCGATACAGCGCCTCTTCCATTGCAGGGTCCGACAGAGCGAACCTGTGCTGCATAAACCGAATTTGCGGCATCGTCGCGATCGGGAAAAGTGGTCGTCCGTTTTTGCCTCGCGGATAAATGCGGCTCGATCAGCACAAATCAGCTCCGACCAAGGCACAACACGCCGCATCGCCTCGAGAAGATTCGAACTTCCACGTGGTTGAAAGATCCAGGGAACTGCGACAATACACTTCTACCCAATTAATTCGCGATGCTTCCAAGATAGCTGAACGGGCGTCAATGCCAGGACTTCGGCAGACCTTCCTTAACAGGCTGTTGAAAAGCGCCCCGTCATGACGACCGAAGCTACGTTCAGGAGACTTGCGCGTGCAATTTCCCGCTGAATTACCGGTTTGCCGCGCGATCCGCGCGGGGCATGCGCACGCATGCAGCCCTGCTGGCGCGCAGTCTTCACGCCGTGACGGCTCATCGCGCCGCTCCTTGCGGCACCAGCCCTGGCATTCGGGCCATGCGGGTCAGATTGCTCGCAACCATCGTCAGCTTGAAGTGCTGGTCGACGCGCCTGATACCGCGATAGACCGTCTGCCGGATCCGACCGACCGTTTTACCCCAGCCGAAATGCTCTTCGATTCGTTTGCGGATGATCTGGCTGATCCGGTAGCCCACGTGCCGCGAAGTGCGACCGTCGATTGCGCTGCCGCCGCAACGCTCATCGTTGCGCGCGACATGCGGTGTCACGCTGCGAGCGCGGCAATCGTTCACGAAGTCGCGGGTGTCATACGCCTTGTCGGCACCAACTGTTTTCGCATGAGCGCCTGGCACGCAATCGCGCAATTGCAATGCGCTGGCCCGCTCGGCGAAACCATCTGCGTGACTGACCACGGCGCCGACCACCAGCCCCGAGCGATTCTCCATCAGGATGTGCCCGTGGTAGCACAGGATGGCCGGGCTCTTGTGGCGCTTCTTGAACAATCGCGCCTCCGGATCAGTAGTCGACTCGTGCGTGGCATTGCTACGTCGCTCGCCTTGCCAGTCAGTCTCGGCGTTGCGGCCACCGCCGGCTGGCGGACCATCGTCCGGGCCGTCCTTGCGGCGGAAGCTCTTGTGACTGGCCCACGCCTGAATCAGCGTGCCGTCCACCGAGAAATGCTCTCTCGACAGCAAGCCCCGCTTCTCCGCCAGGCTCATGACTTCGGTGAAGAACGCTTCCACGACTTCATGCTCCAGAAGCCGGTCGCGGTTCTTCGAGAACACCGAGTGGTCCCACACGGCGTCCTCGATCGCCAGCCCGACAAACCAGCAGAACAGCAGGTTGTAGCGCATCTGCTCCATCAGCATGCGCTCGCTGCGCACCGAGTAGAACACCTGCAACAGCAGCGCCCGCATCAGCTTCTCAGGCGCAATCGAGGCACGGCCGGTGTCCGCGTAGATGACGCTGAACAGCCCGTTGAGCCGTTTCAACGCATCATTCACCAGCAACCGGACCGGTCGCAACGGGTGATCTGCCGGAACGAAGTCCTCGAGCTTGACCGTCGTGAACAGGGGTTCCTGCATCTCGTCCATTCCGCGCATCGCATCCGCTGCCAAAGATCATGAACACGATATCTATAACGTCCGTCCCTCAAACCCCGTTTACACGGGACCCAAATTCAACAGCCTTTTAAAGCGTCTTTTCGTAGTAGAAACGCACATACTCGTCGGTCGTCTCGATGCGGCCCGCGAACGAGCTGAGGTTGACTTCGAGTTCGGACATCCTGAACGGCCGACCCAGCGCTTCCTCCAACGTCGCGCGGCAAAGGATCAGTTCGCCGTCCGCGTCGATGCGCACATATGCGAGCTTGTCGTCCACGCGGATCACCTTGCCGGGGTTATCCTCGTGCGCGGCTTCGATGACGCCGGCCGTGATGCTGCTCGCGCGAAGCACGGGACCCACGCGGTTGTTACGGTAAGCTTCGGCGGTCTTGTCAACGATCATGCTGTGTTCCCCTGCGGACTCAGGAATGGCCAAAGAGCACATGAACGCCTTCTACGGCAATCAGAAGATCGTCGCCTTGGAGCTTCACGGCATATTCGGCGAGACGACAGTCACCCGGATTGATTCCTTTGCCCGTATTTGCGTCGAAGATCCACTGATGAGCCCGGCACGTCAGCACGCGGCCATCGAATTTTCCTTCAACGAGCCGAATGTCGTGGTGCGGACAAATGCCCTGAAAGCCGCGCGGCTCGCCGCCTTCGGGACGTACCAACACGATCACGTGGCCATCCACTTCCACCTCGGTCATCTCCGCTTCCCACAGGTCATCGAGAGTGCAAACTTTCCGAAATTTCATGTCGCCCTCAATCATCGCAAAAGATGAATTCCAGCGTTTCCATCGGCTTGATGTCGGTCTCGGCGAGTTTCGCGTTGCGCGGATAGAACTGCTTGCTACCTTGGCGGCGCACGCGGATCACCTTGTCGGGTTGAGGCGCTACTCGCCGGCCCACCGAATGATGAGATGCTGCGGCGGCGATCTCGTCCATGGAATTGTCGGTATCCACCGTGACGAGTTGCAATACAAAGTCGTACTGAAAATTGGAAATCACAGGGACAAGAGCCATATCGCCCTCCATTGAATCGCCTCTCATGCAGCCTTTTCTTCGTAAAGCTTGTCGCAGTACGCCTTGACCCACGCGTAGTGGTGCGCGTCATCGCCAATTTCGCCCGGTGCGAGTTCCATGTACTTCAACGCACCCCTCAGGTCGGGTGGCTGGATCTGCCCAGCCAGTAAGCGATCAACGAGCGCGAGGTGATTGCGGTAGCGAACGGGATCCTGCTGGAACACCCAGCGATCAATTTCCGAGTTGAAGTGATACGTGCGGCCGTTGTAGTCGAGCGGATAGTCCTTTACATTCCAGCCATTGCCAGGGATCGCGCAGATGGGCAACTGGCTCATGTTGCAGACGATCGGCAGCGTCTCGGGAACGGTGAGTTCAGGCTTGCCGGCAAGCAGGTTATCGATTATGACATCCCACACTTTGCCGAACGTGTCGTTCCAGCCGGGATATTTTTCTTCGAGCCAGTCGCGGCACTCAGGTGTAATGCCGGCAGCAGGATTCCACCACACGGTAGGCCGCCAGAACCAGATAGCCAATTGGTACGCATGGTGCTGGTAGTCGAACTCGCAAACGATCTGTTCCCAGTACCATGGCAGGTCGAGTCCGAGGTCGATCAGGGTACGTTCGAACTGACCTACGATCCATTCCCGCATGAATTCCTTGAACGACTGCTTGCGATGCACGAGTGGCGTGGCGTAATCCATCGAGGAGCCCGTGAGCAGGCAGAACAGACGCCACGCGCGCGCGATGGCGACATCAACGAGCTTTTGAGCATGCTCTTTACGGCCGTTGGCGATCAGGATCTGCAACACGGGCCCCCCGATTTGCGCATGGCGCGACTCATCTGTCTGAATGCTGGAAATCAGGCTTGCAAAAGTGAAGTCGCCCGCTTCGGCGGCATTGGCCGCGAGGCCGAGAAACTGCATGTTGGTAAAACCCGTCTCGAACGCAAAGGTTAGCATGACTGCGATTTCGATCGCACTGCGCGACATGAACAGGTCATCGAACGCGCTGCGCGCGGCAATCGCACCCCACGCGTTGGTGTGATACGCCTTGTGGGCCCAATCGAACTGGCGATCCCTGGGACAGTAGTCGTGAGGGAAGTAAAGCTGCAACTGACCATGACGATTCTCGTCGAGCATGCCGAAGGTGGCCATATTGCGCATGCCGGGCGCACGGCCGAAACGTACCATTCGAGCCTCGGCGCTCATCGCCGCATATTCGCCGAGCGCAATTGCACCGTAGTGCGCCTTCAGAATGGAGAGCCACCCCGGATCGGCGTCCTCGAACATGCGGCTACGCTCAAGTGCCTCCTTGACTGAATATGCGCCAGCATCCTTCTCACGCTGGATGCGCACATACTCGGGATACGACGTCTTGTAGGGCTCGTCGTAGGTTTCCCAACTCGCCATGGGAATGCCTTGCGCCCCAGACATGAGATCGGGAAAGAGCTCCGACTCCGTCACATATCTTGGGGTCCAGTTGGTGGCACGTGCAATGTCATACCATGCGGCTCGTTCCAGTAACGCCATCGTGATGCCTCCTTTTGGAATGGGCGATGCGTCTTCCCGGCACGATGCGCACTCCACCGGGCCCCTTGGGAAGGCAAGATCAATGCCAATCCGCGGCGTTGCTTTCTTGGCGATCGAGGCGACAAATCTGAGAGCCGCCGCGGAGCGAACGGGGAACCAAAATTGCGCAGGTATAGCCAGTAGGACATGTACCACCGCATGCACAGCATGGCCGCATCCAGTGGATGACGACAGCGTTTGGGCCCCGTGGCGGCGCTATCAAGATGCGGGGGTGAATCTTACCGCAACGCAGCGCCCTACCGCGACACTGCATTGAGATGGTAAGCCGGCAGTTGTCGAGGTCCAGGACGATGAGTGACTTCCGCCGTAAAGGCCCATTGATCGTTTAGTCCAGCACGGCCCCACTCTGTACGCAAGCGCACAACGAGCATCGAGTTGATAAGCGTCTGGCGAAGTTAAGCGGTCGTTGCGACATAACCGCCGCCTTAATTCTCCGTTGTCGCGGCAACCGCAGTGTTGCATGTCCGACGTTGTCGGAAATGCAACATCTCCCAGCGCACAAATGATACTTCACGCAACGCTGATCAAGTCGACCGCAGAGCTACTGCGAGCGTTATAGATCCGGGTGGATGCGGAGGACAGAACAGGATGAAGCCGCCGACGCTGTCGACGGCCGCTGAAGGTGCTGCTTTCGAGACACATCACAAACGGACGCGACGCGATAAGTTTCTCGCGATGAATGCAGTTTCGTCGTGTGGGCTGAGCTTTGCGCGGTGGTCGAGCCGTATCATCCGAGGTGCGGCAATGGCCGCCCGCCGATTGACCGGGAGCGCATGCTGCGCCTTCATTCTATCCGGCACTGCTTCAACCTGGCCGATTTCGCTTTTGAAGACGCTCTTTACGTTAGTGCTAGGCTGCGTCGCTTTGCGAGAGTCTGGATTGGAAGGCAGTACCAGACTGCCACCGCACTGCTGAAATTTCGTCGTCTTCTTGAAACCCTCAAGTTGGGTGAGAAATTGATTGCCGAAGTCGGCCAAGTGGCGAGCGGCATGAAACTCCAGAGCGTCACGGTCGTGGATGCCACCATCGTCGGTGCGCCAAAATTCGAGGAAAAATGAACAGAATTCGCGCTCCCCCAAATGCACCAGACGCGCAAGACTAGCAATGGCACTTCGACGCTAAGCTATACATCGACGAGGATAGCGAGAGTGGCCTGGTGCACAGCGTAGCACCGGCCAACGTGCATGAAAAGCTTCCACTGCCGCAATTGCTACACGGCCAGGAGCGGAAGGTCTACGCTAACAGCGCTTACGCCAGCCAGACGGCTAATCCACAGCAAAGCAGCACACCCACCGCGCGTGTGAAGTCAATACGGTGCAGCGCGGCGAGAACTGCCACAAGTCGAGGATCCGCGCACGCGTGGAGCAGGTCTTCGCAGTGGCCAATCGATGTGGGGTTTCACGAAGGTGCCTACCACGGTTAGCGCAGAGTACGAACCTGGCTTCATAGCTTTGGCGCGCGCCAATCTCTACCTGTCGGGCACGCGATTGATGGCACGAGTGCGTCCGTAATGGGCGAAAGGCGCCCCAAAAGCCGAGGTGTATCTGGAGTATGGTCGGCGTCACGACCTGAACACCTCCACAATGCCGACACGTCGCAAATTCGGCGACATTTTCAGCCTAGCCTGAACGTGACAACGCCGACATATGTCGTCGAGAATTGGACAAACAAGACAGGCACTCGAAGAATTTATCGAGCTTGCTTCGTTCTCTGAAGATGCCGTACTGGCTGACCTCTGTCAGACGAACTGCCCGTCGCCACTATGAGAAGGTTTTGTCGGCGCAGCACGTAGTCCTCCCGCTTCCGCCTCAATTATGGGAAGCGCCGCGGAACATTTTTTTCGTTAGGGACCCGCGACGCCAAGGCCGGCACGAATCTTGTTATTTTCAAGACGCTTCACCGACAGTGAGACGCCGAAGACGCGGTCGTATGCCAGCTTCGCGGGGCCGAACGCCATCAAGGGACCACATAGTGATCGAAACGTTTTATGAAGTCATGCGACGTCAAGGGATCTCGCGCCGTAGCTTCCTCAACTTCTGCTCGCTGACGACAACGTCGCTCGGCCTCGGGCCTGCGTTCATGCCGAAGATTGTCCACGCAATGGAGACCAAACTGCGCACGCCGGTGCTCTGGCTACATGGACTCGAATGCACCTGGTGCTCAGAGTCGTTCATCCGATCGGCGCACCCGCTGGCGAAGGACGTCGCGCTTTCAATGATCTCGCTCGACTACGACGACCTCTTGATGGCTGCCGCGGGACATCAGGCCGAGGCGATCCTCGAAAACGTGATGGAGAAGTACCGTGGCAACTACATCCTCGCCGTCGAAGGCAATCCGTCGCTGAATCAAGACGGTATGAGCTGCATTATCGGCGGCAAGCCATTCGTCGATCAGTTGCGCCGTGTGTCGAAGGACGCGAAGGCTGTGATCTCGTGGGGGTCGTGCGCGTCGTGGGGCTGCGTGCAGACGGCCACGCCAAACCCGACGCAGGCGGTGCCAATCCACAAGGTAATCACCGACAAGGCGATCATCAAGGGGCCCGGCTGTCCCCCGATCGCCGAGGTGATGACGGGCGTCGTCACCTACATGCTCACGTTCGACCGGATACCGGAGTTGGATCGCCAAGGCCGTCCGAAAATGTTTTACAGCCAGCGCATTCACGACAGGTACTACCGCCGTCCGCATTTCGACGCGGGCCAGTTCGTCGAGCGTGGGACGACGAAGCGGCACGGCGCGGCTACTGCCTCTACAAGGTCGGCTGCAAGGGCCCGACGACCTACAACGCCTGCTCGACCGTGCGTTGGAACCGCGGCACGAGCTTCCCCATTCAGGCGGGCCACGGCTGCATCGGCTGCTCTGAGGAAGGATTCTGGGACAAGGGCTCCATCTACGATCGGCTCACCCGGATCGATCAGTTCGGAGTCGAAGCGAACGCCGACAAGATCGGCGCTACCGCGGCCGTCGTGGTGGGCGCCGCCACTGCTGCGCATGCAGCCGCTTCGGCAATTCAGCACGCCAGGTCAAAGCAGGACTCTATGGACGACCGCGACGGCCAATAGCTACACCTCGCGTCGGGGTGCAGCCGACAAGCACAGGAAGCCACAAAAGAAGAGCAACCATGACAGCCATTTCGAACCCAGGATTTCAGCTCGGTAGGAACGGACGCCGGATGGTCGTCGATCCAGTCACACGCATCGAAGGCCACATGCGCGTCGAGGTCAACGTTGATTCGAACAACGTGATCCGCAACGCCGTTTCCAGCGGCACCATGTGGCGTGGCCTTGAAGTCATTCAACAAGGGCTTCCCCGTTGAGCACAAGCTCAATCGAGGTTCGCTGTTGATATCTACTGCAATGCCGCACCGATGCGTGTGAGAAGGTGAAGGACTGCAGTTCTACAACCGGTCATGTTGGGCTCATGGCCCGGACCCTGATGAAAGACGCGCGCGGAGGCCTCATTCTCTAGCCGGGACTGGATATCCCCGCCGTGTTAGCCAGGCACGCTCCGCGCGGGTCCAACCCGCTTCACATCACCGCTGGCAGTGCAAAGTGATCGTTTCACGTGCTCATGATGTCATTGCTTCTGTCCAGTTGACGGTTGATCGACAGGCTCGAACCGACCTCAGCCTGCCGCTGGTTCGAGCTTGAAGTCATCGCCATATTTCAGCACTGCCCACGCCAATCTCGTGTTCTTTGCGGCGATCGCGATGGCTACCCGCCAGTAGCCCCGGCGTTCGACTAGGGTTCGGGCCCACCGGCTGAAACGGTCCTGTTTCTCGCCGAGACTGGCAATAACGGCGCGGGCGCCGTTGACCAACAGGCCCCGCAGATAGGCGTCGCCTGCCTTCGTGATGCTCCCCGGCCGGGCCTTGCCGCCACTGCTGTATTGACCGGGCGTGAGTCCGATCCAGGCTGCCACCTGCCGGCCGTTTCTGAAGTCGTGCCCGGCACCGATACTGGCGAGCAACGCACTGGCCGTGGTTGGGCCGATGCCGCGCAACTGCATAAGCCTCTTGCTGCGCGCATCCTCACGCGCGATCTCGGCGATCGCACGGTCGTATTCGAGCAGGCGATCCTCGATATGGCCGGCATGCTCCAGCAGATCGCGGATACTGCGCTTTGCCCAGCCTGGCAACGCGTCCAGATGTTCCGTAATGTACCTGCGCAATTTCTCCGGGCTCTGCGGCAGCACCACGCCGAATTCCGAGAGCAGGCCTCGCAACCGGTTGTAGGTCGCGGTCCGCTCTTCAACGAAACCTTGCCGTGTCCGATGCAGGCAAAGCGTCGCCTGCTGATGTTCATCCTTCAACGGCACGAAACGCATGCTCGGACGCGTCACCGCTTCGCAGATCGCAGTGGCATCCGCCGCATCGTTCTTGCCGCGCTTGCCTGACATGCGATAAGGCGCCACAAGGTTGGGCGCCATGAGCTTGACCGTATGGCCGTGCTGCTGGAACACGCGGGCCCAGTGATGCGCACCGGAGCAAGCTTCCATGCCGATCAGGCACGCAGGCAACTGCGAAATCAAGGTCACCAGTTGATCGCGCGGCACACGCGGCTTGATCAGCATCACCTTACCGTTCTCGTCCACACCGTGAACGGCAAATACATTCTTGGCAAGATCGATTCCGATAGTGACAATAGGCATGGACTTCCCCTCTCGCTGGTGTCGATGAACGTTCGCAACTTCATCCTGGCACCTTGATGCCGACTCGCGGCTTCCGCCGCGGCCTCGGGACGGGGAAGGCCCTTTCATTCTCTAGTGTCAATGCCCCGCCCAACGGAAAGCTTCTTCATCGGCTCGAAGAACGAACATTCACGCCGCCCGAGGGGACGCATCGGGACGCAAAGGCGAACTGTTCGAATACTTGGATGACCGCAGTCATCGCCATTCCTCAATTTGTTTTGTCTCCCGAGAGCAGTTTTCCCGGGATTGGTTTCAAAGCTCAGCAGGCCACGGATGCGGTTGCAAAACTCAGACCGGCGAGAACGAAAATTCGCAGACGCGCGGCATGACAAGTTGGCCGCTGGCAAATCGCGCGAATGAATCTTATTGGACCTATGACGACAATATTTTCAGAAAATCCTTACCATCCAGCCCGTGTTGTCAACGAGTAGACTGTACAAACCGAACGCTGCGGGTCGTCACGGTTAGTTGAGCTTGGGAGAGACACGTATCTGCGTTGTCGGATAGAGACGCACTATCTTCCCGAATGATTGACCTGATTTATCGTACCGTGTTGGCAATCGATAGCCTTTCGCCCTGTAACCGCCTAACGAAGACGACACAGGGTTTATATCTCGCGTGCCGAAAAAGGGCAGCGTATTTGGCCTGTTCGACGGAACAAATCAATGTATGTTCTCGATGTCCAATCAAATGACCGACTTTCTTTTGAATTCGTTTAAGTTGGTTTCGATCTTCGCGACCGTGTGCACCGCGCTTGAGCTATTCTTTCCGGCTTATCGATACAGCGTTGCATCGTACCTTCGGGGTGCACGGAACTGGGCGATTCGGATTGGATGCGGCGCGCTAATCTGGCACTTGTACGCTGTGGGCTTGCAATGGTTAGGCGTCAAGCCGCTCCTGACGGTCAATCTTTCAACAGTGCTTCACTCTGACAACGCAGTTATCAAGACGGCTTTCGCCATCGTTTCAGGCGTTGTGGTCGCAATTGCCGGTGACTTCTTTTACTACTGGATGCATCGTGCACAGCACGCCGTGCCATTCCTCTGGCGCTTGCACGCTACACATCATTCGATTCGCGAACTGACAGCGTGGAATTGCAATCATCACATTTCCGAGCCGGTTATCTACGCCTTGTTTGTAGCATTACCGCTCGCGCTGATCCACTTCGAGTCTGGCGTGGTGCCGGCTGCTGCCATGACCCTCATTACTTTTCAAGCGCATCTCTCGCACTCCAGCACGCGCATCAACCTTGGGCCTCTGCGATATATCATCGGAGACGGTCAGTTCCACAGAATTCATCACTCCACTCAGCCGCATCACCGGCGCCGGAACTACGGGTTCTTTACGACCATCTGGGACACGATCTTCGGCACGGCATACTGGCCGAAACGGGACGAATGGCCCGAAGTGGGCCTTCGCAATCAACCCGAGCCCCTCACCGTGCGCGACTACTTTATGTTTCCGTTTGATCGACGTCGCTGGTCTGCGGCTAAGATCGCAAACGATGTACAAGAACGTCGACATTAGAGATCGAGCGCAGTGGAAAGGTTATGCGGGAACTCGGATTGACGAGGTGGGGAACCAGAAAAACACCAAAACATCTCGAAGAACAATCGAAAGATCGGTGAAGCCGCTGGATCCGCTCGTGCCTACCTCGCTTTACGTAGTCGTTTATAATTACGTGCGCTAAAGACACGCGTCGGTTTCGATCAGTAGAAGAACCTCCGAACCTCAGTGTCGGCGTGTACATCGCCTTCCGGACGAGCAGTTTCTGATTGATGATATCGGAATAGCCGAGAGCCTCATAGAGACGATGAATCGCGACTGCGCAGCGTTCATGTGGAAGGCGGATGCAGCGACAATAGCTGCAATCTGACCGTCGCATTCGAGTATTGGTTCGATAAATTCCCACGTAACGCATTAAAATTACAATTTATCAACCTTAGTGTGAGACGGCGTTTGGACGTGAAAGGGAGCACGAATTAGATCGTTGCTCATTGCGAGCTTGCTCATGTTGGACCAACCAGCGAAGATAGAACTCCATGAGGTTCCCTCGGTTTTTCGCCTTCCAGAGGCCCCGAGTTATGCAGCCGTATCCTTTGTCCGCTGAGCCGCAAGCCAGTCTTGCATGAACTGGGTTGGCGACTTGAAGCCAAGCGATGAATGGCGACGACTGCGGTTATAGAACACTTCAATGTATTCGAACAAGTCCGCCACGGCTTCGCGACGCGTGCGAATACCGCGTGCCGTGAACCCGTTCGTTCTTCAGGCTGTTAAAGAAACTTTCCGTCGGCGCGTTGTCCCAGCAGCTGCCCTTGCGGCTCATCGAGCAGCGCATGGCGTACGAACTCAGCTTGCGCTGGAATTCACGGCTTGCGTATTGGGCGGATTCAACCGGTCGTTGCAACATCTCCTAAAGGAGGTGTCAAATGGGACGACCACAGAGCTGGGGTTCGGAAAAGACGGGAAGACCAATAATGCGATCGCCTGGCAGGCCTGGTGTCAATCAACTCGAGACAAAGCGAGCGTTCTGGAACTGTATCCGGCAGGGCATGAGACCGAGGCTGCAGCGCTGGAATGTGGCGTGTCGCAACCTCTGGGACCAAGGTGGTTTCGTGAGGCGGGAGGAATGCCGCCAATCGAACTGACGCCGGGCGGTGGGCCCTATCTGTCTTTTTCTGAACGCGAAGAAATCGCGTTGCTGCGGGCACAGGGTTGCGGGGTTCGTGAGATCGCGCGGAGACTGCAGCGCTCACCTTCGACCATCTCACGCGAGTTGCGCCGTAACGCTGCAACCCGTGGTGGTACTTTGATATACAGGGCGACGGTTGCTCAGTGGAAAGCAGAGCGTGCAGCGGAACGTCCCAAAGCGTCCAGGCTGGCAGGGAACGAGAGATTAAAGAAGTATGTGCAAAGTCGATTGGCCGGAGCAGTCACCGACTCTGGAGGCAGGCCGATTGCCGGACCTGACGTACCGTGGAAAGGACGACGACAAGGCCGCCGCGCGGACCGGCGTTGGGGGCACCTGCTGGAGTCCCGAACAGATCAGTCGACGATTGCAGGTTGACTATCCCGACGACAAATCCATGAGAATCTCTCACGAAGCCATCTATCAGGCGCTTTACATCCAGGGCCGTGGCGCTCTGCGACGAGAGCTTACTGCGTGTCTGCGTACGGGCCGTGCACTTCGTGTGCCTCGAGCCAGGACGCAAAAGCGTGGAAAGCATTTCATCACTCCGGAGGTCATGATCAGTGAACGACCGGCTGAGACTGTTGACCGCGCTGTTCCGGGCCACTGGGAAGGTGACCTGATCATTGGCCTTAACCGATCTGCGGTAGGCACGCTGGTCGAGCGTACCACCCGCTTTAGAATGTTGCTCCATCTCCCACCTATGGAGGGCCATGGCGACGGCGTGCGAGTCAAGAATGGGCCACCGCTGGCGGGGCATGGAGCGGAGGCGGTCCGTAATGCCATAGCTGCCAAGATCGTGCTATTGCCAGAGCGGTTGAGACGATCACTCACGTGGGACCAAGGCGCAGAGATGGCCCAGCATGTGCAGCTTCGAATCGATACGGATCTGGCGATCTATTTCTGCGATCCTCAAAGCCCATGGCAACGTGGGACCAGTGAGAATACAAACGGTCTGTTACGTCAATACTTTCCGAAAGGCACTGACATCAGTCGGTACACGGAGCGTGAACTCGATGCCGTCGCAGACGCACTGAATTGCAGACCGCGTAAAAGCCTTGGATGGAAAGCACCAGCAGAAGCACTGAGAGATCTACTACTCGCGTCATAAACATCAGGTGTTGCAACGACCCCTTGAACCTAAGTTGACTGCCTCTATCCTCTCGTTCGGCAAGTGTTAGCACGCGGGCTGACCGTTTCCTTACCGTTGGCATGATGCCGCCATGCGGTCGAACGATCGCGTGAATCGATGCTGCATGCTTGCCTAGCGAGCGGCCGATGTCGCTTAGCGACTCACCTTCTTTCCATCTCTGCCACAACAACGCCTTTTGTTCGGCGGATAGTCCGCACCGCTTCTTCTTGCTCACCTACCTTACCTCTTGGGACGACATTAGACCAGAAGGTGTTGCAACGACCAGTTGAACGCGCCGCCGCTTTTTTTGCGATTTCCAGCTCCATCTGCAAGCGCTTATTCTCCGCGCGCAGACGCGAGAGCTCCATCTGTTCAGCCGTGACGACTTTCGCGCGGCGCCGTTCAGCTTGCCGGCTTCCGACGCTTTGAGCCAGTTGCGCAACGTCTGCATCGACATGCCTAGCTCGCGGGCCACAGCGCTCACGCTTTGCCCGTCCTTGACTCGTTGCACGGCCGCTTCCTTGAACTCTGCCGTGTACACCTGGTGCGGTACCTTGAACATCTCTTCTTTCCTTCCTTTGGGTCGAGTTTATACGCGACCTGCTGGAAGGCGAAATTTCAGGGGAAGCTCACGGCTGATGACGATAACAGGGAAGCGATGACCGTGATAACGCGGTTTTGTCTTCTTCATTACGTCATTCTACGGCCCCCATTCCATTAACCTGACAGAGCCGGGAGGCCTTGTCGATCTGCCGCATTTCACTGTATAGAATAACCATAGCGATAAGACCCGCTGCCATATCGGCAGCCGCTACCGAGAACAAAAGGCCGTCTTGCCCATAAGCGTGCTGCAGCAAGGCCATCAGAGGCATCAGAAACAAGCCATGCCGCAGTACCGCTACAAGCGTTGCCCAGATTGCGTTGCCCTTGGCCTGCATGAAAAGCAGGCACACCTGTTGCACCCCTAACACCGGCAACGCACAATGGAATAGCAAGATCGCGCGGCTACCAATCTCTATCGTCGCCGACTCGTGCGCAAACCAGCCGATGATGGTTCTAGCTTGCCACACGACCGAGCCGGCATAGACTCCGGCGAACGTTAGCGCGACGGCAACCATAGCCCGAACCGCTTGCGCCACCCGTGTCCAGTTACCTGCGCCGACATTAAACCCAACAACCGACTGCGCCCCGCTGCACAGTCCATACAGCGGAAGTGCTGCCAGCATCGCCAAGCGGCTGGCCAAACCTATGGCAGCCACCGATGCCTCACCGTAGCGAGCAGCGAACGCATTGAGCATGGACATGGCCGCTATCGCGAGCAGCGTATTGAGCGCTGGCGGAATGCCGATGCGGGCGATGCTCGCCAGCCGGCACCCGCAGCGACCCACCGATGGCCACGATAAGACGATGGCTCCGTGCCTGCCCGCGAAATGTCGCCAATACAAGGTTAAGCCGCACAACTGGGCCAGAAATGTTGCGATGCCAGCCCCTTCGATGCCCAGCCCGAACCAGAAAATCATCACCGGGTCGAGTGCCGCGTTCATTGCGAAGGATGAAACTTGGGTCGTCATGCTGAGCACGGTATTGCCATCCGCTCTCACGATGAAACCACAGACCATATTGAATACCACTGCCACATAGCCCGCCAGCAGCCAATGAAGATAAGCGACCGCCAGTGGTAAAATCGATGGTCCAGCGCCTAGCCATGTCAGCAAAGTTGGAGCCAACTGCCAGCCCGCGATAGCCGTTATGCCAGCAATTATCATCGCAGACCATAACGCGTGCGATGCATAATCGTTGGCAGAGTGATCGTCGGCACGTCCCAGGCTTCGAGCAATCAACGAGGCGGCCCCTGCACCGAAGATCTGGCCTATTGCCGTGATGCACATCGCAAATGGGAACGACAATGCCATCGCCGCGAGTGCTGCTGTTCCGAGCCGCCCCACGAAATAGGCGTTGAGCAACTGATAAGCGGCACTGACAGTGACGCCAATGACGGACGGAAGAGCCAGCCGCAGGATCAGTGGCAACAGTCGATCGTGGGCCATTGACTGCATCCGTGATGCCGCAACTGCTGGGGTGTTCATACTGTGGCCCCGTCCTTCACGCTTGCTGCGTCCACATCTTTCTGATTGTCCCTGAGCCATCCGGCATAAGCCGCGAGACAATGCAGCAACTGACGCCCCAGCATATTCGCCTCCTCGGCGGAAAAGCAAGGCAACGCACAATGCATCTGCATACGAAGTTTACCGTCCACATTATCGATATCTAACCGCAACGTGTGATGACGGTTGGGCCCCATCCCATCACCCGTCCAGATCGTCGGTTGAGCAAGGCCGAGCAGCATGCGGGTACGAAGATGATCTAACACAGCGCGATAGTTGACGACAACACGCGGCCAGTCGAAATCCACCAGTGCCTTCGCCTGATCATCCGGCAGCAGATACGCAGCCGCCCGTAGCCCAATGCCATGGATCCGTGCCGAATTGCGCTGACGACGCACCGCTTTCAGACGTTCCGCGACACTGAGTCGCCCCTCACAAATGATGGCCAGCGGGACAAGTTCCGCGGTAAAGCCCATAACCGTCGACAGATCCTGACCAGGCAGGATAGGCGTGCGCAGCATGTCCATGCTGTCCAGAAACAGCCCTCGTCGCTGGTTGCCCCGTCCTGCCACCTCCGCCAAGGCGCACAGGATGACGTCGAACGCGTCAAAGCCGTGCCGGTCCGGATGCAGATCGAGCAGGATCTTTGTCGATTCCGCATCCAGATCCAGATAGCGAATCCCCTTGTGCGCGCACAAGGCCTCGAAAGCAGCATTACCGTGCATCTGCCCAGTATGGAGCATCTCGAACAAGCGCCGGCCGGAATCAGCGTCACTATCGACTGGTTCAACCTCGAGGACTGTTCCACCATCCTCACGCAGCAGTTCCCATGGCCGGCTTCGCCAATAAGCAATGTTGCTGTCCAACGAACCGCTCACATGTTCGCGCAGCGCCTTCACCCATCGATTCAACTGCGCGCGGCCACTGAATGCGGGAGCCGGTGCTTGGCCATGCTCTATCGCCAGATAGTAGCGTTCTACTTCGTCCAGCAGCAGCCGGAACCCATATCCGTCGACCAGGAAATGATGGATTATGATAAAAATCCAACTGTGCGGCCGCCCACCGACCTCCGCCTCGATCAATTGGAAACGCGACATCCAGGTACGACCATCGAACCGGAATGCATATTGCGCTTTCTCAGCGATACCAGATACCTCTCGCGTGCAATCCCCGAGCTCCGAGTACGAGCCCAATGCAACTCGCTCCAGATGCAACGCTCCGACTCCGGTATGGAAGCGTAGATCAGCGTCATCTCGAGAGATCCTGGTGCGCAACAGTGGGTAGTCTTTCGCCAACCTAACGATAGCGGACTCCAATATCGCCGGATCCAAACGGCAGCTATCGTCCTGCCAGATCGCGCACATGTTGAAATGCTCGTCTAAACCCATGCGCCGATTCATGAAGCGTATCGTAGGCGTTACTTCCACTCCACCGTCGATTTCGCCATCGTCGTGCACCAGTTCGCCGCAGCGGGCATCGATCAGCGCAGCCAGTTCGCGTAACACTGGATAATCGTACAACTCGCTGACAGAAAAGCGGATGTCCATCCTGGCCGCCCGCGCCACACAGCGCACGCTCAGCATAGAGGTACCACCCAGTGAGAAGAAATGCGCGTCCCGACCAATCGTCGACAAACCAAGCACTTCCTGCCAAACCGCGGCCAGTGCATGCTCGGTCGTGGTGACTAGCGGCGCGAATACGCCCCCCGCAGTTTGCCGTGGCAACGGCAAGCGGGAACGGTCCACTTTACCGCCCGGCAGCTTAGGCAAAGCCCGCAAGCGAACAAATGAACGGGGAATAGTATGAGGCAACAGCGAATGACGGAGCATTTGTCTGAACCCATCCTCTGTTGACGGCAGCTTCTCCTCCGTGCCCACCACGTAGGCAGTCAACAGCGGCTCGCCATCCGCATCGCGGTGCAAATGCACCGCGGCCTCCTCGACCCCAGGACATTTTCCCAAGACGTGAGAAATCTCATCCAGTTCAACGCGCAAGCCATGGATCTTGATTTGGTTGTCACGCCTTCCGAGGAACTCTAGGCGGCCGTCGTCGCGGTGGCGCCCCAAATCGCCAGTGCGATAAGCCACAGTTCCGAAAGGCTGTAACTCTGGCACCGAATTAGCAACAAATCGCTCGGCTGTCAACTCCCTGCTGTCATGATAGCCATTCGCCAGGCAGTCACCCGTCACCAGGATCTCCCCCACCGCACCTTGAACTACCGGCCGCAACTTGTCATCTACTACGGCTATGCCGACATTGGCCACCGGCTTCCCGATCGGGACAGTCCGTTCATCAGGGCCCACTTCGCACACCTCCCCCCAAGCGGCGTTCGAGCTACACTCCGAGGAGCCGTAAAAGTTGAACAAACGGGCCTGCGGGAAAGCCTCGAGAAAGCGCCGAGCCAACTCCGGTGGTAACGCCTCAGCGCTTGAGGTGACCAGCCGCAAATCTGAAACTGACCGTCCGTCTGTCAATTGTGCCGTCAAAATGCCGGTGATCAACGGTGGCGAGCACAGCAGATGCGTTATTCGGTGACGATCTAGCTGCAATAGCAGCAGGGATGGATCTTGCAGTTCTTGCTGACTCAGCAGCAAACTAGGAACGCCTTGTAAGAGTGGCCCGAAAATTTCCCATTGACTGGCAACCAGCGCCGCCGACTTCTGCACTACGCAGGCATCGCCTGCCTGGAAGGGGAATTGCCCCCACATCCAGTGCAAACGATTTAGGCATGCTGAAGTGGGAACCACAACGCCCTTCGGTTTTCCCGTGGAACCAGATGTGTAGACGATCTGCAGCACTTCATGCGAACAAGCTGGGGAAGGGGCGGCATCCGTTTGCTCATTGCCGCATGCAACTTCCTCCGACGGCAGCAAAACTAGCCCTCTGTCACGAAATGCTTCCCGCTGCAACGGCGTGGCAACGAAGGCCTTGGGGGCGACATCTTTAGCAATCTCAAGTATGCGACTTATCGGATAATTTGCCCCGATCACCGAGTAGGTTGCGTGCAGCTTAATCGCAGCTAGAATGACGATCAACGCGTTAATGCCGCGGTCAATGCCAAGCAGCACCCTGTCGCCGGCACCAACACCGGAGGCTGCGAGTCTGTTAGCAAAACGGTTGGCCGCAGTATCCAACTCCGCGTACGAAATGCGACCGCGCTCCCAGAAATAAGCGGTATCCACTGGCGACATTTTGGCACGCGCTTCGAACATTTCGCGTAGTGTACTAGCGCCCGTATAAGCGAGCCGTCCTCCGTTGTAACGCTTAAGAAAAGCCTTTTCTGCCGGGTGCCGCAGATCCAGCTCTGCAAGCGGCGCCGCCGGCGCCGCAATGATCACCTGAATAATTTGCTGCAGGTTGAGCAGCATTCTGGAAACGAGCTCGTCGGAGAACAGCTCAGTGCAATAGGACATCTGCAGATAGATGCCGTCCCCCTCTTCCTGACAGTAAAGAGTGAGATCGTACTTGGTATAACCGTTTTCCAATTCGCGTGCGACAATTGAGACATCATGCTGCCCCTCAGAAATCAGCTCTGCCTTCTCCGAATACATGTTGAACATCACCTGGAATACGGGGGAAAAATTGCTTCCACGTACCACGTCAACTGTTTCCAACATCCGACTGAATGGATATGCCGCGTTGAAGGCAGCACCGATGACAGTTTGCTGCGTCGTGGTCAGATGTTCGATGAATGACTTGTCAGGATCCATCTTCGCCCTTAGCGGCAACATGTTTAGGAAGAACCCCAGCAGGTGTTCCGTACCTGACTGTTCGCGCACTACATTCGGAGTTCCGACGATGATATCGTCCTGTCCGCTGTACTCTCTCAATAAAACGTAAAAAGTCGTCAGTAACACGCTGAAAAGCGTGGTGCGATTGTCCGCAGCGAGTTCGCGAAGTCTGGACGCCGCGAGAGCCGGAATTTGTATGGCGTGTGACTTACCGGTGTAACGCATCCGCCTCGGACGAGGCTTATCGGAAGGCAGGGCCAGCACCGGCAACTCACCCGACAACTGTTGTGCCCAGTACGAGCGCTGTCGCGCCCAGCAGTCCGATCGAAACTGCTCAGACTCCCATTTCGCGAAATCCGCGAACGAAATTTCGGCTTTGAGACCGTCCTCTGAACTGACTCCCGCCTGGTAAAATTCACGCAGTTTGCGCACCATCACCGAAAGCGACCACGCGTCCATAATGATTTCATGCGTGGTAAAGATGACAACATGCCGGTCGGAGCTCTCTCGTACTAGTAGTGCGCGATACAGTGAGCCTGCGGCGAGATCAAAGGCCGGTTGAAACTCGCTCGCCTTCAGTTCAGCCAACTTGGGGGCAGGATGGTCGCCGCAAAGGTCTATAAAGCGCAAACGACCCTTCGGCGGTGAATCGAAGGTCAAATATGGATTGCCGCTCTTTTCGACGAATCGGATGCGCAGTGTGTCGAAGTACTGCACCACCGCATCCCAAGCCCGACTAAAGCGATCTCGATCAAGCTCTCCGCAGCATTCGAGCGCCGTTTGCAAGGTATAGTTGGATGCTGTTGGATCAAGCTTCCACAAAAACCATAAGTGTTTTTGAATGTGACTGGCCGGAGCCTCTCCGCCCTCATCACGGCGACTGACGACAATGGCGGGGAGCGACTCATGCCCATCCTCTTTCTCGGCCAGGAGTTCGGTCAACTCATCTATTGTGCAATGGTACAGGTCAACCACAGAAACTTCGCAGGCGAATTCGCTCCGAATACGGTTGATCGCAAGCATGGCGCGCAGCGAGTCACCGCCCATCAGCAAAAAGTTGTCGTTTCGCCCCAGCCGGTCTAGATGCAGTATCTCGGCTAAGAGCCTGCACAACCGAACCTGAAGACCGTCAGCGGGCTCCAGATATTTCACATCGGACAAAGGACGCAAATTTTCTGGAGAAGGCAATTGGTTGTAGTCAAGTTTGCCATTGGCGTTTAATGGTAATTTCGCCAGCTCGAAGAAAAGATCAGGCAGCATGTAGTCAGGCAACTGACACGACATGTGTTCGCGTAAAGCGCTCCGTGTAACCTCCTCTCGAAGCTTGACGAAAGCCACGAGGCGCGGAAGTCTTTCCGCTTCCCCTGGACTAGTCAGTGTTTCCCTTGCCGTCAGTTTCACCCGATTGTCAGCGGGATAATGCACCACTACGGCCGCGGCCTCGACGGCAGCATGTAACCCCAACAAACCTTCCACTTCGTTAAGCTCAATACGGTAGCCACGCAGCTTGACCTGGCGATCTGCTCTTCCGAGACACTCCAGCAAGCCATCCTCACGCAGCCTCACGAGATCACCAGTCTTGTATAATCGATCAAATCCGCGCTTATCGCTGAAAGGGTTAGCCACAAAAGCCTGCTCGGTACGCGCGTCGTCGTTAATGTAACCACGCGCAACGCCAACGCCGGCTACACAAAGTTCGCCTACGTCACCTGACGCAACAAGCGTCAGCGCCGCAGCATCTGGTCTGACCACATAGATTTCCAGATTGTCTATCGGTTTCCCGATCGGCATAAATGCCTGACCTTCCGCCGGAGAGTTGGAGATCAGTGCATGCGTGACACCGTCGGCACATTCGGTTGGTCCATAATGGTTGAGGATGGGAATAGACGGGTACATCGCCAGCCAGCGTCGGCATACGTCGGGCGGCAACGCCTCTCCGACGGTGGAAATCCTGCGCAGCGCCGGCAGCGCGCGTGCATCGATCAATTCGACTTCGGCCACAAACGAGCGTAGTAGCGACGGCACAAATTGAATGACTGATACTTGGGATTCGCGCAACTCAAGCAGCAGCCTCGACGGATCGCATACGACGTCTCTATTAATGATCCGCGTGCACGCCCCCACTTGCAGCGCCGCCATAAACTGCCACAGAGAAATGTCAAAACAGTGGGATGCGGTCTGCGCCACCTGATCAGCTTTACTGATCTCCAGATCGCGTACTTTAGCGTGCAAGTGATTGATCAAGCTCCGCTGTTCAATCATTACGCCCTTTGGGTGACCGGTGGTACCCGAAGTAAAAATGACGTAGGCAAGATCACTACCTTTGCCTCTGGGCCCGGCAAAGGCTGCGCTCGATTCTTGCGCTTCCGCAATATCAAGAAGCACTAGTTCCGGTCTGGTTGTCTGCAGATATGCCGCCTGTTCGAAGCAGTTACGGGCGGTCAGCAGCAGGCAGCATTTACTCTTCTCCAGCATGTAATCCAAACGTTCCGCTGGATACTGGCGATCAAGCGGCATATAGGTACCGCGAATCTTAAAAACGGCAAGCATCGCAGCCAATAAGTCAATTCCTCGCTCCATCAACACGCCGATGACGGGCGCCTCGCGGCCACAGCGCTCGGTCAGCGCCATTGCGATGCGGTTGGACTGCTCATCAAGCTCCCGATACGTTACCGACTCGCTGCCATGCCTCGCTGCTATATGTTGCGGATAACGCCGTGCCGCCTCGCAAAAGTAGTCCACTGCCAATAGGGTTTTCATTTAAACCTCACTCACTCGCATAAGTCCTTGAATTAACCGACCCTATACTAAAAACAGTTCTCTCGGCGGGCGACCGCGCAAGTATCCGTGGAATGATCGCCGAAAGGTTCATTGCGTTTGGGTTGGATAACAGGCCAACTGACCATCTTAAGATATCGAAAATCACATCTTCTTCGCATTCTGTACGTATTCAATATTTTGATATCTATTCAGGGAACGGAATGGAACTGATGATCCAGAGCGCCGGTTCGTTAATAACGCGTAGCGCGGCACCTTGAGTGGACGCGGCAATAGAATGTCGACTATCATTTTTTGCAGATCTTGTCTGTGGTTCGTGAGGCTTTGGTGTGTGTTCACGCTTGTTACCTCCAGCTTCAATTTCCCCGCGACTGCAGATGCAATAGTTGGGCCAACGCCACGGCACACCTGAGAGATATCTCCAACACATTGCTGATCGGGATCATTGATGGGCGCTTACCCTCCAAAACGCTTGCGGGATCTTCCGGCAAATATCATTTGTAGGATTTGCTGTGTTGCATATCCGACAATGCTGGATATGCAACACCACGGATTGCCGCGACGAGGGCCGACCAAAGCGGCGAACTTACTGACGAGTGCATCAAATAGTGCATAGTTGGCTCCGCGGCATACCGAACGTGCTTTTCCTTGAACAGTTTCCGGATCACGTGAGGCTCTCTTTTGCCGACGATGCAGATGCGCGTTAAAGGAATGGGCGCGCCCCCCACCCAGCGGCATGGATGTGCCAAATCTGGGTCCACCCCATCTTTGCAACCCTGATTTTCGATGGCGAGTTGGCTTCCCCAAATCTATTCGGCGTCGTTTTGGGGATCGCTCTCTACCGCGCCTCGAGCGGGCAGGACGAGCAGGCGCCTGACATTTTTGTTGCTCCGCCGGCTGATCCTGAGAAGATTGGTCTTGCCGCCCGTACTGTATTGCCGCGGAACGAGCCCAACCGATGCCGCAAAATCGCAACTGCATCGGTACCGTTTTGCGTCGCCCATTTTCGCGGCCAACGCGCTTGCGGTGACCGGGCTCCCCAAATACGTTTCGATCCACTACACGGAGCGTCTGGCCGAAACCGGCGTCGAATCGGCAGTCGACACAGTTGGCGATTCGTACGACAACGCACTGGCCGAGACAATCAACGGGCCGTATAAAGCGGAGCTGATTCATCGGCGCGGCCCGTGGCGCAGGCAGCGAGCTGTCGACGTGGCAACGCTTGAATGGGTCGACTGGTTCAACAATCGTAGGCTGTTCTGCCCGATCGGCGACTGGAGTTGACCCGGCTTCGTGGACACCTATCCTTTTGCTCAGGAGGTGCCCATCATGGGAAAGCACCGCAGCCCGTACCCACCCGAATTTCGGACGCGGATTGTCGAGCTGGTTAAGGCCGGGCGAACGCCAGAAGACTTGGCGCACGAGTTCGAGCCCACCGCGCAAACCATCTACAACTGGGTGGCACAGGCTGATCGTGAGGTAGGCAAGCGCCACGACGGTTTGACTACGGCCGAGCGCGAGGAGCTCACCCGCCTGCGCCGCGAGAATCGTCAGCTCAAGCTTGAGCGAGAGATACTTTCAAAAGCCGCGGCCTGGTTCGCACGGGAGACGGTGCCCGACAAGGGTTCGAGTTCATGAAAGCGAATCGGGCCGCATGGCCGATTGCCACGATGGCACGACTGCTGGAAGTCTCCGCCAGCGGCTTTTACGCGTGGTTGGAACGGGCTCCATGGAAACGTGCATGCAGCGATGCCGATCTGCACATTGTCTTCTACCTTGACGAAGTAGCGTCGGCAGTGCGCCTTATGCCGAGCTCCGCATAAGGATCATTATCCTAAGTTGGGTTTTATGTTGTGAGGCAGTTGGCCGGCAGCGGACTGTCGTGATCGAGGTGACGAATTACTCGGCATAATATTCGTCGCAACGCTGCACGAACAGGGTGTCCAAACGGGAGCAAGCATGCAGATCCCGCTGCGAACGCGATCGAGTGCCGAGCAGTATATCGTCAGGCGCGAATGGGTCACCGCGCGTCTCGAACAATGTCCATTGCACCCTTTGGGCGGATGCGGGTTTGCTCGCCATGGCACCTACCGACGCGTGACGCCATTCGGGACACGCATCGCGAGGTGGTACTGTCCTCGGGGACATAAGACCGCCTTTAGCCTTTTACCCGATTTCCTCGCTGCAAGGTTGCCTGGACTGCTCGATTCAATCGACGCTGCCGTCGCAAGCACTTCAGGTGCGTTGATCGAATTTACGGTGGTTCTGTTAAGAGCAAGGGCGCCGAATGCGACATCAATCTGCCGACCCCTACCCATTCGGGGCATCCCCGACGACGTCCGAGATCGTTCGCGTGTGGCACGACGACCGTTCTGTAGGAGACGGCAGTTCCATGCTGTACCTCAGATGGATACGGCATTTCAGGGAATACTGTGAGCAGTGCGGGCTTGACGAACGCGCTCAACTAACTCGCGATGGTGCCTGTCGATTTTCTACGTGGTACGTCCGAAGGCACGGCATCAGGCCGGAGACAGCTGCAAACGCGCGGACGGCTCTGTACGCTCTCAATCGGGTCGATTACGTGCTGGGACGGGATCCTCCGTGTTGGCGGCACGCGCCGGTTACCGCTGCGCCCTCAACGGCGTTGCTGCGCTCATATGAGGAATACCTGGTGACACATCGCGGTAGCCCGGCGGCAACCGTACACAAGAAGTTGACCCACATCGGTTACTTTCTACGGCATCTGCGTGTTCATCAGCGAACCTGGCGTTCGATGAAGCTGACTGATGTCGACGCCTTTTTCGTCGACTGCAGCCGTCGCTACGCGCGGGCCACTACGGCCGATATTGCCTGCAGCATCCGCTCCTTCTCGCGTTTCCTGTTTGCTACAGGACGCAGCTCTCGCAACCTCGCTGAATCGGTAATCGCTCCAGTCCAACCAAGATACGAGCGGCCACGCCGAGCTCTCGCATGGGAGCACGTTCAGCGGTTACTGGCAGCAGTGGACCAATCAAATCCGCGCGGCCTGCGCGACTACGCCATGCTACTGATGATGGCAACCTATGGATTCGGCGCTGGCGAACTGATCCGGTTACGGGTGGACGATATCAATTGGGCCGCCTCGACGTTGCAGGTTCTGCGTCCCAAGACCGGCGCGCTCTTTACGCTGCCACTATTGCCGGTCGTGGCGAAGGCGCTGGTCCGCTACCGGACGGCATTTCTAGACCTGACCTATCCCGATGAATCTGGACGGCCATGGTTTTACTTTCCTCGATTTTCCTATTCGCGGCTGGATATCGCTTCATACACGTCCGCTGGCACTTAAAGCGAATGCCGTGCGGTCTTTGCCAGCGATCCGGAGCGGTTCAGGCCCTTTTCCGCTCCAAGTTGCGCCGCTCCCCGGGTCTCTGTACTTCGGCAAGTATCGTCCGCTTTGAATCGGAACATAATGGTTACTCTTGACCCCAAGAGTTGAGGGGTATGGAATGAGTTCAAAACCACTTGGTCTTGAACTCATTGCATGGCATAACACATCTCTCGCTCATCGCCGTCAGGCCGGTCACGAAGGTTCGATATCGACTGCTCCTATCGAGCGCGCGATGAATGCCTTCTGGTCGAGCGGCTATCACGGCACCTCGCATCCTGATCTGCTATCGCTGGAAGAGGTACCGGCTGATGCAGAAGTTCTGTTCGCGTAGGCGCCGCACCGGCAGCCACCTCGATCGGGTCCCAGCTTACGCGAGCGTACCGGATACCAGCCGCGAAGGCCGAAGGCATGACCATAGCGACCAAACCTTTACGACGTCGGGCCACCAGCGCTCTTGCAAAACAACTCATCGCCGTTCGTCTGAGGCCATGGCGCGAAGACAACCCCGGAAAAGCCATTTCTTGGAGTCGTACTTTAATGTCACGAGTTTCAACGGGAAGGGTACCCCGCCTTCCCCTCTTCCACTGCGGCATTAGCCGTTGACGGCTCCCGTCGCGCCGGGTTGTTTGCACTTGCGGCGCAGTTCTTCTGTCGTTTCGCCTCCGCGGTCCGGCAGCCAGCCCGACGGCTAGATCCGGGGGCCCTAAAGAAACGGATTTTTACGTACGCTAAGCTCCGTAAGGATCTGATTGCGGTTCAATCCGTCGCTCCCCGGACTGCATGGTAGTGCCGTTGCGCTTTGGCGCCATTTCCGCAGGTGGCCATTGAGCACCATCTTCGCGACTTGCTTCGCGATAAATCGAGGAACAGCCACGAACATGCGCCACATTCCTGGACCTTCGATAGGATCGGTTGCATAAGCAGTTCGCTCGCGGCGACCGCAAGCCGATCGTTTAAAAGCGCGCTGCCGGCTTTATCAGGGCACACCGTCCACAGTGCCGGCGCTTCTCCGTCAATGCATAGGCTTGAGTGCCCCAACGCTTGAATGATATGAACTTCCAACCGCATACGAGCTTTCTCTGGAAGGGGTGATCCGGTCGCTATCGCAGAAAACACGGCATATGTAACTTCCCGGAATTCCGTTAGCTCCGTCTGAAGATCGGATGGGCGCTGCCCGGCACGCAATCCCCGAGGCGCGTTTCAC
This sequence comes from Paraburkholderia atlantica, assembly GCF_000092885.1. Classification (NCBI taxonomy): domain Bacteria; kingdom Pseudomonadati; phylum Pseudomonadota; class Betaproteobacteria; order Burkholderiales; family Burkholderiaceae; genus Paraburkholderia; species Paraburkholderia atlantica. The sequence continues at coordinate 49,443 of NC_014120.1, read as the reverse complement.
ACGGGTTCCTGGCTCGGGGCATCTGATGCAGGAAGACGCTCCCGAAGCGATCGTTGGCGAGCTGACGGGTCTTCTGCGGTTGGGGCACGCGACGCAAAATTGACGCCTATCCGGGGTCCAAGTCGAACGTCCGCCGCCACCAACAGCCAGAAGCCAATCCGCGACAGGCCTCCCCGGTCGCGTCCATCTTAGGTATAGCCTACCCGGACGTCAGGCAATGGCTGTCAAAGTCGTCAGGATAGGGTCATGCCGACGATTGTTTGACGCGGACTCGCCAAGGTCATCGATTTCAGGCTGACACCTTTGCTGGAAATTCGCCATGAACGGTCAGCGTGTCGGCTATGTGCGGGTTGCACGTTCGAGCAAAACGCCGAACGCCAGCCCGACGGCGTCGCGCTTGACCGCACCTTCGCCGACAAGGCGTCGGGCAAGGATGGCTTCCCTGCCAGTTAGCGCATGCCTCGAAGACACGCTCGTCCGTCCCGTATTGGGCCGTTGCGTGCCGGCGGATCGTCCGTATGCAAAATCGGCAACGCAGTCACTGTCACGTGTACTACGCTCCCGGCCCTCAGCACACTGAATCCTCGACGACGCGCAGTTCAAACACCTTATTCTCCCCGCTCAGCGACCTCGCGGCAGGCGCAGCGAGCGCGCGCCGATACCACGCATGAAAGTGGCGCATGCCATCTTCGAGCGGCGATTGATACGGCCCCGCGTCACTCACTCCGCGCCGGTGCAGTTGCAGGCGCCCTGCATCCATGCGTTCGGCGATTTCATCGTCTTCGATCATTGTTTCCAAATACGCGGCGCGCTGCGCCTCGATGAATTCGCGCTCGAACGCCGCGATTTCCTCCGGATAGAAAAACTCGACGACGTTCAGCGTTTTCTGCGGTCCTTTCGGATAGAGCGTGGACGCCACGAGCACATGCGGATAAAGCTCGATCATCTGAGTCGGAAAATACGCAAGCCAGATTGCGCCAAACGACGGCGCGTGGCCGCCGCGATAGTCGAGCAGCCGGTCGTGCCACGCTCGATAGATATCCGACCCCGGCTGCGCGAGTGCGTTATGTACGCCGACGCGCTGCATGCTGTACGTGTCGGCAAACTCCCAATCGAGGTCGTCGCAGGTCACGAATTTGCCCAGTCCCGGATGAAACGGAGCGACGTGATAGTCCTCCAGATAGACTTCGATGAACGTCTTCCAGTTGTAATGGCAGGTGTGCGTTTCGGTATGGTCGAGCACATAGCCGGAAAAGTCGAATTCGGGGCGCGCAAACACTTTGGCCATGTCTTTCGCAGGCTCACGAGGTCCCTCGTAGAGGAATCCGTGGCAATGCTTCAGCGCGAAGCGTTCGAGATTACGGCAAGGCTTGCGTTCGAACTCGGGCGCCCCGATCAGTTCGCCCGTGCCGTCATAGGTCCAGCGATGCAGCGGGCAAACGATGTTCCCGCCGGTCGCGGCGAGATTGCCGCTCGCTTGCGCGGCGCCGCCCACGTTGCCCGTATCGGCGCCCAGCATCAGCGCCTGGCGATGACGGCAGACATTGGAGAGCAACTGCACGACGCTCGCGTTGCGCACCAGGACGCGGCCGCCTTCCTCCTGCGGCAGCCCGCGCCAGTTGCCCGGCGCGGGCACCGACTGTTCGTGGCCCACGTACAGCGCGGCGTTCGAGAAAATGCGCGCCATTTCGCGCTCGAACAGGGCCTCGTCGAAATAGGCGCTTGCCGGCAGTTGCAGCTGCGCGTCTTGCGCATCGGACGGCGGAGCAAGATGCGTCATATTGCTGATGTCGTTCATCGGTCGTTTCCATTTCGGTTAGATACCAGGTGCGCGTGCGTTCGCGTTCACGCGGCCGGCTTGGCATCCCGTTGCGCATTCAGGCGCACGATGCGCTCGCGTTGTTCCAGTCGCGGGCATGTGCTGCACAGTTCTCCATCGCGTCGGCGATAGTGGTAGCAGCAGGTCTGGCGATCGAGCGCGAGCGCGCTCGCGCCATCGCTGCGTGTATAGGCGAAAAAGCCGCCACGGCCTGCGAGTCCGAGCGCCCGGAGCCAACGTTCGCCGAGCGCTTCGATATGCGCGTGGGTCCAGCCGGGATGCGTGGACCGCAAGGCGAGCAACGCCGCCAGCACGCAATCGGCCTGCATGCATCGCGCAGCGTGAGCATTGAGCCGAACGACGCTCGACAGTTCGTTGAAAATCTGCGCACAGCAGGCGGCAATCTCACTCGCGGCACCATCGATCAGTGCGTCGGGATCGCCCTGCGCCGGCAAGTGATCGGGCAACCGCACTTCGCGGGTCCAGCCGTTCTCGACAGGCTGTTCGAAGCGATCGAGCGACAGTGCGCGCTGCGCCGTGTGGACGCCGATCACGTTTAGGTAAATCGGCTGCCAGATCAGAATGCCCCAGCAGCGCAACGACCAGTACGCACGTCCGGCTTCGGGATACCCCGTGGTCCAGAAACTGAGCAGCGCTTCCAGCGCGACACGATTGCCGTCGCAACGGGCAGGGCGAACGTGCGTTGCGCGACGTGCGGATTCGTCGTTGCAGGGCGGCGCAGAGCTTGCGCAGTTCGCGACCGCCCCGCGCAGGCCAGGCACTATGCGTGCGGCGAGCCGCAGGAGATCTTCCAGTGTGCGGTTCGCCGTCATGCTTAGGCTTCGACTGCTTCGGCGAGCGCGCCCGTCTCGGCTTCCTGCGATACAACGCGCCGTCCCGCGAGCGGGTTCTGGAGATTGCCCGCCATCTTCAGATTTCCAGCGGGGTCCGACAGATTGACCATCTGCAAATTGTTGCCGAGCTGCAGACGATTGAGGCACGAATGCAGGAATTCGGGCGCGAACAGGTCATAATCGGCAAACTTCTGCGCGAGCTGCGGATGCTCTGCCTGATAGCGGGCGACGCAGCTTGCCACCGCGTTCCAGAACACATCCTCGCTGCAGCAGCCGTGCTCGACGAGAGTCTGGTTGACGTAGCGGAAGAAGCCGTCGAACACGTCGATGAAGATCGCCAGCAGCTTCACGCGTTCGGGCACGTCCACCGCGAGCCGCTTCACGTTATCGGGGAGCTTGGCGTCCTTGTTGAGGATCGCGGATTCTTCCGCGATGTCCTTCATGATCGCGCGCACCGGCACGTGGTTCTCCATCACGAGGATCAGGTTCTCGCCGTGCGGCATGAACACCAGGTCGTGCGTGTAGAAGCAATGCACGAGCGGTGCGAGATACGCGTTCAGGTAGCGCTCGAGCCACGCCTGCACGCTGAGGCCGGACGCTTCGATGAGCGCGGGCAGCAGCGCGCGGCCGTGGCGGTCGGTGTGCAGCAACGCCGCCATCGTCATCAGGCGTTGGCCTTCGCCCGCCAGTGTCAGCGGGTTCTCGCGCCAGAGTGCCGAAAACATCTTCTTGTACGGACTGTCGACCTGCACGGCCGCTTCGTAATAGCGATTGCGAAAGCCGAGCGACGCGACCTCGCGCAGGATCGTGAAGCCCTGCTTCTGCAAATAAGGATCGCTTGCGACGAGGCCCTTGATGTAGTCGTTGATCGCCGGCGTGCCCGACATGTAATACGGCGAAAGACCACGCATGAACCCCATGTTGAGAATCGACAGCGAGGTCTTCACGTAGCGCTTCGAGCGGTCCGAGAGGTTAAAGAACGTACGGATCGATTGCTGCGCGAGATAGCGGTCGTCGCCATAACCCAAGCAGATGATGCGATTCGTCGCGACGTACGACGCGAACGCGATCGACAGCTTGTTGAACCATTGCCACGGATGGGCTGGCATCAGATGGTAGTCGTCGAAGTTACAGCCGCCCTCCTCTACGATCTCCCTGAATCGCGCGATGGTCGGCGCGCCGAGTTCCTCGTCCATGAGACGCGCGTAGTCGAGGTCGTCGCTGCAATGAAACGCGGCGTTGTCCTTATGGACCGCGAGCCATACGACCTGAATCGGCGAACCGGCTTCCGGCGCGAACGCGCGATAGTCGCCCGCGTCGAAGCCGAGGCGGCCATTGTTGGCGACGAAGCCCGGGTGACCTTCACTCATCGCAGTTTCGATCGCTTGGAAGTCGGCACCCAACAGATCGGGCGTCTCCGGTCCAATCTTGACGGTCTTGTACGCGGCGCCATACAGCGTGCTGCTGATTTCGTCGAGATAGATCGGCAACATCTCTTCCTTGATGCCGAGACGACCCTTTACGTCGAGGATGAAGGAGAGCGCGTCCAGCGGTTGCTGAACACCATCGCGTGTGCACCCGATCGACTCTGAACGAATGCTCCAGTGACGCAGCGCGAGTTGACGTGCTTCGAAGCTGTAGATGCTAGTGCCGTCGTCGGACTCCACTTCGTAGCGCGCATGGTGTTCGCCGGGCGCGTCGCCGATACGCGTAGGCTCGACGATCAGCTCGTGCGCGTATTCGGCAAGCGCCTTGCGAACCAGCATGCGGTTAGCATTGGCCCATACATCGGGCGTGAGATGCGCGGTGGCCTGTTGCGGGGCGGGCGTCGAAGGTTGCGCCGTCGGTTGAGTCATGACTTGAGATCCTTTACAGTGGTTTCTTGAAGGGTGGCGTAGAAGTCGGCTCGCGTGCAGAACGCGAGCGAGGCGGTTTTCTCACGGAACGCGACGCTCTTCGCATAGACGAAGCCCATCGCGCGGTTGAGTGCGTGGATACGTGTGTTGCGCGCATCCGGTTCGACGACGATGCGCTTGGCGTCGAGTTGTTCGAACAGGAACGTCATCAGTGTCTGGAACACGCGGCGTGTATGACCGGGCACGGGCGTCGCGGCAGGTCCGACGAACAGATGCATGCCGAGATCGCCGTCGCGCACGTCGTAGTGCTCGCCCGCCTCGTCGTGCGCCGGGTCGTAGCTCTCGAAGAGAAACGCGCTCGCACCACGCTGGCTGCCGATCCATGCACGTGCGTGGCCGCAGTCTTCGATGGCCTGATAGAACGCGGCCACCTCGTCGACGCTCTTGTCCTGCATGTTCCAGAAGGCGGCGCGCTCTTCGATGAACCAGCGGTGCAGCGTGGGCGCATCCCGTTTGACGTCGAGCGGGCGGATGTAAAAGCCGTTCACGGTTGCGCACAGCGTTGCGTCTTGCGAGCTAGCGGGGTTATCGGCGAGTCGTGCGGCAGATAACGGCGCGGGCGCGCGCAGTGCGATTTCGTCGGAGGCGATGTCAGTTCGCATGGCCGGTGGCTCCTGTGTTGGCAAGATCGTTGGAAAGCGCTGCATCGGCGAGCGCGGCATGTTCCGAGTCGCGAGCGGGCTGGCGCTCGAGCAGCCAGATGCTCATGAGGGCACACAGCAAGAGGCCCGCCGAGGCGATGAAGAACGGCGCGCGCAAGCTGATTTCATCGACGATCGCGCCAGCGGCGAACGAAGCGAGCAGCACGCCGAGGTTCTGGAAGAAGTTCATCACGCTGAAGTCGGTGGCATACGAGGCGGGCGTACTGAGCGCGAACATCGTCACGTCGAGCTTGACGACGATCTGGAAGAGCGCCCAGCCGAACAGCACGCGTCCGACGATGATCCACAGCGGCGCTTCGACGCCTTGTAGCAGCATGCCCACGGTGCAAAGCAGCAGATTCGGGATCATCTGATCCGGCAGACGCCGGCCTCGCCCTGCGGTGTGCTTGTTGATATACAAGGCGACGAGTGCAACCATGCCGGGAATCGCGAAGACGAGACCGGAGAGCAACTCGCTCGGCGAACCGCTCGTGTTCTGCCAGTAGGACGACATGAACGGCCGGATCAGGTACACACAGAAGTCGAACGCGAGCATCAGCAACGCGAGCCGCAAAATCGGCAGCCGGGTGCGCAGCTTCGGGCGCACAGCCACAGTCTGCGCTATCGCTTCGTCTGCGAAGCGGCAGCGCCGTGCGATGGCGTGCGAGCGGATCAGCCACATGCAGATCGCCATCTGCGCGAAGTCGCCGGCGGCCATCGCGAAGATGCAGGTGTGCGCGCTCCAGACCTGCATCACGAAGCCGCCTGCAACAGCGCCCGCAATTGCACCGAAGTGCACGACCACAGAGAGCAGGCCGATCGTGTGCGGGTGGGACTCCTTCGGCTCCGGCCGCATCATGTACGGGTACATCAGCAGATAACTACTCTTGCACATGAACATCGCGAGCGACAACACCCAGAAGAGCGGCAGCGTCGACGCCCAGTAACTCGCCAGCGACAGGACGCCGGCTGCGCATTGCGTATAGACGAGCAGATGCATGGCGTCGAGCCGTTTGGCGACGCGTGCCCAGATGGGCAGCGTCAGCATCACGACGATCGAAATGAACGCCACGTAAGCGCCCGCGTGCACAGGGCTCTTTACGCCGTAGCGCGCGGCGAAGAACTGCGGATAGAAGGGAATCAGGATCGCGTCGCTGACGACCGCGAAGGTCGTCATGAGGATGATCATGTTGCGCAACTTCATCGCGCCTCCAGCGGCGCTTTGACGAACGCCTCAGTGTCGGGCACCGAGAAGTCTTGCAACGCGATGCGCCGCTCGATCTTGTAGTGCTCGACGCCGGTCAGTTCGCGCAGGATGCACGAATTGCGATAGCAACTCATGCCGAGGTCAGGATTGGTCAGCCCGTGGCTAAGAAGCCCGGCGTTCTGCACGAAGATGTCGCGTTCGTTCACGTCGATCGCATAGTTTCGTGACAGGCGGTAATGCCCGTTATCGTCCCAGCGGATGCGCTCGCGAATGCCGTCGATGAAGCCCGGCACGTTCTGCCGGTAACCGGTCGCGAAGATCACACCGTCTGTGATGTGCGTGTACTGCACGCCCTCGTCGCGCTGTACGAAGCGCAGATGGTAGCGGTCGTCGACGTGATCGTGATGGCAGCCGGTCAGCTCCGAATTCGCGATGAGCCGCGCGTTACGATGACCGCGGCTGCGGCGGTCATCGAGCAGATCGTAGATCTGGTTGATCAACGAAGCATTCACGCCCTTGTAGAGACTGTCCTGCTTCGCGATGATACTTTCGCGCACATTGCCCGGCAGGTTATAGAAATAGTCGATGTAGTCGGGCGAGATCATTTCCAGCGTGAGCTTGGTGTTCTCCATCTGGAAGAAGCGCGGAGCGCGCGTGATCCACGTCAGCGAATAGTTGTACTTATCGCTTTCCTTGAGGAGATCGTGAAATATTTCGGCGGCGCTCTGGCCGCTGCCGATTACCGCGATCGACCGCTTCTGCTGCAATTCGTGTTTGCGCGCCACGTAATGCGCGCTGTGAATGCAACGGTCGCGCATCGCGTCGCAACAGGCCGGCAGTTGCGGCAACGAACCCACGCCCACCACGAGCCGCTTCGCGTGATGCACGAAGGTCTGGCCGGTCCGCACATGGCGCCCACTCACGACGTAATGGGCACGCTCGCGATCGTATTCGACGTTCTCGACACTCGAGCCGAAAGCGATGCTGGAAAGCTGCCTGATCGCCCATTTGCAGTAACGGTTGTATTCCTCGCGGCTCGGGTAGAAGCGCTCGCGGATGTAATACGCATAGAGCTTGCCCTCCTGCTTGCAGTAGTTCAGGAAGCTGAACCTGCTCTTTGGATCGGCGAGGCTGACTAGGTCGGCCAGAAAAGGATTTTGCAGCGTGGTGTCGTCGATCAGCATGCCGGGATGCCAGTCGAAGTCTTCGTTGCGTTCGAGGAAAAGACCATGCAGGTCGCGGATCGGATCGGCGAGACAAGCGAGGCTCAGGTTGAACGGGCCCAGACCGATCGCGACGAAATCGAGAACGACTGGGTTCGTCCCGGCGTCGGAGCCCGCACCTGCAGTACGGGGCTCGTGCTCATGGAAGATATTAGTTGTACTCATGTTTGAGTTTCCTCTTTGACCGGGTAGGACCTGTTGGGATGCCATCAACGATGGATGGAAGTTGCGAAACGGGGCAGAGTGCCATGCGGCTCATATGATAATGCGAGTGATTCGCATTTGAGAATCATAGAAATTTCCTCGCCGTCTTGCAAGGCCAAATGACGAATTAAAAGGAATCCGAATCAGTCGATTGACTCACTGTGCATGAACGGGTCATAAGCCCGATCGGCCGCAAAGTCGCCATGAACCGAAGAGGCGTGGGGTTGGTGGCGGTGTCTGCAACGGGTGCCGGTCGCGATCGCGAAGAATTTGGTTCCCCCATTTCGTCAGACTAATTAACCCTTCTACATGTGGGGATTTGTGCGCGGCGAATCGTCCCGGGCGGGACACAGCCGCGAGAGCCGTCTGACGGGCGATACAGCGCTTAAAGCAATCGAATTGCAACGTAAGGCTTTTAAGTGGACGCGCGTTTTGCTAGTATCGCTCATTTGCGAATGCTTCCCATTTACAAAGAGGGGCGCAGACGCCTCGGTCCTGCCAGACATGAAAAAACAACAAACCAAACGCCGTACCGGGCTCATGCCCCACCGTCCTGTACAGATCGCGGCGTGGCTGACTTTTGCCGCCGCATCTCAGCATGCCTTCGCGCAAAGCAACGCCAGCGCCGAAGCCGCTGCGGCGGCTATCGCCGCCGGCGTGACAGCAGCAGCAATGCGTATAACGCGTGGGCGACGTACATCACGATTCGCGGTTTGCCGATCGACTGGCAAAACGGTTTTCGTATCGTAGAACGTAATAAATCTGTCACCTGCCCTCGCCCGTAACCGCGGGGCGGAACGCGTCCCTGTTGTCACTTTTATTCCCCTTCGAATCGGCATAAAAGTGTCAACTCGCATATGTCCGTATTAAATTTGTTAACTCACCTCCTACACTTCGAATCCCGTTCGTAGGAAGGCGATCTCATGGCGGATACCCTTCTCATAGCCCACCCAATCCCGCTTGGTCGGCCGCGCGGCGCACACCGATTCGAAGCATTCAGCCCCAAGCTCGAGCGCCGTGTCATGTTCTACCGGCGAGTGTCGCTCGAACAATGGTTATTGACCCCGAAAAGCCTCGAGGGTCGGACATCCCAGCACGTACGCAAACTCACCATCGGCATACTTTCTGGCAATCGTCACCTGCGACGGTGTCAGTTCAAGCTTTGACGCGGGCACGTCCTGAGCGGCGTGTTCAGCCTTGCGTGCCGCCATATAGGAGCGAGTGGCGCGTCACTCGCTTCATCGAGCGCCCCCTAAATCAGGCCATCGTCGTCCCGGAACATACCCCTTCATCTGCTCAACCTGCGTTTCGAGCGAATCGACCGCGCCATACAGCTCCCCGGCCACTTCCATGAACACGAAATCTGTCGAGAATGTTGCGGTCCCTGCGGTGAACTGGAAGGATTCAGCAACGTCCCGAGGAAACCACTATCGGTCCCATTCGACAATTGCATAGGAATACGACATATGTTGAATCTTTAGTCCTGACCGATTTTCGTCAGGCATTGGAACTGGCCTTTTTGGTGTTCACTCGCCCGGTTAAAGCTGATTCCAGCCCCCGTCGAAGCCAGGCACACGACAGCAGCCGCGGACTCTTCCCGGCATTTCGAGTTACCGGCGAGCTGCCCTGCGGCCGCGGCGCGACGCTGCGATCGCTTCGCGCAGATCCTCCAGCATCGCACTGACGTGCACACCCGCGAGATCGCGCGCGGCCTGCGCGGCACCAAGTTCGCGGCGCAGTTCACCAATTTCGAACTCGAGCTGACGGATCCTCGCACGTGCATCCTTGAGCGCGGCCGTCGTCACCTGCAGCTCGCGTGCGCTCTCGTCGCCCGCATTGGATGACACCCGTTGGACGGCCCGTGCATGCAGCGGCGCGACGCTCTCGCGCAGCAGTTCGCGCAACAGTGGCGTGAGCGAGGCGCGCAGCGCGTCAGCATCGACGGTGACGGGATGTCGGGCGTCTTCACGTTTCCTGCGCTGCGCCACCGCGGACAGTTGTTTTACGGCGGCAGCCGTTGCCACGCGCGAGTCAGCAGGAAGCAGCGCGGACGCTTCGGCAGCCGCCTGTACGGCGCCACGCTCGAGCGCCTGCGCGCGCAACACCGCCGACTGGATTGTCGGCGTACTAGGGCGCCGACGTACTCCGACCTGCGGCGCGACATCCCGCAACAGCCGACCGTAGGTCGTGGCGCCATAGACACGGCCCGTCGTAGCGCGTACCGCCGCAACGAGCCCGTCCAGAAAACCCGTGTTGTCCCGTGGGAAGTGACGGTCGAGCACCGCAACCGCACTCGAGATTGCGCGCACCTGCGCGTCGCTCCATTCGATCCGGGGTCGTCCCATTTGCCGCACCCTCAGAACAGCAACGCCTGGCGCGGATCGCGCGCGGGCGGCCGGGAGGCGGTGGCCGCCTTGCGACTGCGCGCGGAGGCGCGGCGCTGTGCAACCCGGCGCAGATGCGCGATCAGGGACACGATCTCGACGCCCGCCGTAAGTGTCAGCGCAAAGCGGCCAATCTCACCCGGCGCAGTCGCCGAACCTGCGCGCAGCGACGGCCGCAGCGCCAGGCGCCGCGCGCGGGCGAGCAACTGGCCGCGGCTCATTCCGGGCCAGCAGTCGGCGACGAACTGGCGGACGGTGGCGGGCAGTGACTCGGGGGCGACATCGCCAGGCAGCGCTAGGGCAATGAGTTCGAACGCATTAGCCATCGTGGACCATCTCCTTCTATCACCTCACGCGAATCGGACTGAGCGCTGACCACGCGGTCGCCGCCAGCGACGCGTGCAATCCAGCATTGCCCCAATTGGGTCACCTGAGGTATAAATATTGCGCATTATTATACCTCTCCTCACCACTGCCTGGCACCGCCACCTGGATACGGCAAACAGGCAGGCCTGTATAAAGTACCCGCGCTGAATCACTTCGGTACGGTCGCGGCTTCGCGCACAGCGACGGCGGGAAATCAGGGCAGCGGTGCGCTCCGCCACCTGCCGAACGTACGCAGCCAAGGACACGGGATCCCGACATTGCAATTGGTAAAAGGTGAGCTAGAATCAGGTGCATTCTTCACCGGGAGATTGCTCACCATGCAAATGGAAAGCTGGGTCAGGACAATCGACCGCGAATGGCATCAGTTGCGCCACGCTGACCCTACACTGGATGTCGCAAAGTTCTCGCGCCACGTCATTGCGGCAAACAAGACTGGATTCCTGTCACCGGAGTCGCTCGCGGCGATCGCAAATGCAATGCTCACCAGCACGTTAGACCGCGCACCCCATCTGGGCCGCTGGTTGCTGGAGCGTATTGGCGCGAACCGCCATCCCGCCTCGCGAATGGCCATGGCTATTTCTCTCGTCACACCAACAGGAGGAGAGGCGGACTTTGGCAGAGGTAACGCGATTCTTGCAGACGTGATGAAGGACGAGACCGCGGACGGTCGTCTGCGCGGGCTGGCCGCCGCGGCGCTTGCCGACAGTGCACGGCTCGGGCGCGGCATGCAGGTGGACGCAATCCGTGCGCGCTCGCTGTACGAGCAGGCCATTGAGCTGGGACACAAGGCCTCGGCACACAATCTCGGACTTTTCTGGGAAGGTGTCTGGGGTGCGGAAGACAATAGCGTTGTCCGGGACCGCACAAAGGCCATGCAAAGTTATCGACGCGGTGGCGAAGATAAACGTTGCCAACGCCGTCTGGAAGCGCTGGGTTGAAACCCTGCCGGCGTGACACCCCGCGCGAAACGGTGTCTCACTTCGAATCATGGATCACGTTTCAATGACTGTTTCCTCCTTTGCGCCACCCTTTTGCGGTCAGCCGCTCCACCGCTGCGCTTTCATTCGCGATCTCTGATCCTGCGAACGACCGCAAAGCATGTTCGGCCACCAGGCCTAAGCCGTTACGTGAGCGACGGCAATAGCCGGCAGTGTGATCAGACTGGCTCCGATGGTCCCCATGATTGATTGCAAAGTGCGTTAGTCTTGCGAGCGACCCCTGTCCGACAGAATGGGATGCTGCGCCTCCCATTCGCGACGGGTCTTTGCCAGTTCATCAGCAAGTAATTGTTCGTCCGGAAGCACGGTGTGATACTCCGCGGCAAGCACCTTGTTTGGCAGGCCGTCAAGCGCATAGCGCGCGATTGCCGCGTTAGTTCTCGCGCAAAGGATCAGGCCGACCGGCGGATTCTCATCAGGTAAAGTCCAATGTTCCTTGGCGTAATTGCAGTACATATGCGTCTGGCCGACGTCAGCATGATTCAGCTCGGTCAGCTTGAGATCGATGAGCACCAGACACCGCAGTCTCCGGTGAAAGAAGAGCAGATCCACGCGAAACCAGCTGTCGCCGATACGTAACCTCCTCTGCCGCCCGACGAATGTGAAGTCGCCGCCCAGCTCAAGCAGGAAGTCCTCAAGCCGATGAATTAGCGCTTCTTCAAGGTCGCTTTCGGAGTACTCGTCCTTCAGGTCCAGAAACTCTAGTACATAGGGATCCTTAATTGCTTCTTCGGGCGTCACGGTGTCGTTCGGTTTAGCAACGGCACCCTGTTCGAGCATCGCACGCTTGTCTTTGGACAGCAATGTCCGCGTGTAGAACTGAGTGCCCATCTGGCGTTCGAGCTGTCGCACGCTCCAGCCGCCTCGTAATGCTTCCGTTTCGTAGAACGCCCGTTCTTCGGGTGAACGTGTCCGTCGCATCAGCCGCACATAATGCGTCCAGGACAACGGGAAGCGCTCACCCAACTGTTGAAGCGAGAAAATCCGAACCGGTGATTCGGATTTTGCCTTGGCCGCCTGCGTCCTGGATTTCCGAATCGCTGATTCGGAAATCTCACCCGGCGGATAGCTCTGGTAGAACAGGCGCATCAATTCGAGATTGTCTGCACCGAAACCCCGACCGAACTGCCTCGTCAGATCTGCGGACAGTCGCTGCAGGAGCGCCTGCCCGTAAGCCGCACGCCCCTGCCCGCCCTGCTCAGATTCAACGATCCGACGCGACCAGCCAATACGTCGCCGTCATCAGCGCATTGATACTCCGCGCCGCGGTCCGGCGCCCCTCCTCCAACAGCTCGACCACGTCAGGGAGCGTGTCGCTGTAAGCGCCTTCGGGCAGTATTACGTCATTCATTGTTTCGGCTTTCACTAGTCTCATCGAAAGAAGGATACCCGACTGGAACTCCTGAAACAGCCACGCGTTCACCCTTCGTAAGACCAACTCATTTTGACATGCTGTCGCAGCCCGCAGCTTGCGAGATAGCGCCATGCGCTCGAACAGCATTGACCGAGTGTGTTCGTTGACGTCCCCAACGTGACAAGCTGCCCTCCTGTTTGCAGGACGATTTGTGGCGAAGCCGTGGGAACGTCGACGCAAACTGACGGTTAGTTGCAACCTCGAGCGCGGACGCGAGTAAGCCGATTTATTCGCGCAGTCGAGGCGCATTCACTACGTTCTTCGGGCGGCCTGCGAGGTTTCCTGTTTCCTCCTGACGCATTTGCAGCGTCATTGACGGAGTGCCCCCTCGAATAGCCACGCATAGTTTTCCGAGGGCGTTACAAATTACGTAATGTTCACTACGCCTGTTCCAACCGGCGTCGCAGGCTACGTCGGAGCGAGAGCTAGCAGCCTTTTTGTCCATGTTAGGGGGAAGCCTGCCGTGAAACAATTGTGGAATAAACCGCACGAAGCCCCGACAGACGTGGCTTTCGGGTTAGCGCAAATTGTTCGGCAATGTTTCACGGAGACGGGCGCACCATTCTGCCTCGATAATTTTGAGTTTCCAACCAAGCGTCACGCCAGCAAAATAACATTTCCTTAGTTCTACCAGGCACTTTTGCCGGTCGGTTTGGCCCGAGCTATCGATGTGTCATTGACTGCAGTCTGACGGCGCTCGCCATTTCACGACGTGCGGTGTCTCCGCAGGCCGTAAATCCGGCGCTGAATTTGGTCCACCCAGAGGCGCAGTCTGCATCGCCACCGAAGACTCGCGACAGTAGGGGCGGGCGGGCGTAGACGATGCCACCGCAAACGAACCGTCGTGCTTACAACCGCTGTCGAGGACTGAGGCATCTGTAGCTTGGCGGGGATGCGATGCGATTCTCCAAACTAGGCTTGTTCGTGTTGATATCCTGCCGGGCCTGAAGGCGGGGATTCCTACGACACTATGCGCGAGAAGCATCATGCGTGGTCGCTTCGGCGGGCTCGCGTACAACAGACCGATCTGACTGCGTCACCTCTCCACGGACTAGCCAAGGCATTTCTGGCCTTTCACTGCTCCGCAGCTCTTCTACGCGTCGAGGCACGTTGATTGTGTCGATCACATCGACCTAGCTCTAGGAACCGCGCGCTTTCAGAGGAACTTCGCTGTGCGGTGCTGTTATTGCCGACCGTGCCCGCAGCAGTGACACGTTTGGCTCGCATGCCGCCGCGGCGCAGAAATGAGCAGCCCTGCCAGTCGAGCTTGCAAGCCAGCTACCGCCGGAAGTCGGCCCAGCCTGGTCGATAATCGCTTTGTTCAGGCTGAACTTGAGCTTCACATTTTTGCCCGGATGTCAAAGCGTTCCCCAGCCGACTTCGACATTCGCGCACCTTCAGGTCCTCGATACACACAGCACGCGGCTTTAGCTGATCGTGGCTGCGGCCTTATGAGTAGTCGCGACGAACGTCGGCGACACGGACTTGGATGCGCTGCATGCCTCACGCTTTCCCAGCTGCTGGCAATCTTGCCCTCGCAACTTAGGCTGCGCTTGGCACGCTCGACGTTTCCCGTGCCGCCTGAAGCTGTTGCGAAACCGCGGAGAACGTGGCAGACAGGCTTCATCTCAAGCCAGATGCCGCGAAATCGAGCCGCCTGTTGCGCAAGCGCCTTCGTCGACCATCGGTAGTGACTTGTATGCGGGCGCGCTTTCTTTTTCCCAGGGCGATCGACGCGGATCGACGCGCGTCCCAATCAAGCTCGATTTATTACCCGGAACACAAATCGCGTATCGGCTTGCCGTAGCAGACGCGACGATGTCGCCTATTGTTCAACCCGGACCAAAGCGCGTTTTCAGATCTCGTCCTGAGGCCGCGATCTATTCGATGTGCCGCAAGCACCGATGTAGCTCGGAGACTCAGCGGGGCGCGCCGCAGCGATGTCAGTTTGCGGGCCCTGCACCGCTGAACTAGGCAGAGGGACTTCCGGCTGTGGGCAAGAAGACGCATGTCCCAACTTGGGACACTCCTCCGGCGGGTCGGAACGTGGGCGCGACGTTGGTCTACGACGACACCCCCGACTTCCGGCGGCCGATGATCAACGGATCGCTGAGCTTGCCGATGCGGGGAGAGTGTCCAGCCGGGGCCGTCTCCGTAGAATTGGCGTGGAGGCGCGCCGGTGAGTACGCGACGAAACAACCTCAGATTTGCCACCCGCCGGCGGTTATCAGATCGCCAAGCTGGTGTTGCGCGGGACGTGTGTCAACGGGGGACACGCCTTCGACAAGTTTAAGCGCCAGCGCGACGTTGAATGGACGGCGGCGCAAACGGCCAAATTTTCTGCGGCCGGTCATCACCGCGTCGCCGAATGTTGCCGTCGCGAGGGCGCGCGTGTCCCAACGTGGGGATACTCCTCTAGCACGTCAGAGCGTCGCGCGAACGTGAGTCCACGCGACAAAAGTGTCCAGATTTGCTGCGGCCGGTGATCGGATCGCTGAGCTTGCGTCTTAGGCAGAAGTGTCCCAACTTGGGACACTTCTCCGTCAGATCGGAACAACGGCGCGATGTGGACTCCACGACAAAAGCAATCCTAGAATCGTCCTGCACCGGCGTTCTCCAGATCGCCAAGCGTGTCCCGACTTGGGACATCTCTGCCGATCAGGGCGACGGCGCGCCGATGAGTCCACGGCGAAAACAACCTTTAGATCTCCCCTCAGCTGGCGATCATCGGATCGCCGAGTTTGGCGCCGCCCGGGAAGCGCGTCCCCTCTTGGGACACACCCGAGGTCCGCGACTAACGAGGGCCACTCCATAAAAAGTGCCCCTCAGGGCACTTTGTCGCTCGATCTCAGCTAGCGCTGCCGCTGCTGGCCGAAAAGAGCTCAGCGATGAGCGTCCGTATCTGCCTCTCCTTTTCGTCTGTAAGCATCCCGGCTCGGATCTTCACGGTAAAGCCCAAAGCATCTTTCGTAATCGACCCCGCTTGATTCTTTCCCGCGAAAATTTTCTCGATGCTACGGTCACTGACACTGCGTGAACCATTGTCACCGCTTTGAAGGGCTTGCTTGATCGTTCTCACGAGTTTTGATTGATCGAGTTCCCCCGATACCACTCTTCCCCATACCTCTCGAGCGACGTCGACTGCCTTCCCGTTCTTGTCCCTCAAGACCGACACGAGGCCCTCCGCGGCAGTCGCCCCCAATAGCCGCGGCTGGATGTCCAGATCCTTAACCACAAAGTCCGGGAGTTCCGAAAAGGCGAGGAAACGATACAGCTCCGAGCGAGAAATACCCAATCCCTCCGCCATACGCTTCCGGTTGGGAAATTCTTTCTCCGTGCTGCGAATCGAGCGAGCTATCTCATAGTCGGATAGGTCGTCGCGGACGACGTTTTCCACGAGGGCTAACATCGCCATCTCTTCATCCGAAAGATCGATGATGACAGCCTTAATCGTGTCCTTATCGATCATCTTGTGTGCCCGCCAACGTCTCTCGCCAGCAACAATCTGGTGCCCGTGCGCCGCCCGCCGGACTACGATTGGTTGAACCAGCCCCGCTTCGCGAATCGATTCCGCGAGTTGCCTCAACTTCGCATCGTCGAAGACCTTCCGTGGCTGCCACGGGTTAGGAACGATGTCCGCAACGGTTACTTCTGACGCGGCGCCTGACTTCTCAAGTTCGACGATTCTCTGTTGTGCCTGAGCTAACGCGCCAGCCATTCCAGGTGCGGTCCGCGGGCTGGTAGGCTTTTCTTGCTGCTGGTCAAGCTTGATGTCCTTCGCGGCCCGGACCTCAGCAGTTTTGCTCATCATGCGCTCACGCAAGTTGCTCATTGTCCGGCCCTCCATTGCGAGACATATTGATCGTCGATCCACTTGCAGTAGTCCAGCAGTGGTTGCTTCACCCGCGCCAAAGTCTTCGCAACAGCATCGGAACGCGATAGGTCAAAGACCGTCGAGAAGGCCAACGCACCGTTGCTCATAACGGAACTGGCCGGGACCTCCGTTGTGTTAAGCCAGTCCCCGTATGCACGTTGAGACCAGGAGCGGACGACCGGCGCTGATGATGTTGTTCCATAGTCCACTCGAGACAGGAGGACAGAGATGAAGTCGTACGTTTTATCGACCTCATGCTCCACAAAACCATGTGCTACCTCGGCGAACAGAGACCAGAAAGACACCGAGGAGATAAAGTCCAAGCTCTCCGGAACCAAGGGCATAACCATCGAATCTGCCGCCATGAGACCATTAAGGGTCATGTAGGAAAGAGACGGGGCGGTGTCCAGAATGATGTAGTCGTATTGAGCGCGAAGCGGTTCAACTCCCTTGCGAAGGACAGACCAGAATTCAAAGCCTGGGTTTGTCTGTTGCGCAGTAGGAAGATGAAACTCCGCGTCATGAAGGTAGTTGTGTGCAGGGATGACGTCTAGGCCATCCCAGTACGTGCTTTGCACCTTCGCTGCGAGTCCGCCTTCGATGTTCGGGTCATAGATGAAAGGGAGGACCGTGTCCTCCCATGTCACGTCTTTTTCCGCGTAGAGCCCGCACAGTTCCGAGAGGGACGCCTGCGGATCGAGGTCAATGACGAGGACCTTGCGACCACGCAGGCTCAAACCTTGCGCAAGACACATGGTTGTAGTGGTCTTGCAAGACCCCCCTTTGAAGTTCGCAGTGATTAACACGCGGCCACGATGTTCACGAGTGCCGGTGACCAGCGGAGTCTGGTAGATGTCAGATACCTGCTGCACCCACGTGCGAACTTCTTTAAGAGAAAAAATGCGCGCCCTGCCAGTACCGTGTGCCACACCCGGCGGAAGCTCACCGCCTTCCTTCGTAGCCAGATAGTTAATTTTCTGGCGGTCGATACCACATAGCTCTGCCAACTCGCCAATTGTGAACACGGGAGGGTTCTTGCGAGGTCTCGGAGCTAGAATTTGGTCACGCAGTTCGTTCGCCATCACCGACAGGCGCTCAGCGAACTCCCCCAAATTGGAGAGCTTCACGCGCCTGTCTATTCCCGGCAATTCGCTCAAATTCATTTTGCAGTTCCTATGTTTTATCGACGGTGAGATGATTTCTTCACGCTCACCATCTGTTTCTACGGTTCCTGTTGGATCACGCGTCGAACCGTAGAATACTCATCCCGCCAAAGAATTGCCAACGAAATCTGATCATAAAAGCCGGGCGATCCGCTCGAACAAATTTCTTTGCTTTTTTTCAATAACTTACGCGACAAGCTTAGCAGACGACCTTAACGAAAAATCGCAGAAGGCGAGAAACCGTCAACGGGACCGGAGACGAAAGCTCAACCATCCCAACACAGAACGCCTCACCTTATCGTGGCAAAAGCGGCGAAATTTGCTTCCCTTTTGTGCACCACACAATTTGCCTCACCTTCGCTAAAGCCCCAACCGTCGACTTTTGCCAAAGACTCGGGTCCGCAAATACGCACTCTCCCTCTCCCAGTCCCATTGAGTAACCGAACCGTATTCGCTCAGCTACAGCCTGTTCGTTCTGCTCGCTGGGGTACTGGTGGTTTGTGTTTACAAAATAAACAAAACGGACAAACAACTAACGCAAATTGCAGTTTCCTTGAAAAACAACGAGTTAAGAGCGAAAGGTGAGGCGAATTGTGCCAAAAGTGCTGTTAATTGAGAAGCAAGGTGAGGCGTTTACCACGGCAATGTGAAGCGAATTGAGAAGCAAGGTGAGGCGATTTGGCGGGGAGGTGAGACGAATTGTGACGAGGAACGTCGGAAAGGTGAGGTGTTCTGTGTAGACCGCCGTGCAAGGTGAGGTGATCTGTGTTGACTTGGCACCTTCGCATCGGTACCGTACCGCTCCAGATATCGTTGACCACAACTTGGGGGACCGTATGACAACAGCTGGGCAAGTAGCCACATCTCGGCAACTGGCCTTGGCTTTGTTCGACGACGCAACCGGTCAGGATCTGCCAGTCGACACGGCTCGATCCGACATCGGCTTCGCGCGAAAGAACGTACTGATCCGGATTATCGATTTAGGCGTCGCAGCTCGACGTCTGATCGATGCGGCGTACTTCATCGTTGCTCAGGACGAACAGATACGTGGTCTCTATGACGTAGAGCTGGACTACTTTAAGTGGCTCATGCGTTACTCGAGTCGCAACAACGCACATCTCGAGCAAGTCATCACGGAAGCCCAACGGGCATTGATTCAGGCGACTACCGCGCCGGACGCCGATGGCGAAAAACCCTTTGGCTCAGTGCAACTGATTGGACGTATCTCCTACTCAGGCGGCCGCTTTCAGTTTCGAGTACCCCCGGATCTCATAGACATCATACGTGGTCCCGGCAAGTCGCATTGGCTTAGCCTGCGTATCACGTCCCTCTTCACGCTCAGCTACGCACGGGTCATGTACGACCACCTGCTTCCCTACGCGGATGAAGGAGAAACGGATTGGCTTACGCTCGATGAATTGCGTTTGTGGCAAGGGGCAATGGGTGCCAAGGCAAACGAGTTCAAGTATTTCAAACGAGACTGGCTAGTTCCCGCTATCGAACAGATCAACGAGGTATCCGACCTGAGGCTTTCGTACGAAACGCGTAACGAGCAGGGATCTCGGAAAATCGGTCGCCTGAAGTTTCGCATCGAGCGTAAAGAGATGGCTGAGCGCATCCTTCATACTCACGAGCAGGCGCAAGCGATTTATCAAACGTTGAAGCAGGAGTTCGGGCTGTCCAGCGCTCAGCTCAATCAGATCGCGGCATCGCGCGACACTTACAACGATGAACGATTGGAACAGGCAATCGAGCGTACGCGTTTCAGCCTGAAACTGGGTAAGGTGTCGAAGAGTCCGGCAGGATTCTTCATGAAGGCCTTGAAGGAGGGGTGGATCATCTCCGACGCTGAGCGTCAGATGGTAGAGATTCAGGAGACGTTAGCTCTGACAGAACAGCGCGAAGTCGAAGTGAAAGAACAGGCTGTCAATCGCGCGGCGTTGCGCGTCGCGGCGCAGGATGTACATGCGCAGGATCGCAGAGTCGAAGAAGTCCGCCGTGGATGGGAAGCTTATGAAGCTGCGACACTTCGACAGCGAGAGGACTGGCGGCGAACCTATAAGGTCACGCCCGCCGGCAAACTTACGTTGCGTCGGTTGGGAATCGATCCAACGAGCGATTTGGCCGAACCCACCATCCAGAAGTACCCCGACCTAAAAGACGGATTTGCGGGCTATGTATTCAACAGGTCTAGGTCTGGCAAATCTCGCTAGCTTTAGCTCGATGCTTGTATCGAATGTTTGCCGGAGAGAGCTCTGAGTTCCGGCTGACGTCTCTCCTGTATCGAAATACCCGGAGACGCAGTTTGACCTGGCGACGAAAACGATGCGGCTCAACGGACGCGTCGCTCTCTACCAGCATCTTCTCAGATCAGTAACAACACGCCATTCAAAACAGCGTTGATTGCCTTCTCAAGACGCGGAAGATCTGAGGACATGCGGCTCAATTGCGGCGAGTACAGCCGGATATATCCTTCCTCGTTATGGCGTGCGAGCCTCACGACTTGTTTTCGGATCGGCGCCAAGAACCCAGAAGCCAAGCCCGCGAGTATCTCGTGCACCTTGAGGTCGGAACGGACGCCAAAGCTCACCGCGCGAGCTATTAAAAGCATGCGCCCGTTCTCCTTTTCAATCTTCGCGAGTCTCTCCACGGTTTCAAAGGAAATGCGATGTGCGCCGCCAAAAGTATGGACAACTTCGTCTGGGACTTTTGCTGCGCGCAGCAACCGGGTGACGTGCGGTTTGGAAATTGCCAAGGCTGAAGCCATTTCAGATTGCGATCGCCAGATTTGCCGATTCAAAAACGAGCTGCAAAGCCGCCCAAGCGCGATGGTCGACGCCTTCCGCCGGCGCAGGCTATCGTATTGAGCCAGAGCCTCTTGCTGACGTAGCGTAAGCGAATCTATCTTCATGTCGATGGTTTTCCAAAACGAGTTGATGCTACCCCGGATGATCAAGTGTCAAGGAAGCTCAAGCATTACCCGGGCGGTCACATGTCGCCTTTTGAAGAACAAGGTATGTTGATTTATATCGCCCGAAACTTTCGTCAGCCGGCTGACGCCAAAAGCTCTACATTTCTGTTTTAGATCAAAGACGTTACTGAGCGAGTCCATGCAACCCATGTAACAGCCACGATCCTATTCGCATACAGTCTCAGTCGCTGCCCCGAAAGCTACCCCAAAATCATCATCATTTCGGGTTAAACCCATCAGCCGGCTGACGCGGCGCCAGCTAGGAATGCCAGCCCAGAAAGCCTTCACTAATCGCACCTCTTTTGCATGACTCGCTTCCCATGTGGACTGATTCAATGGAGTCGGTCCAAATGGAACGAGCGTCATGCCTCTTTTCCGCAGCAAAAAGCAGATAGCACTGTCTACCGCCCCTGGGGGCTACTCCGAAGATGATCCCGAGAAGATCATCTTCGATAACGGCTCGCGCCTGCGCGTTGAAGCGAACCACTGGAAGACCTTCTGCTTCATCCTCGTGTTCATTGCTGGCGGCGCAATCTACACCCGAAATCCGGCGCCGTCCGTCGTGAAGGCCTATGGTGTGTCGGGGGACGCGAACGGCCATGCTGTCGTTACCCAACTGACGGCATACAAGCCAGACGATCAGGCTATCCGCACCTCGCTTCGTGAGACCGTCGAGCGATGGTTCACGATCGAGCCGGTGCTCACCGATGACATCCAGACGTCGCGCATGGCTCGCAACATCAACGGCGTGAAGGCCATGATGGTCGGCAATGCACGCAACCAGTTCGGCGACTGGGTCAAGACGGATGCACCGTTCCAGCAGATCACGCTCAACCCGAAGCTGGTGCGGGAAGTGCGGGTGACCAACGTCGCGATGCTCGAAGACTCGACCGCGGTGGTGGAGTTCACGACAAGCACGACGCAATCGCCGACTGACAAGCCGGTGTTGCAGAAGTACGCCCTGACGTTCCGCTACCAGATCATTCCCCCGACTTCGGAAGACGCGCTCGGTATGAACCCGTTCGGCGTTTTCTATCCGTTGTTCTCAATCCAGAAGACCCAATGATGATCGACTCCCGCACGCTCGCCTCGTGGGTCGCGGCTCTTGCCTGCGTCACGGTGGTTTGCTCGCCAGTGTCTGCTGCAGGGAAGGGCAGCCAGGTTCCGTCCGCACCCTTCGATATCGCCACTGCGATTGGCGATCCCATGAGCCCGGTGAATCCGTATAACGCCGGTACCGACCCGATCACCATGCCCGGCGACGCCCGCATGGCGGTGTTCTCCTATAGCCGCGACCAGATCTACCGCATCATGACTGCGCCGCTCAAGACCACAACGATCGAGCTGGCGCGCGGAGAAGTCCTGGCGACTGAGCCCGCGCTTGGCGATTCGATCCAGTGGATCGTGGATACCGACGGGTCGAACCACGTGTTTATCAAGCCGGTCAAGCCGGGTCTCGTCAACACGCTGCACCTCACGACTAACCAGCGCGAGTACGACATGACACTCGTCTCCTCGCCGATGGGGGGTCTTTTCTATCAGACCGTGCGGTTCAACTATCCCGGTTCACTGATGGCCAAGGTTCGCGCGCGCGAGGATGGCAACCCTGACACGACCGATGCGGGGCAGGGTGGACCCAATGCCAATGGTTCCGGTCCGCTCGGTGTATCGCCTGACAAGCTGAACTTCGACTACACGGTATCGGGCTCGGCGCCGTTCCGGCCGGAGACGGTATTCGATGATGGCAAGTCGGTGTGGCTGCGCCTGCCTGCGAATGCGCCTTTTGCCGTGCCGATCGTCAGGGATCATGGCGACAACGTCAGCCCCAACTTCATCCGTCGTGGACAGTACATCGTCGTGCAGGAAGTGCCCGACGAGATCGTCCTGCGCGCTGCGACCGACCAGGTCACGATCAGGCGCGGTCGTCCCGGCATCTTCGGCTTCTGAGAGCAAGCGCACATGACAGGGCTAAACGGACAGCCGACGGGCGCGCAGGCGCAGATCGTCAAGGGGAAGTCGCCACGCAACGCGCTGATCAGCGCAGGGGCAGTCGCGGCCGTCGTCATTGCGGCACTGGGCTTCTACTATCAGGTCAAGGAGAGCGCGAAGGTCGACGACGAGGCGAAACTGGCAAAGAAGGCCAAACAGGCAGAAGTGGTCGACAAATCGAACAGCACCCAGGACGTCGACAGGATCATTGCGGACCAGCAATCGGCCGCACGACGGATTGCGGCGTCCGAGGCGAGAGCTGCCGCGTTGCCGCGCGCGGCTTCCGCTGCAGCGCCCAGCCTCGCCCCAGGTCTGACTGCGGACAACTTCGTCGCTGACCAGCGCACTCGTGAACTCAAGACCCAGGCGGATACCGACGCAATTTACGCGTCGGCGATCTTCCGTCCCGGCGTCAAGGTCAAGGATTCCGGAACCGCGCAGGCCAGCCTTCCACCGGGCATCCTCACGCCGCAGCAGATTGCCGCACGACAGGCATCCGCCCAGCAGGCTGCCACCGGTGCAGCCGGTGCACAGGTCGCCGCAGCGCTGGCGGCAGCGGGCATTGGCCCGGAGGCCGGGCGTGGCGCCGTTTCATCGACGCAGGACCGCGATACGGCGTTTATCAGGACCGCAGCAGGGCAGTCCGGCAACGGCGAGGATTTTTCCCGCGGCGGCTTCGTTGGACAGGCGCACGGTTGCGTGCTTTCGCCGCCGCACCATATTCCGGTGCTCTCCATCGAGGGGCTGAATTCCGATCGTCCCGGCACCGCTGCGCTCATGGTGGAAAAGGACGTCTACGACAGCATTCGCGGTGACTGCCTGATGATCCCGAAGGGCACGATGATCACCGCGCCATACAGTTCGGATATCCAGCCCGGGCAGCAGACCATTCTTGTTGCGGCAACCGAAATGCGGCTACCCAACGGCAAGCATGTGCCGCTCTACGGCGGGCAGGGTGCGGATGCCGATGGGTCGGCAGGGTTCTCCGGCGACGTCAACAGCCACTTCCTGAAGATCTTCGGCACGTCGTTCCTCACGGCGATCCTTCTGGGCGCATTCGACAAGGGCGGCACGTCGTCGACCACCACTGGCCCGCTCGGCGTGACGCAGGTGGGCACGACCGCCGGACAGGTCGCGGCGCAGACATCGCAGTCTGTTCTCGATCGCTACAAGAACATCCCGCCCACGATCACGACGGGCCCGGGCGAGCGCCGCTTCATGATCAAGGTCAATCGCGACATCTACATGGAGCCGTACCGCGGTGACTAGGCGCCTCGTCATGATCCTCTCGCTGGCGTCGCTTTCGATAACAGGCCGCGCGGCGACCATCGAGAACATCATCAGCCCGACGAGCCTCGTGCTGACGCAGGCAGGCGCACGCTCGGTCGCGGACTTCGATGGCAAACCCGTTTTCTACTGCGGGCTAAAAGCGTTCGAATCGTGGGCCGCACCACTCGTTGGCCAGCCGGTGCGCAGCAATCCCGAGACCGGTATGACGGTGTCGGTCGATGCGCGCGAGGTTCCGCTCGAGCGTCTGCTGGTGAAGAAGGGCTGGCTGCAACCTGTCGTGCTTGATGACGACGCGCAGGCTGCGATCGCGGAAGGTCGTGGCGGCTGGGCGTGCGCAGGCGCGACGGCGCCATTCGAGCTGATGCATGCGAGCGTCGATCCCAAGGTGCTGGCGGGCATCGCGCTCAATGAATCTGCGTTCAATGGCCGGGCATGGCCATGGACCCTGAACGTTGCAGGGCAGGGCTATTTCTTCAGATCGCGCGAGGACGCATATCGCGTAATCGAGTCGCTGATCGCGCGCGGGCGGTGCGACTTCGACGTAGGCCTCATGCAGGTGAACTGGTGCTGGCATGCGCGGCGCTTCGCTTCGCCGTGGGAAGCCCTGGCACCTGCGACCAGCATCCGTGTTGCTGAGGACATTCTCAACGAGAACTACAGCAAGACTCACTCGGTCGCGAAGGCGATCGCGTATTACCACAGCGCCAATCCGGCTCCGGGGCAGGCGTATCTGGCGCGTTTCGCGCGGCACCTCAATCAGATCCAGACCGGCCTATGAAGCTCAACGTTTCCCGAATTGCTCTTGCCTGTCTCGCGCTGTTCGGCGCGATCACGGCACATGCGGCGAACACTGACCCATTCGATTTCGATTACGAGATTGCAGGCGGTATCGCAGAACGTCCTGCGCTCATCTTCAACGACGGATCGAAGACCTACATCCAGCCTCGCGCGGGCCAGGTTATTTCCGCGGTCGGTGGCCACGCGGAAGGCCCCTATGTCGTGGTCGACGGCACGCCCGAAACGGTCACGTACACGGTAGCCGGCCGGCAGGCCAGTGCGCGCTGGACGAAGGCGAACACGTTCATCGGCGGCGGAGCGCGTGGCGCGCTCGCGGCGCTGCGCGACGATCAGCCCGCTGGCTTCGATGGCTTCACCAATCGCCTCGTGCTCATCGGCACACATGGTGCGCTTGAACCGGTCCGCGCGCTCAGGGCAAGCATGCCCGTGGCCAGCTTCGTGAAAGCGTTGGCTCCGCAGGGCTGGACCGGGTCTGCACAGAAGGATGTGGACATCACCGACGCAAGCGCCTTTGCCACGCGTGCAGGCGAGAACTGGATGCAGGCACTCGATCGCCTGATGACGCAATCCGGACTGTATGCGGACGTCGACTTCACGTCGCGACACATCCGCCTGCACCGCGATGCGCCAAAGTCAGGCGCGCTCAACTATGCCGCGGGCGAGAAACCGCAAGCCGATGCGGTTGCGCAGCGGGCGGCTGCGAAACCTGAGGAAGCGGCATCGCCCACTCCGCCCGCATCCCTGCTGGCCGAATACTTTGGCGCGCAGGCGATCCGCGACGGCGACGACACGCATACACAGATCCGCTTCGCGTCGAAGCCCACTGGGGAGCTGTCGTTCAGAACGCCCGAAGGCCGTTCGCTGCATCCGAAGTGGGATGCCGGTACGAACGTGATGACCATCGAGCGCGCCGAGCGCATGGTCGTGTCGGACGGCACGAAGACGGTCGAGCTCGCGCGTTCCGCGGGGACTGTCTATGAATTCGACACCACCAGCCCGGCGCACCTCGAGGCTGTGTTCGACCGCGACGGCCACACGTATTTCAAATTCGCCGGGTCGGTAGTGCAGATCCAAGTAGCAGACGTGAAGCACCTGGGCTCGGGCGAGCAGAAGGGCCGGTACTACATGTTCAACGGCACGGCCGAACAGTTCATCGTCACGGCGGATGGCAATACCGTGAATGTCACCCGTCGCCACGATGTGAAGTACTTCGAGCGTGCCGCGCCCGGCTCCCAGCCCGCGCCGACGGCACCTGCAACAGCGGTGGCGAAATCGTGATGTACGGTGCGCGCATTTCCATTGTTTCCGTGGTCAGCGCGGTGCTGATTGGCTGTGCCTTCGGTGCGCGCGCTGACTGTCTGGAGGACGCCGCTGCTTACCGTCATATCAGCGCACAACTCGTGCGCGCGATCGCACAGCATGAATCAGGCATGCGGCCGAACGCAGTGAACGTGAACAGCAACGGGACCGAAGACATCGGCCTCATGCAGATCAACTCATCGTGGCTACCCGTGCTTGCCCGGTATGGCATTCGCCGGGAGCACCTTTTCAACGCCTGCGTGAACGCCTACGTCGGTACGTGGATTCTGGCCTCGAACATCAGACAGTTCGGGCCGACCTGGAAGGCCGTGGGTGCCTATAACGCGGTTTCGACCCAGAAGCAGCTGATCTATGCCAACGCAATCTATCGCCGCCTGCAGCGGCAGGGGCAATAACGAATGAACGTGACCATCGAACGCAATGAACGGGTGCGCGTGATCGCGCGTATCCTGGCTGCACTGGCGCTAGTGGGCGCATCAGGCTGGAGCCACGCCGCAATCGACCCGGACCAGTCGCACGTCGCGGCCCCCGCCGGCGACGGATGGCAGATCCTCGCGGCAGTCCCGTCGTCTCGCGCGACGCCTGCGATTTCCGCACCAGCACCCGCGCCCGCGCTCGCACCAGCACCCGCACCCGCACCCGCAACCGCAGTGGTTGCTGCACCCGTTGCGCGGACGGCATTGGATGCCTCGTCCTCACAGACCGCAACAGGTGTTGCCTCGGTGGTTCTGCCGGGCACTCCGACAGCACCGGCTGCCACGATGACGCTTTCGCTTTCGCCGCAGGACCTCAATCTGCGCAACGCGCTCGACCGCTGGTTGCAGACGCAGGGCTGGCAACTTGCGTGGAAGGTCGATGACGATCTGCCGCTCGAATTCAACGCGACTTTCTCTGGCGACTTCACGACCGTTCTCACGCAGGTCATGCAGGCGACCAATCACATGCGGGTGCCCACGCGCATCTGCCGTCACACGAACAACGTCATCCGCGTCATCGCGCGCGCGGGCAACTGCCAGGACTAACACCATGCGTCACGCATCCATTATCAAAACTGGCCTTTCCGTCGCCTGCTCGCTGATGATCGCAGGTTGCGCGGTCAATCAGAGCGACATCAACGCGGCCTACGACGGGGCTCATCGCATCGGGAGCGACGCGATGGCCAATCTGCCTGGTTCGATGGCGCTGGTGGAAGACGTGCCAACGGCGTTCCTCGGCGACCGGCTGGTGCCTGTCGCGTATGAAGCGACGCTGCCCGCCACCTTCCGCGAGAAGAAGGTGACGATGCCTGCGAACATCGGTATCAGGCAGATTTCGACGCTCATCTCCGGCGCGACCGGTTATCCGGTCCATCTGAGCCCCGACGTGTTCGTGCCGCGCAGTTCGCTGGTACCACGCGAGACGGATTCCTCAGGCGGCAAGGGCAGCGCGACAGGAAACGGTAATGGCTATGAAGAGCCTGTCTACGGCCAGGTTTTCACGGGCTATGCCGGCGCGTATCTGACCCGCATGGCAGAAGACCTCGGTCTCGACTGGTCGTTCGACGGCTCGACCATCAACATCACGCGCTTTGTCACGCGCATGTATCAGATCGCCGCGATCCCGGGCAAGGTGTCGATCAAGTCGACCATGTCTAAGGGCATGGACACCTCGACGGGCAACCAGGCGAACGGCACCGGCGGATCGGGCGGCAACACGGGCTCATTCGCTGCCCAGACCTCAACGGGGCGGGAAGGGGATTTCGACCAGATCAAGGCAATCAAGGATGCGCTCGACAAGCTGCGCTCGCCAATGGGTCGCGTGACCGTGAATCCGCAGAGCCGTCTCGTGATGGTCTACGACACGCGTGAGGCGGCAGACCGCATGGGCAAACTGCTCGCCCAGGAAAACGCCGTCTCGACGCGTCAGGTGATGCTGCGTGTGCGTACGCTGCAGATCGCGCTGAACAACGGCAGTCAGGCGGGCGTGAATGCCGACGTGGTGTTCAACTATATCCAGGGCGGTCTTGCCAGGTATGCGGTCAGCTTCACGTCGCCCACATCGCTCTCGTCGGGCGGCGGCACGGTCGGCCTGTCGGTGCTGCAGGCGAACGCGCCGTTCTCGGGCACGAACGCTGTCATCAATGCGCTGAACCAGTATGGCCGCACGGTTCAGGACAGCACGCAGACGAAGATGACGCTCAACGGCCTGCCCGTTTCCATCGCCTCGTTCCAGAGCGACGATTATCTGCGCTCGACATCGCCGTCTGCGGGGAGCCTCACGGCCACGTCTGGGGGCGTGCCGGGTCTCACGCCGGGAACCGTGACCACGGGTGACTTCGTCAACATCCTGCCAGCGGTCAACGACCACAACCAGATCATCCTCTCGTACTGGGCCGACAGTTCGAAGCTCAATGGCCCGTTCACGTCGGCGTCGGTCGGCTCTGGCCAGACGCTGCAACAGATCCAGCTGGCGCACACGACAGGCAGCAAGGAGGACCAGACGATCGCGCTGTCTGATGGTCAGACGGTCGTGCTGTACGGCCAGATGACGGACCTTGCGAACAGCACGACGAATGGCGGTATCGCGGGTATCACGGGTCTGTGGAACAAGTCGAAGACCTTCCAGGTGATCATGCTGACGGCTACGGTCGTCCCGTCGATGTGAGCACGGGCATGCACATTACCGATCCGCTGCCGCGCGAGAAGAACGCGCGCCTGGTCTTCGGACTGGACTGGCGCGCGTATCCTGCAAAACAGATGCGCGCCGAGCGCCGCCGATACGCCGATGATTTCGGCGCGACGCACTACATCGAATACAAGGTCGGCAAGGACGCCATCGGTGGTTTCTGCGCACCTGAGACGGGCGAGATCAAGGGCGCGCGCCTGTATTCGGGAGCGGCGCGGATCGCCCAGCACGAACGTGTGAAGGGAAGGGCTGCCGTACTCGTCATGCTGCAGGATGACCAGCGCGTGCACGTCGTCTTCGTGGTGCGTGGTGTCGTACGCAGCGACGAGGTTCTCACGGTACCGAAGGCGCACGAAAGGCGTCTGACGATCGAGCAGGAATGCCTGAGGCTGAACCTGACGTTAACGACGCTCGGCTCCGGCCAGGCCGTGGGAGACGTGGACGAGAGCTTCGGCGCGGCAGCGCTGCTTGACGATCGCAAGACGGGGCGCATTTCGAAACTGCCGGCTAACGTGCCGACAGTCGTGCCGGTTCTCGTGATTCTCGTGGCCGTTGTCCTGGGTGGCATGCAACTGAGGGACCTGTTGGATCCCCCGACGCCGCCGGCCCCGAAAGAGCCGTCGCTCGAGGACCGGTACGCCGCGCTTGTGCGTCAGACCTTCGCCGCGAAGATGCCGCGCGCCAATCTGCTCGCGCCAGCGCTTCTTTCCACCCTTGGCAGTAGCGAATCCGTCGTGGCGGGCTGGGTCTTCGAGAAGGCAGTGTGCGCGACGCAGGGCTATTGCTCGTTGACCCTTCGCCGGTATGGCGGCAGTTTCGATGACCTCCGCCAGGCGGCGCCCGAAGCGATGCGTCCGCTGCGCTTTGATGCGGATGGTCTGCGTGCCGGAGCGCGCGGTCCGCTGGTGCCGGGCGTCGCGTTCGTGACAGCCAGTGACCAGAAGGCGTGGCCGACCGAGCAGGGACTGATCGACGCGCTGCAGACGCCACCACAGAAGCTCTCGACCAAACCGTTCGAGCTGGTCAGCTACGGGTACACGGTTCACATCGAACCTGCCAGGCCGTTACTCGCGATTCCGCCGGGGGCAACCGGCCCGCGGCCTGCGCAGATGATTCGCGTCGGGGCGTGGGAGATCAACGGCTTTCGCTGGCAATCACCGTTGCTCGCGAAGCTGCCATCCAATATGACGCTCGACTCCATGACCGTTGAGCTGAAGCTGACCGAACAGGGCGCAACAGGGAAGGCGAACGGCGGTGCAGGCGACCAGGGCGGAATCCATTTCACAGCGAAGGGCAAATACTATGTTCTCGACTAAACGGCTGACAGCGCTTGCCAGCGCATTGATGCTGGTCACCGGTGCTGCGCAGGCGCAACAGATGAAGCCGGCTGCGCCGAAGTTGCAGACGGTCAGCGTGCGCGTCCCCTCGGCCAATATCGACACGGGGACGGCCGTGTCGGCTGGCGCTGCACCGGCAAGCGCAGCGTCTCAACCGGTCTCCCAACCTCCAGCCCAGACGGTACCGGCCGCCGCTACGCCGCATCTGTCGATCGATGAGATCGACCAGATCACCCGCTCAAAGATCGCACGCCAGCTTGCCGGCGATAGCGGGCCGCAGGGCAGTGCGGTCACGCTCAACACGCCCGCACCGGCAACCGCGCCTGTCAGTGCGCCGGTCACAAGGCCGATAACTGCGAGTGCCCGCGTGGAACCGGTGCGCTTCGTCGGCGCTTTCAGCGATGTGAGCGGGCAGTCGGTGCTGTACGAGTACCGCAGCGCCTCCTATCCCGCGCATGTCGGCGCGAAGCTGCTCAATGGCTGGACCGTGAAGCGGGTTGATGGATTTGTTGTCACCGTCGGGGATGGCAAGCGTACCTGGACGGAAACCATCAGCGGCGGCACGACCAGTACATCGGACAACCCGCAACAATCCGGCGGGCCGACACGAACACTGAGTGATCTGGGTGGTCCGCTGCCTTCTTCCTTTCCTCTTTCCGCTACCGCGCGATAAACGATGAGCCTCTTCAACGGTATTGAAAAAGACGAGCCGTCCTCGCGCGGCATACTTGGGCGGTTCCGTGCATTGCGCGCCGGGTTCACTGACGAATCCCCCGCGTCGATGCCTATTGCGGGTGCAGACCGCAAAGACGAGACGAATCGCGAGCCGCGCTTCGTGCGTAAGGACAGGCCGCTCAAGGCAGAGCCAGTGGACGCGAAGCCGGGGCAGCCGATGACGCTTGGCATGAGGCTGAGAATGGCGGACGTCACCGACGTCGATGCCAATGACAGCAACGCGCACGAGGCGGTCGGCGTCGATCCTGCACAGCGGGAGGCACCCCCTCACGCGGCGCGAGTTGAGCCGACGACTGACCACGCGGCTGAAGCGCAACAGGCCGCGGAGAACGTCCCTGGAACGACGCAGGCCGATGTTCCTGAGTCAGCGATGGCGTCACCCGTCATGGGACGCCCTACGGCTGAATCCGACGAGTCTCGGGTCGAAGCGCATGACGTTGCACCGCAGGAAATGCCGCCGACACAGCCCGCCGACGGGATGCATGAGGTGCACGAACTCCATGCTCAAGCGGACGTAGTGTCGCAGCAGGCCGAATTCCTCCCGTCAGGCCTGCCGCAACTGGTGGCCGCCGATGCACTGGGTTTCAAGCGCATCCTGAGTGAACGCGGCCAGGACGCGACACTGCGCATCACGGATTCCGCACGCCGTGAGTTCGTGGCCGTGGAAGTGCAGGCCGGGATGGCAATCGTCATCACGACGCGTGCATTTCACGAGTCCGCGCTTTATCCGACGTATGTGATGGATCTCGAGCGCGCCGACATCAAGGTGCATGAAGAGATGATCGCAACGGACGCGGTGATCGCCGCGATCTACGCGCGCGAACGCAACCGGTCAGCCGCGATCATCCCGGAGAGCTCGCGCGCGATCGGCACGTTCCGCGATGTGACCGAAGCCGCAGTCGCTTACGGGGCCGGCGATATTCACTACGAGTACCGCGATTTCAACGACGATGTCGAAGCCCGGTTTCGTGTGAACGGCGACCTCTACACGTACCGCAAGCTGCCCAAGGCGCTGGTGCGGCGCGCGCTGTCGGCCGCCTATCAGGATCTCGTCGCGCGTAACACCAACTCGGGCGAGACGTTCCAGCCCACGGCGTCGCAGTCGGCGATGATCCCACTCGTTGTGCATTCGGACATCGTCAATATCCGCTGGCAGAGTTCGCCGCTCGTTGGTGGTTTCGATGTGGGCCTGCGCCTGCTCGACGGCAACTTCCGCAACCTCAAGGTGCTGATGCCGGAACAGATGGGGCTGCAGACGTCCCAGTTGCGCATCGTTCAGGCGCTGGGCAACGTCAGCGGCGGGGTCACGGTCCTGACCGGCGAGACGGGCTCAGCCAAGTCCACGTTACTGCGCGCGATGTCCTTCATGCTCGCGTCGCGCGACCTTCGCAAGCAGTTCGCAGTCAATGAGCCGTCCGAATATCCGCAACCGTGGCTCTCGGACATTTCGATTCCGCGTCGTCCAGATGAGACCGACGAAGAAGCGAACCGCAAGTGCGCCGAGGTGATCCGCACGCTGATGCGCATGGACCCGGACGATGTGACGGTCGGAGAAATCCGGGACCGTGTCGTCGCCGGACTCGTGGCGGAGCTCGCACTCACCGGGCATCCGGTGCAGACCACGCTTCATGCGGACAGCGCGATCGGTGCCTTCATGCGTCTCGCCGGTGGGCGCCTGCAGTTGCCGATGGATGAAGTGTCTTCCGAGAAGTTCATCAATGCAGTCGCGAACCAGAAGCTGATCCCCCTGCTGTGCCCGCATTGCAAGGTGCCGGCGCGTGACGTGATGTCGGCAGCGCAGATCGAAACGCTCGAACGCAAGTTCGGTCTGGACACATCGAAGATGGCGTGCCGCGACGAAGCCGGTTGCGAACACTGCCGCCTGAAGGGACTGTTCACGCGGGCGGGTAAGGTCGCGGCCGGTACGAAAGGGCAGACGCTTGCAATGGAGATCTTCCGGCCGACGATGGAGTTTCTGGATCGCGTTGCCGAACGCGACTGGCGCGGCGCCGAGCGGGTATGGCGATCGGCGCGCACGACGGGGTTTGACAGCGATGACATGACGGGCAAGACGATCTATGAGCACGCGCTCTACAAGGCGTCGCAAGGGATCATCGATCCGCGCTTCATCGACACGGCGATGCGTCCGTTCGACGAATACCGGATCTTCGCTGACCGTGACGGGAGGCTGCCGTCGT
Organism: Paraburkholderia atlantica; assembly: GCF_000092885.1. Lineage (NCBI taxonomy): Bacteria > Pseudomonadati > Pseudomonadota > Betaproteobacteria > Burkholderiales > Burkholderiaceae > Paraburkholderia > Paraburkholderia atlantica. The sequence goes on along the minus strand of NC_014120.1, from coordinate 16,057 downwards.
GATGCGAGGACTGATTCATACGCTCTTCATGGCGCTGCCGCAGAAGGAGCGGCTGCGCATTGCCCGCTGGCGCTTCCAGAAGATGCGCGAGACTTTCTATCGCGAGACACGGCTGGACGTGGCGGCCAAGGGGCTGCGCAATCGTGAGACGCTGCTCGAGCGCCTGACGACTCTCGAAAAGCGTCATCGCTCGCGCAGGTGGCTGACGTGGCCCGTGTTCAATGCGGTTGCGAAGCGCATGGTGGCGGGCGACGACTTTGCCACCGCGCTCAAGCCGTTCATTCCGAGCCAGGAACACGCGCTCCTCGATATCGCGGGAACATCGACGCGCGAAGACGCCGCGGTGCGGGGGCTGGAGCTCGCGGAAATGGCTGCGCACGCGGAGGGTGTGCTCGCGTCGACAACGTCGCTGGAGATGGCCTATCCGGCATTCCTTATCGTCTATCTCTACATGTTCTGCATGCTGTTCGGCGGGGAAATCTTCCCGGCTGTCGCGGACACGAAGCCGGTCGATCAATGGTTGCCAATAGGGCAAACGCTCTATGCGATCGACACGTTCTGCTACGAGTACTGGTGGCTGAGCGCTGCGATCGCCGCGGGTCTGGTGTCGTTGTACTTCTGGACGCTCAAGCGCTGGACCGGACACTTCCGTAACCGCGTCGATGCGTTGCCGCTGATGTGGCGCAACCGGCGCGACCTGCGTGCTGCGCTGCTCATCGTGTCGCTTGCCGGTCTCTTCGATTCAAATCTCGTCCTGCGCGCTGCGCTCGACCGTCTTGCCAAGACCGCCGACCCGTGGCTCCGGTGGCACATCGACCGCATGAGCCGGCGGCTCACGCAACGCCCCGATGAACCGATGCGGGCGCTCGACACCGGCATCTTCTCCGAGATGGTGATCGACACGATCGCCGATGCGGCGGGGCGCGACCAGTTCGTCCAGGCCATCAAGAGTCTCGGCCGGACTTCGCTGGACCGCGTCGTCGCCACCGTGCGCCGCAATGCACGTATCACGCACTACGTGCTGCTCGGCTTCGCCGTCTCGCTGTTTTTTGTGCTGGGCATCGGATCGTACGCGGCGACCGGCGCGGCGAGCTTCGATTCTTCCCCGACTACATCCGCTGTATCAAATTGACCGAGGCAATGAGAAAAATGAACAACAACCTGATCCAGAATCAGACCCAGGAACAACGCAAGGCGGCGATCCTGCGCATGGGACGCCGGCGCAAACAGTCCGGCGAGCTGTCGATCATCGAAGGCGCAGCCGTCATGGCGGGTGCCGCGCTGCTGGCTCTCATCGTCTATGAGGGTCGCAGCTTCGTGATGGATCGTATTCACGCGCACCAGTTCAAGAGCGAGTCGCAACTCTTCCGCAGCGGTATCCAGGACGCGACGGCGAGCGACACGGATTTTTCGGCCGAATCGCTGCTCACGCTGGCGCAGAATCACGCGTTCGATTCGGCAGGCAGCCGGGTGAACAAGACGGCCGGCACGCTGACCGGCATCTTCGGCGGCCCGGTGACAGTCGCGGTCGCCACCATTGCCACGACCGACGATGCGATGGTGGTGACCTATCCGGTTCCGGCGACGGTCTGCTCACTCGCGGTTGGCGCGGTGGCAGGCGCCTATACCAAGGTGACCGTCAACGGGACGACCGTCTCAGATCCCAATACGACCTTCAGCCAGACGGCTGCGGGGACGGCGTGCAGTTCGGGTGGCGCGACGGCGAGCATTGCGATGTACGCGACGCACAACAACTAAGGACAGTCGCCCATGTTCAGCATCGTTGAGATGGTGGTCGTGCTGGTGGCCGCTGCGCTGATGACGACGGTCGCGATCAAGGAAGACGCAGCGAAACGGCGCGCGCAGGTCATGACGGCCGAAGGCCAGAACGAGGCGGTCATCAACTCGGCCTTATCTGACTGGGTGACCAACAATTACGCGGCGCTGATTGCGGGCGGCCCTGTTGCGGTGGTCGCCAACCCGCCGACGCTCAATGACCTGTTCACGCAGGGGAACCTGAAACAGCCGCACGCACCGGGACCGTTCTGGGGCGGGTCGTACGTGATCAGCATGAGTGTGGGGCCTGCGACGTGTTCGGCCAGCAACGGCGACTGCCACGTCACGTACGTCATGTATCCGTCGAAGCCGCTCACGCGCGGCGGGGTGCCGGATATCGTCGGCGCGTCGCAGATTGCGCAGGCTGGCGGCAATGCGTTCGGATACTCGAAAACGCAGAACGCTGGAACGATCACTGGCCTGAACGGTGCATGGACGGCGACCAATCCGCTGGGCAATGTCCCGGCCGCGATCCTTGCGACCAATGGGCCAACCTCGGACGGTAACTCGGTCTATATCCGACGCGACGGCGCGCTGACGTGGACGGGGGACCAGAACGTCAATCACGTGAGCCTGCATAACGTTCACGATCTGGATGCAGAGGGGACGGTGAGCGCGGCGAATGTTGGAGCCACGGGCGCGGTGGCGGCAAGCGGTGCGGTAGCCGCGGGCACGACGGTCACGGCTGGTACGACTGTCACCGCGGGCACGACGATCGGAATGGGCAGCGTGGGCTGGCCAAGAACCGCTTGCCCGGCGGTGAATGCCATGGCCGGGGCAAGCGACGGGTCGGGGCTGATGCTGTCGTGCCAGAAGCTGTCGGGCGTTCTGCAATGGATGCCGGTTGGCGGACAGAAGCTCTGGTACGGCTACACTTCGATCCTTTCTGGCGCCGGTACCTATGTGCCGAACCCTGAGTGCCCCGCAGGCGGCACACCTGGGATAGTTGTGTCGGGGCAGAGCATGTACACGGACCCGACAGCCACGATCAATTACCCGACTTCAGGAACGGGACCGTGGACGGTCTACATCACGGACGGCAGCGGCGCGATCATTGACGGGCGCGCGGTCGCTTCTACGTTTTGCTCTTATTGAGGGAGAAGAAATGAGCCTGACGAAGCTCATCATCAGGGTTGGGGTGTACGTGTGCGCGCTGCTGTGCAGCCACGCGGTGTTGGCAGGGCCAGTGAGGTGTTCGGTCAACAATCAGGATTCAACGTGCGTCACGCAGATCACGACAGGGTGGCAGACCGCGCCTACATGCTCTAGCGGACCGGGCTATACGACGGTTTCGGCGGCGCAATGGATCGGTTCGAAATACTCAGATCCCGTGTGCAACTACCAGGCGCCACCAAGCTGTGCGCCTGGATGGATTCAAAGTGGGCCAGACTGGAATGGGTCGAGCTGGGTGAACCTTGGCTGTACTGCTCCCAGCCCGCCACCGAAAACGATAGTGTCGATCACGGGATTTTGGGTATGGGGGGCTTGCGAGACCTTCACCAATGGGAACAAATCTGGCTCGATGCCAACAGCGGTCTATCAGAATAATTGGTCCGACGGATCAACCACGTATTTCCAGTATTGGTTCGGTAACCAATACCCGGTTTTGATGGACGGTCAAGGGCGGCCTTACGTGACGTCCATTGGCGACAATTGGGACACGTACGCTGACGGGAACACGTGGCCGCTTGCGTCGTTATACGCGGTGGCTGCCGGCTATCCGGGCGCTTCGATTCCACCGCAGCCCGCATACGCTTGTTCGGGTTTTAACCACTAGGCGATAAGAAAGTTCGCAAACGCCACAAAACGTGATGTCAATAAAAAAGCCCCGGTCACTGCGCGGGGCTTTTTCCTGCTGGCGGAGAGCGCCGCCATACCGGCAACCTATCGGCCGCGTCAGCCCACGACATTACCCGTCGTGAAGGTGAAGTTGCGCGAAAATGCTGTTCCATTGCGCGTGCCGGTGAGAGATACCGAATAGGTCGTATTAGCAGTCAGCGGCGCAGCAGGGTACGCAACTGCTTCGAACGCCGACAGTTCCTGGTTAGGATCATTTGTCGAATTCAGGACTTGCAGCGTGATGACGTTACCCGACGTGTCCGTGTAAGTGCCCGACGTCAGCACGATCGTATCAGTCGGGTTGCCGACTACCGCGACGGGCGTTCCGAACGCACCGGAAGTATTCGGCGGGGTCGGAAATTCCCCCGCCTCCTTATATGGCACGCCAGTGGTGCCTTGACACGGGAACGTCAGTGGCAGATTCCCTGAAAGTGATTGCAGGTTCGCGATCGAGACGGACGAATGGATTTCGGGGTATCCGTTGTACGTCGTTTCATTCCAGCCCACACCAATTTCCGTAACCGGCAAAGCAGCGACTGCGATGTGATAGACCCCACCTAGCCATTCATTGACAATTTGCTGGCCATAAGCCGCTTCACTCAACGTGGCGTTTGTGTAATAACCGGCGCTCGCGCCCCCGGTATAGACACCCGATCCCGGGAATCCGAAATGAACCGCGCGGTCAGCGTATGTAACGCCGGTATAGCCGGTGTTGGTCGCTACCTCTGTATCGCTGATCGTGCCGCCGTTCTGACCCATATAAGACGCATGAGCCTGCGCGGCCTGATCCAGTTGAGTGTTCTCGACGAAAGCGGGAAATCCGCACTGCTGCCGCTGCTGGTTGAGCGTGTTGAAAACAGCGAGTTGCGCGCTATCAGCGGTGTACTGCGGCGTCGTTACGTTGGCGCTAGTCGCCGTGGACGCTGGCGGGGTGCTGCTGCTCCCGTTGTTGCTGCTGCCGCCGCTGCTGCTACCGCTGCTGTCACCACCGCCCCCGCCACCGCCGCATGCAGCGAGGGCAAGCATGGCCGCGAAAGAAATGGCTGTCAGAGTGGAAATGTTCTTCTTCATTATTGAATCCTTGGATTTGTTGTTGGCCGTGCCCCTTGCACGACCTTGATTCCATCTTATCGAGCGGCGCGCAAAGTCAAGTCGCGCCCGGTCGCGCTCCGGAAATCGTCGGGCGATCGCGCCGTTGTCGGATTGGGCATTCTATTGATATCGGTAAATTCACGTAAGAATTGAGCGAATCGCCCAGTATCTGGTCCAAAGAAGTCTGGGGGATAGGCGGTGAGCGCTCAGGTGCGCCGCCGGCGACGCCGCCAGTGAAACACGCGAAGGCCCACGAAGGCCGCGATGAGCAGGCCGCCGGTCGCCACCGGCTGGAGCTTTGCCACGACGGGGATGAGGCGCGAAGCCATATAGAGGCAGAAAAAGACGACGGCGACCCGGCCAAACCACGGTGCGCTCAGCATCGAGAGAAGGCGCGAAGGCTGGCGACCGGCCCATTCCTGGTATCCCTCGTTGACCGTTTTCAGGTCGAACCCTTCGGCCAGTCGGGCCCGCTCGTCGCGATAGAACTGCTCGTACTGCTCGAAACGGCCGTCACCGCGGCCGTCGAGCCACGCGGCGTTGCTCTCGGGTGCGAGATAGTCGAAGTCCTCCATCGTCATCTTCATATTCGGTCAGTGCACCCGTCCCGCAAGCCATGCGACGACGCCGACCGCATCCACAATCACGTTACCGTCTGCTTCCGAATGGAATGCACCGGTCTCGGGATTCTGCCAGCCGAACTGCGCGCTGCCGTCTGCGCTGAAGACGACCAGCCCGGCGGGCAATTCCGATTGTTGCGCGATGTCAGGCGTCACGCGTTTTCCTCCGCGGCTTCTTCGCGTTGAGCTGCTGCAGGCACGCAGGGCATGCGAAGCGGTTATGCACCTCGATCTTCGTGTCGTTGTTCGAGACAACATAGTGCGTGGTACAGGAGCGGCAGGGAGCGACGGTGAGACGCGTGTCGGCGGCCATCGAGCGGGTCAGGTTCCAGCCTCGATCTGCGGAGATGAGCCGGCCTTCGAACAGGCGCGCGTAGATATCGTTCGTCGCAATGAGCGCCTCGGGTGCGTTGGCATCCATCGCAATCGCCGACCGGTACAGCCACATATAGGTCGTGGCGTGCAGGCGGTGAAATGGACTCTCAACGAACCAGGGCAGCGACGTGGCGACGTTGCCGCACGGCGAGCTTCTGCCGTGGATCTTCTGGTACAGCGTTCGCATCTGGTGCTGGTTCAACTGGAAGAGCGTCGAGGCTGTCGAGGCGCGCAGGCCATGCGCCATCATGGCGGCCGCGAAAATTTCATTGGTCGCCCGTCCGAGTCGCAGCCCACTCCAGTCGGCCCGGATCGGCAGCTCGCCCGCGCGCGCCGGCGACGTGCGCATGATCAGATGCGCAATCATTTCATCGGTCAGGCTGCTGGCGGCAAACTCGTACCAGAAGGTGGGACTGTTAAAGCGCCAGCGGAAGAGGGGCAGGCCTTGCATGCCACCCAGCGCGAGGTTGAGCTTGTACTGCGGCACCGACCGCAGATATTTCGCCAGTTCCGTCGTGATCCCGAGCAGCGGCGCACACAGCACGCTCATGTTCAGCACCTGGGTGACCAGATTCAGAAAGGCGACATTCTGGTGGTTGACTGCATACAGGGACAGGTGGTCGAGCGGCGGCGTCTTGCGACGCAGGATGTCAACGGCCACGGTCGTCGGCGTCTGGTCGACAAAACAACGCCAGTCCTCGACGGTTTGCAGCGTGGGCTCGACCATCAGGAAAGGCGTGCGCAGCAGGTTGCGCAAGGAGGCCTGATTCAGTTTGAGCTGGTCGATCTCCTCGCGGGAAATGTTCAGCACCTCGCTGAAGCGGCTGTCGTGCCGCAACATCAGCTTCAGGTGGTCGACCAGGTTGAAGTTCGTCACCTGAATCACTTCGTTGAGCCAGTCCGGGACGTAGAGCCGCTCGACGGCGCGGTAGTTATCTTTGTTTTCCATCATGTATTTCTTTTTCTCTTTCTCTCTAATATGCGGCGGCCATCAATCAGGCTGCGCGTGCGGCAGCCTGCAACTCCCCGTGAAACTTGCCGACGAGGTCGGCCAGCGCCGTGAACAGACCCGTGAAGGCCTTGTGCGCGCCGTCTGCCGTGACCAGAAGCTGGGCGCTGTGGTAGTCCTGCATGAAATCGCCGAACTTCTGGAGCAGCCCCTTGATCTTCTTCTCAAGCAACTCCTGCTCTTCGATCTTCCTGGCCTCCGCGTCCCGTCGTTGCTCGAGCGCGGCAACCTCCGCTCGCATTGCCTCGGCCTTCTCGCTGGCTTTCTTGAAATCGTCCATCGCGTTCTGTGTCGCCTCCTGGAGATTCTTGATGTGTTCAGGCAGCGTCGGCACAGGGACTTCCTTCGTCTGCACCTTTTCCGATGCTTCGCGCAGTTCGTTTGTTCGGGTGGTCAGTTCGCGCTCGGTATTGGCAAGCTGGTTTTGCAGCACACTCAGCATCCGCTGGGCTTCGGCGAGTTCAACGAGCGTGCCATTCGCGTTCTTCTTCTCCTGCTCGATCTGCTGTTGCAGGCGCCTGGCTTCCTCAGTGAGGCGGTCGCGGTCGGATTTCGTGTCGTCAAGCTCTCCCGCGACATCCGATAGCTGGTTGGTCACGACGTCAAGGCGTGTGTCCTTTTCCGCAAGCTGGTCGCGATAGTCGGCGATGAGCTTCTTGATTTCCCGTCTGCTCAGCTCGGGATTCTCCTTCTTCGCATCGACGACCATCTCAACGATCTCGTCACCGACGTCGTTGCCAACCAGCAACTGCATGTCGCTCAGTGAAAGTATCTGCACGGCCCCAACGTTCGTACTGAATTTCTCGTAGCAGCGGATATACAGTTTCACTGATGACCGGGAGCGCCGGAAAACCTGCTCAAGGAAGCGGTAGACGAGTTCCGTAGCGGTGCTCCGGGACTTCGGCGTATCCCCGAGGCGGCTGACGAAATCGTTCTGCACGCGGGTCAGGATATGGGCAAAGTTGCCGCCGATACGCATATGCTCCTGAAGGATCTTGCGGGTCGAGTGTGCGACTTCTTCGCTTTCGGCCACGATCGCGGCGACAAGTGAATCATCCAGCTGGCCGGCAAAGAACTGCCGCGCGGCCTGACTGATTTCGCGTTGGTCCGGAATATGGGCAAATGCGGGGGGCAACGACTCTTCCAGCGCATCAGATCGGTCTGCACCGCCTGCGTCGAGGCGGGTCGGGTCGAACTCGTCGTTGTTGACTTTCTTGTCCTTGCTGTTGCTCATGATGGTGTGTGTCCTTGCTCGTTTCGGGAGGAAGCCGGTTCGCAGGTGTTGCGCGAAGCGAAGCCGACGGAAGTCTGTCGTTGACGCTATGCGTTGCAGGCCGCGTAGTGGTTGCCCGGCCCGCGAAAGGCGTCGATCAGTCTCCTGACTTCCCGGAGTGGAAGGCGCGGGTCAGCTTTTCTGGCTGCCACGATGACGGCGACGAGCTCATCACTCGCACCCGCGAGCAGATGCATGTCGCTCAGGCGGAGGTGCCGGATGGCTTCCGGATTGGTCCCGAATTGCTGGTGGCACCGGAGGTAGAGCCTGGCGCTGGAGCGGGAGAGGTTCAATTCGCGCTCGACGAAGCTCAATGCCCAGCTGGTGGCGTGCTGCCGTATCACAGGCTTGTCGCCAAGGTTCTGCGTCCGGTCCTGCTGGACAAGATGCACGATGTCGGCAATCGCCTTCGCGATCATCATGTGTAAGCCGGCCGCGGAGCGGTCTTGTGAGGAATGTTTAACGTTTTTCATTTCTTTTCTGTTCTGTTTCCGTGTGGCGTGACACTGCACTCTGACCTTTCTGATGCGCGTAGCACTCATCCCCTGGCCAGAATACGCTTCGTTTTTCGCCCGTTTCGGCTGAAAGGCGCACGATTACATGCAGCTTTTGTGACAACCGTCACTTTTGCGCGAAGCAAAGGTTGAATCGGCAAGCATTCGGGAACCTTTAGAAATTCCGGGCAATTTATTTAGGGTTTTCCCTCGGTTCATGCGGATTGCATCACGCGTATGCGATGCGCATGAATTGCCGCGTCACCGGTGACAGCCACCGCCTGAATTGCGCGCCAGGCGTGGTGCACGTTCACCGGTAGATCGCCCCTCGCGTCGTGGCGTGCCTGGCGGGCTCGCAGCCATTGATGCAGGTCGGCGCGACGAATGAGATTGGCGGGGAGGGCGGCCGAAATTTCGCAGCGGTCACTCGCGAACACACCCAGACCTTCAACCGGCCAGGTGCCGGGCAACACACCCCGCAGGAAACCAACCTTGGACCGGTTCTGGCGAAGCGGCGAGCGGCGTGTTTCGCGTTGGCCGTCGGCGCCGATGCGCACAACGGTTTGCGCGTCAGGGCCGGGCAGGATGCTGCCTGCCCAGTTCTTGGTTTCGATGACGAAGATACCGAAGGGCGTAATCGCGAGATGATCCAGTTCTGCCGTCGGGAACTTGGTCCCCGGCGCGTGGTTCAGCAGCAGGGCGCCCGGGTGGAGGTAGAAGTTCTCGCCGCACAGCCATTGCAGCGCGGATCGTAGTTCCGCCTGCACGAGCGCCTCGCCTTCGTCGCCGCTTTTCTGATTGCGCGTGGCGGGTGCGGTGGTGGAGTCTGGCTTGCGTTGGCGCGTGAGTGCCCGCCAGGCGAATACGCAGCCGGACACGACAAGGATGGTCGTCAGCATCGTGGGAACCTCGTTGAGTGGAGATGAGTTCCAGTCTGCCGCGTAATTTTCGAAGTCAAGTCGTCGCGGAATCGACGCAGAAACCTGGAAGCTTTCTTTCCGCCTTCATGTAATCCCGAAAAGCTATATGGTTTAGTCGAGCTTTCCGGGTTAAGGCCGTCAGCCGGCTGACGCAATGGCGCGAGCAGCCACCAGGTGCGAGACCCGCCTGCCTTTTAAGCTGCACGACTTTCGCGAGCATTCAGATCTGTTGGGAGATTCGCGCGCGGTAATCTAGGCTCATCTCCGCGTCGTCCCCGACGCATCGACATGCGTGACGGTAGTCGCGCGTCCGTTCTGCCTCTCCCTCATCTTTTTTCCGTGCTGGTGTTCCCGTATGGGCCCTTTTCCGGGTTCCTACGAAAGCGCCTCGCGCCGAGTTTCCTTGCTCGTCCCGAGCATCGAAACCACCGGACGTTGTCCGGACATTCCCTTGTGCGTGAATTTTTCTGGAGAGAAAAATGCTGAAAGTTCTGTTCAACGGTGCCCTGAAGACACCGGGCAAGCTGGTCGCCCTTTGTCTGGTCGCCTATCTCGCGACCATTTCGTTTGTGGTCTCCGGCTTACTCATCCTGCTCGCTGCTCGCTGGGTGTACAAGGCGATGATGAAGAAGGCCAAGGAAATTGAAACTGCCGAAGCCGAAGCGCAAGCCGCACGCATCGAGACTGAAAAACTCGCTGCTGCTGCTAGAGCTGCTGACGCCGCGAAAGCTCGCACCGCTGCCGTTGCACACGCAACGGCGGCTGCGAACGACCCGGCTGCTCAACCGGCACCGATGAAGCAATATGCAAAATCGGCTGTCGTTGTTCCGTTCAAAACCGGTACCCAGTAACCGGGTGCCTTAACCACATACCGTCACCCTGGGCTTATGCCCTCGGTGACGGCACCTCAACCCATGCCGGGAATCCATTCCCGGTTACGGGTCATTGGGTTGCCGGCCAGATACCGGAGCAATCCATGGAAACGCATGTGGCTGCCTGGCAGCTGGACATGTTCGGCGATTCCTCGCCGGTTCTCGTCACTACCCCCCGGCCTGACCCTCTTCCCGATCCGCAGTTCTGGAGCGCAACGGTTCGCGACAGGATGGTCGACGCCCTGATCTCTTTCGCAAGTGACAGCCGTCGCGGCGATACCATGCCCGAGTCGCTGATGGATTGCGCGGCCCTGTTGTCCGACCGTCTGTGTAACCGCAAGCTCGACGTCGACGACTACCGCGCGACCCTGGGCTGGATCATGGGATATTGGGATGGTGCGCTGCCGTATCTCTTTGTGTGCGGGGTCAGCGGCGTTAATCACGAGATTCTGCAGGACGCGATACTGGACACGCCGCTGCTGGCACACGATCTGCGCGAGCTGCAACGCATGTGCTTCGGCACGTTGCTCTAGGAGGCAGCATGGCAAACGCTGGATCACTCCTTACCCGCGTACTCGCGGACCTTTTCCCCGGCAAATCCACCGCACAACCCACCTCACCGTTACCTCAGGCCAGCGCACCGGCCGCACCTGTCCAGACGCCCGCGGCTCACCCGACCGGTAGCATCAGTGTGCCGCACGAGATAGGGCAGGGAGCGGCAAACGAAACGGTGGTGACGATCGGTGACACGCCGCACCTGTTCGTCGACGAGGGCGATCACATTGTTGAGTTCATCCCCGCCTTCGATGACCACACCGAGGAAACCGAGTTCGGCCTGAAGATCGTGCCCGATCTCGCTCCCCACTGGTCACAGGTAGCTTCTCATCGTTGCACGCTCAAGGATGCGATCGTCACCGCGATTCGTGGGGGCAGCACATCGGGGGGCAGCACATCACTCAACATCCCGAAGTCGGAGCCACGTGACCCGAATGAAGCGCCGACCCCTGAAGCTGGGCTTGCTGCTTCGCACGTGAGTGGCGATGACGACCGGCCCGCACGCGGCAGCGCCACGCGCGCCCGAACGCGAGGGGAGTCGAATGACGCCGCCGTGATGGGGCGCATCCTGTCCTGGGGAGAAGAGCGGTTCCCGGATCGCAACAAGCCCGGGCGCTTTTACAAGTCATTCGCCATGCACATCGACACGACGACAGGCGAGCGAACGCTTCAGGGTGAAGGCCTGAAGGACGCAATCGCGGAATGTCACTGCGTCGTCGGTGATGTTGTTTCAGTGCGGCGCCTGCGCAAGATCAAGGTCCCGGCATTCCGTAGCGATGGCAGTCCGGTCATGGTCGAAGGCAAACAGATCATGTGGGACAAGTGGCTATGGTCAATTACTAAATAGAGGAATCAAGAATGGCATCAGTCAACAAGGTAATTCTCGTCGGCAACCTCGGCGCAGACCCTGAAGTTCGATATCTTCCAAGCGGCGACGCTGTGGCAAACATCCGTCTTGCGACGACCGATCGCTATAAGGACAAGGCCTCAGGCGAGATGAAGGAAGCGACCGAGTGGCACCGGGTCTCGTTCTTCGGGCGCCTCGCCGAAATCGTGTCCGAGTATCTGAAGAAGGGCTCGTCGGTGTACCTCGAAGGGCGCATCCGCACGCGCAAGTGGCAGGCGCAGGACGGCACCGATCGTTACTCGACCGAGATCGTCGCGGAACAGATGCAGATGCTCGGCGGCCGCAGCAGCAGCGACAGCGGCGGTGACTTCGAACAGCGTGGTGGCTCGCGGGCCAGCCGGCCAGCGCCGGCCTCGCGTTCCAGTGAATCGCGTGCGCCGGACAATATTGGCACCCGCGCGCAACCTCCGCAGCCGTCTCATGGCGGTGGCGGTGCTCCGCGTGGTGGCGGCTTCGATGAGATGGATGACGACATTCCGTTCCTGGGTTTTCACACCCGCTCGGCGTGGTCGATCATCTGATCCCGGAAAGGCTCACCGCTCTTCCAATTCTTCCCCCGTAACACCTCACCTTCGCACCGACACGCCTTCGGGCGTGTCGTGCGACGGATCTTCTGCAACGGCCGTTCGCGCCTGTCTTCTATTTCTATCCAGCCAGCACGTCTGCTGAAAAAAGCCGCCCGCAGCGCGCGGACCGCTTTTTTGAGCACGCGTTCTTACGCCTGTCTCAGGCACCGACCTAACCCACTTCCGCAAAGGAGAGTGACTATGAGTTTGAATGGAAGGGAACTCACGCCCGAGCAGTACACGTGGCTACAGCGCAAGCTGAAGGAGTTCACTCGCTCCCCGGAGCAATGGATCTCGCTCCTCGTGAGCTATGGCGTGCCTGCTGACCGATTGACCGGCAAGGCGTGTGCGTGTCCCGTTTGCGGCGGCGACGATCGGTTCACCTACGACAACAGGCGTGGGCGAGGCGACTGGGTATGCCGCCATTGCAACAACGGCGACGTGATGGCGGGCGACGGCCTTCAGCTGATCACACGTGTCAACCGGATGGGGCTGTACCGGCTGATGCGCGAGATCGACGGTGGTTCTGCGCCGCGGGCAATCCGCGCTGCTCGCACAGCTGAAGCACCAAAGCCGAAGCGTAAGGCAAGCCCGGAGTTCACTGCCAGGCGTCTGAGCTCGATGTGGGATGCTGCAAAACCACTGTCGGCGGGCGACCTTGTGATGCGCTACCTGGGCGCCCGCGTGCCTGGCCTGCGCGTTGCACCTTCGCCGGCGCTGCGGCTCGGCATGCTCGAGTACCGGCACGAGAAGAAGGTGATCGGCAGCTGGCCGGGCATCCTCGCGCGGTTCGAATTGCCCGATGGACGTCTGGGTACGCTGCACCGGACATTTCTGGAACGATCGACGCCTGCAAAGGCGCGGATCGTGTCGGCCGAGGGCGAAATCCTTGACCCGAAACTCAACGACATGACGCTCAATCCGCTTGCGGGCGGAGCAGTGCGCCTGATGGAGCCAGTCAATGGCGAAATCGGTGTCGCCGAGGGGCTCGAGACGGCCTGTGCTGCGCACATGCTGTTTGGTGTGCCGACGTGGTACTGCCTGAACATCGGTCTGCTGCGTCAGTTCGTTGTGCCGGAAGGCCTGGGTATTCGCGTCGTGCACATCTTCGTTGATTTCGATGCGGTCGATCCAAAGACCGGCAAGTCCGTCGGCGTCGCAGGTGGCGTCGAGCTCGCGAAGCGTCTGAGAGCCGAAGGGTTCACGGCCATCGTTCACCGGCCGCGTGTACGCGGAACCGACTTCGCTGACGAGTGGGTTGCACGGTGCGCGAATGCGGTGCCGTCGACGGAGAACTGTCGCGGCGGTGTGAAGGCTGCTCAACTCGCAGAAGCATTGCAGTAAGCGCGGCTTTCGCCGCACCTCTTTAATCTTGCCCGGTGGGGATATTCCCCGCCGGGGAATATCTCGTCGGGCTATTTTTCTGGAGAAGAAAATGCGCTCGTTCCAGGTTCTCGTGGGTGGGTTCGCGATCGTTGCTACGAACGGTGCCGAAGGCGGACGTCAGCCGGTCGTCAAGTCCGAAGCAGTGGCCTTTGATGTGATTGACCGGAAGGCCGCGGGCAATACGCAATACGCTAGCCGTGACCAGAGTTTTGATGAAGCGTGGGACTTTTGCGCCCGCCGTCTACTTGTTACCGCGGCTCCCCGGCCGCACTGATCGGTATGGAGAAACGGCTCCCCCAGGATATTGGGGGAGCCGTTTTTTTTCGTCTGCGCGTTTCGCCAATTTCAGGACTTCAGGATGGCCAGGCATACCACTACAACGATAGCGAAGACCTTCCACAGGCGCCAGATTTCGCTCGACCACACCGCGCCAGCCGCGCCCGTGATCAGCAGTATGACGCAGAGGTCCATGTCCACCACGTGCTTGCTCGCGAGCATCGCGGCGAACCACCACAGGGCGACCGACGCCACAAAGATGATCGCGCGGCGTGCGAAGAACGGCAGCGCCATGAACCTGCTGTAATAGTCGGTCGGACGTTCGATCGGGTCCATTACTGAGCATCCTTCTTCCGGTTCGTGTACCACACGAGCACATCGTAGCTGTACCAGCCTGCGATGCCGGTGGCCGCGGCCGTCGCAAAAAACACCCACGTACGCAGTTCGCCGAGCGGCAGCCCGCCGCGGACGATTTCGATCAGTTCCAGCATACAACCTCCAGTTAATGTTGCACCGGTGCAAGGCGCGGCGCGCCATGAACACACCGATGCGATAACCCATCTTCGCATCACGACACAGAAGTCAAGTCAAAGGAAAGCGGCAAACTGGTCGGCGATGTCCTCGACGTTGTGCGCTTCTTTGGCCTCCGCTTCGTTGACCGGTTGCTCTGTTCTGCCGACCGATTGTCTGGCCTCGCTGGATGACTCAATCGCGGCAAGGGATGAAGCAGAATGCAAGCGTGACGCTAGTGTGTCGGAAGCCTCAGACATCGCCACCGGGCGGCTATCAGGCGTGCCCGCGCCCTGAAGCGCGGACTCTGCGAGTAGCCTCAGGATCGTTGCGCGCTGTCGTGCTGAACCGGCCGCGCTCAATCGCGCATGGAGGGCCGGTGTGGTCACCTCGTCGATGACCAGCTTCATTCTGAATTTTTCGTTCATGCTTTCGCGGCGGCCGTGCGTTCGCGGGCGAGCCCGGCCTCGCCAACGATCAGGAAGCCTTTGACGTTTGCCGTGCAGGGCGAGTCGATGATTTCGAGTGTCACGCGCGGGAACGCCTTGCGGATCGCAGGCGCATACAACGCACCACCGCCGCCAGACAGAATGATCGAGCGGACGTTGGTGAGCTGGCCAACGTTGTTTTGCATCTCCTTGACGACACCAGCGATGACCGGTTGCGACTGTTCGAGGTATGGATCAAGGTCGATGTCATTTCCATAGAAGAAGAACGGCTTGCGCTCGCGCAAAGCCTTGTCAATGCGTTCGATGTCCTCCACCTGATCATCCTGGTCGCGCGAGATGAGTGCCGCGATGCGCTGGTAAATCTGCGATGCGCCGCCGGGGATACCGTCGCTGCGCTTGTCGTCCATTGTGAAGCCGTTCGCATAGACCCAGTCGGTCGTGAAATAGCCGACGTCGATGACAAGATGCGCGCTGTCCCGACCGAACTCGTTCTGACGATTGGTTGATGCGGCCACGAGGGAGCCGAGCGGCTGTGGGATGACCACTACCTTGTCAACAGTGACGCGGCCCGGGCCATAGTCAAAGGTTCCGGTAAAGCGATCGCGCAAGGCGCCGGAATACTTCTTCATGTTATGGACGGGCAGGCCAAGCACCAGGCGTTCGATATGCGTTAGACCCGCGAAGTGGATGGAACCCATTAGAAGTGCCGCATAGTTGTCCGACAGAACGTAGTCGTTCGATAGGGCGCGACCGGTGTTGCCGTAGGCAGCGGTCAGGGAAACGTCTGGCCCGACCTCGTACTCGATCTGGTCGATGACAATCGTCGCGACCTTCCGGGACGTGAGAACGCTTTCACCATAACCGGATAGGGTGCGGCTGGCTGCGAGGGGAGCCAGAGACGGGTGCATGCCGGTGGCGATGCTCCCGCTCGCCGCGCGCAGTGCAGATTTCGTGTTGCCGTAGCCGACGTCGACAGCGAAGACAGAAGTTTTCAAGTTGACTCCGTTTTTCCAGGATGAGGGGCAAAGTGGCACTCAAGTGACACTTTGGATGGCTCGTAAAGGTTCGCTCGGCGGAA